>NZ_DATIGT010000291.1:0-23023 GCF_035481375.1 Tahibacter sp.
GCGCAGCACGGTGCGGTCGCGCGTCGGATCGTTGTCGTAGACCGCTGCCGGCAGCACGCCGGCGAGTTCGGCGAGCGCGCCGGCGCGCTCCCGTTCGTGCAGGCCGTCGCGCGTCGCGAACGCGGCGAGCGCGAGCACCAGTGCGGCGAGCAGCACCTGGGCGGACAGCGGCCATGCGCGGCGCAGCGGCTCAGCCACGGCCGTGTCCGTAGATGCGCGGCCGCGTGTTCAGGTCGATCAGCGGCGCGATCTGGTTCATGAACAGCACGACGAACGCGACGCCGTCGGGCAGATGACCCCAGCGGCGGATCGCGAGCGTGAGCGCGGCGACGCCGCAGCCGAACACGAAGCGGCCGCGCGGCGACGTGCAGCCGCTGACCGGATCGGTCGCGATGAACCACGCGGCGAGCATGAGGCCGCCGGCCGTCAGATGCGCGAGCGGCGACGGATGCCGCTCGGTGTCGAGCAGCCAGACCGGCAGGGTCAGCGCGATTGTCGTCAGGATGACGCCGGCCGGTGCATGCCAGCCGATCACGCGGCGCCACAGCAGATAGACGCCGCCGAGCGCGAGCGCGAGTGCGATCCAGGCCCAGGCCGCGGCGCCGCTGCGCTGGTACAGCGCATTCGCGTGCAGTTCGGGCAGGCGCAGACCCTGCGCGACGAGTTGTTTCGTCGCGTCGAGCGGCGTGGCCGACGCGAGCGTGTCCCAGCCCGCGGCCGGCGCCGCGGCGAACACCGCGCGCGCCGCGTCGCCGAGTCCGACGAAACCGCCGGGCCAGTGCGCGAGTTCGCGCGGGAATGCCATCAGCGCGAAGGCGCAGCCGGCCATTGCCGGATTGAGCAGGTTGGCGCCGAGACCGCCGTAGGCGTACTTGCCGAGACCGAGCGCGACGAACATGCCCGTGACCGCGACCCACCACGGCGCCAGCGGCGTGATGCTCATGGCGAACAGCGCCGCCGTGACGACGGTCGAGACGTCCGCGATGCCGCCGCTCGCCGCGGCACCGCGCCAGCAGCGGACCGAGGCTTCGACGAGCAGGCCGGCCGCGACGGCCAGCGCGAGCTGGAACACGAGGCCGAAGCCGAAAAAATACAGATGCAGCATGGCGCCGGGCAGCAGCGCGAGCAGCACGTCGCCCATGACGCGGCGCACGCGGTTGCCGGCCGGAATATGCGGCGCGGGCGCCGTCGGAAACGTCTTCACGGCGTGTCCTTCTGCTCCGCGTCGCCGGCCGGCGGCGCGGGTCCGGCCTGCTGCGCGCGCCGGGCCTTGCCGCGAGCGATTGCGGCGAGCACGGCGGATTTGTCCATGCGTGCCGCAACCGCCGGTGCGCCGGATTCGGCCGGGACTGCGGATTCGGCCGGCGCCCGCGGCGTCGGCGCGGCCGCCTGTTCCTGGGCGACCGCTTCGCGGCGCGCGGCGACGCGCGCGACTTTCTCCGCCTGTTCGCGCGCGAGCCGCGCGGTGCGGGCGAGGTAGCGTTCGCGCGCGTGGTCGGCGCGCACGCGGGCCGCGCGCGCCAGCGCGTGCGCGGTCTTGCCCTGGCGATACGATTCCACGAGTGGAATCTGCGACGGACAGACGAATGCGCAGCAGCCGCATTCGATGCAGTCGGCGAGGCCGAGCCCGGCGGCGCCGTCGACATCGCCGTCGCGCAGCAGGCGCAGCAGCTCCTGCGGCTGCAGCCGTACCGGACAGACGTCGGCGCAGTCGCCGCAGCGGATGCAGGGCAGCTCCGGCGCGCGCGGCCGTACGTCCTCGCCGGCCAGCACGACGATCGCGTTGCTCGTGCGGGTCAGCGCGACGTCGTCGTGCGGCAGCGCGACGCCCATGAGCGGGCCGCCGAGCACGAGCCGCGCCGCGTCGGGCGCATAGCCGCCGGCCGCCTCGATCAGCGCCGACACCGGGGTGCCGATGCGCACCTCGAAAACCCCGGCGCCCGCGACGCCGCGACCGGCCACGCTGACGAGCCGCGCGGTCACGGCCTCGCCGGCCGCGACCGCGCGCCACGCGGCTGCGGCAGTGGCAACGTTCTGCACGGCGATGCCGATGTCGACCGGCCAGCGCCCGGCCGGCACTTCGCGCGCGCAGAGCACTTCGACGAGCTGCCGCTCGCCGCCCTGCGGGTAGACGGTCGGAACCCGTGCGAGCGTGATCTGCGGATGACCGGCGAGGGCGGCCTGCACGGCCGCGCCGGCTTCGTGCATGCGGTCCTCGAGCGCGATGACCGCACGCGACGCGCCGGCGATGCGCGCAAGCACCGCGGTACCGGCGACGACGTCGGCCGCGTACGCGCGCAGCAGCGCCTCGTCGCAGCCGATGTAGGGCTCGCACTCCGCGCCGTTGACGATCAGCAGTTCGACCGGAGCCGCGAGTTTCTGCGCGGCCGGAAATCCGGCGCCGCCGAGTCCGATCACGCCGGCCTCGGCCAGCCGGCGGCGCAGAACGGCCGGGTCGGCCTGCTGTCCGTCGAGCGGCGGCAGTTGCACCGCTTCATCGCTGCCGTCGGGTTCGAGCACGAGGTGAGGCGCGCTCCGGGCATCTCGCGTCGCGGTCGCGCGCTCCTTGATCGCGACGACGAGCCCGGCGGCCGGCGCCGGCAGCACGGTCGCGAGCGCGTCCGCCGCGTGAGCCAGCGGCTCGCCGCGGCGCACGCGCCGGCCCGGCGCGACGTGCGCGAACAGGGCGCCTCCGGCGTCGTCCACGAGCGGCAGATAAAGCCTCGCGGGTAGCGGACACGGGCGTATCGCGGTCGGAACGTGCGTGCGCGGCAGCGCGGCCGGCGCGAGGCCGCCGTGAATGCGGTGCAATGACATGCCCGGATTGTAGGCGGCATCGCGCCGGCGGGGCACGGGTTGCGGCCTTGAAGCCGGCGGGCCCAGCC
Source organism: Tahibacter sp. (assembly GCF_035481375.1). GTDB lineage: Bacteria > Pseudomonadota > Gammaproteobacteria > Xanthomonadales > Rhodanobacteraceae > Tahibacter. The sequence continues at coordinate 2,886 of NZ_DATIGT010000291.1, forward strand.
TCCACGCCTTGCGGTGCGCGGGGTCGGGCCACATGGCATACTGCGCGACTTTGCAAGGCCGGGCAGATCGGCGTCCGGCTCCAACCAGCGAGAACACCATGGACTTTCTGATTTCGACGGCGCAGGCCCAGGCCGCGCCGGGTGCGCCGCCCGCAGGCGGCGGCATGAGCTCCATCTTCATGATGATCGCCATGTTCGCGATCTTCTATTTCATGCTGATCCGTCCGCAGATGAAGCGCGCCAAGGAACAGCGTTCCATGATCGCGGCGCTCGCCAAGGGCGACGAGGTCGCGACGACGACCGGCATGCTCGGAACGATCACCGAGATCAGCGAGTCCTACGTCAGCGTCGAGATCGCGCCGAACGTCGTGGTCAAGCTGCAGAAGCAGGCCATCACGGCCGTGCTGCCCAAGGGCACGCTGAAGTCCGCTTGACCCTCGCTGCGCCGGTGATCCCGGCGCAGTTCGTTTTCCGATTGTCGATACGTGCGCGGCCGGGGGGCCGCCACGCCGGATCAACCTGGGATTCATGGCATGAACGAGTTTCCCCGCTGGAAATACGCGCTGGTTGTCGTGGCGCTGCTGTTCGGATTCCTTTACGCGCTGCCGAACCTGTTCCCGAAGGAACCGGCCGTGCAGATCTCGGCCAATCGCGACCACACGGTCGATGTTGCGCTGAAGGAAAAGGCGCAAGGCATCCTTGAAGCGCAGAAGATCGCGTTCAAGTCGATCGAGCTCGACGGCGACCGTCTGCTCGTGCGCCTCAACAGCGGCAGTGATCAGGATGTTGCCGGCGCGGCGCTGCGTGAAGGTCTGGGACAGGGCTATACGACGGCGCTGAATCTCGCCTCGACCGTGCCGCACTGGCTGCTCGCGATCCGCGCCGACAGCATGCCGCTGGGCCTCGACCTGCAAGGTGGCGTGCACTTCCTCATGGAAGTCGACCAGAAGGCCGTGCTGGAAAAGCGCGAAACCCAGTACGTCGAAGAGGTCAAATCGATCGCGCGCGACAAGAAGATTCCGGGCGTGACCGCGAATCGCACGCCGGCCGGCATCGCCGTTACGGCGCGCACCGCCGAGGCGCGCGACCAGCTCGCCGCGGAAATCGCGAAGGCCTCTCCGGAGCTGCAGATTGCCAACGGCAATACCACGGCCGACGCATTCTCGCTGAACCTCAAGATCAGCGAAGCCAAGCTCCGCGAGATCGCGACCGACACGATCCGCCAGAACGTCGGCACGCTGCGCAACCGCATCAGCGCGCTCGGCGAACCCGTCATCGCGCAGCAGGGCGATTCGCGCATCGTCATCGAACTGCCGGGCGTGCAGGACACGGCGCTCGCGAAGCGTCTGCTCGGCGCGACCGCGACGCTCGAATGGCATGCGCTCGACCAGTCCTCGACGAACGCCGCCGAAGTCGCCGCGGGCGCGGCATCCGCGCCGTCCGACGCGAAGCTCTACTACTACCGCAAGGACGGCCAGCCGTACCTGCTGAAGAAGAAGACCATCGTCACCGGCGACGATCTCGTGCACGCGGCCTCGATGCCCGACCCGACCAGCGGCACGCCTGCCGTGTCGATGAAGCTCAATGCGAAGGGCGGCCAGCGCATGCTCGACTTCACGCTGCAGAACGTCGGCAAGCCGATGGCCGTCGTCTACACCGAGCGCATTCCCGAGGTGAAGATCGTCGACGGCAAGGAAGTGCGTTCGAACCGCACCAAGGAAGAAATCATCAGCGTCGCGACGATCCAGGGCGTGTTCGGCGCGCAGTTCCAGACCACGGGCCTGGACAGCATGAAGGAAGCCTCGGAACTCGCGCTGCTGCTCAAGGCCGGCTCGCTCGCCGCGCCGGTCGACATCGTCGAGGAACGCGTGATCGGCGCGAGCCTCGGCGCCGACAACATCCGCAAGGGCGTGCTCGCGGTGATTCTCGCCGTTGCACTTGTCGTGATCTTCGTCGGCATCTACTACAAGCTGTTCGGCCTTATCGCCGACGTCGGCCTGCTGCTGAATCTCGTGCTGCTCGTCGCGATCCTGTCGGTTTTCGGAGCGACGCTGACCCTGCCCGGCATCGCCGGCATCGTGCTGACACTCGGCATGGCGATCGACGCGAACGTGCTGATCTGCGAGCGCATCCGCGAGGAACTGCGCAACGGCTCGACGCCGATGGCCGCGATCAGCCGCGGCTACGACAAGGCCTGGGCGACGATTCTCGACGCGAACGTCACGCACCTGATTGCCGCGTTCGGCCTCATGGCCTTCGGCTCGGGTCCGATCAAGGGCTTCGCCATCACGCTCGCGATCGGCATCGTGACCTCGATGTTCACGTCGGTCATGGTCACGCACGTGCTCGTCGGCCTCATTTTCAGCGGCCGCCGCGTCAAGTCGCTGTCGGTCTGAACCAGGAAGTCGTCCCATGGAACTCTTCAAGTCCGAAACCAACGTCGACTTCATGGCCTGGCGCAAGCTGAGCCTGACCCTGTCGGCCGTCTTCTGCGTGCTCGCCGCGGCCATCATTTTCGTGCGCGGTCTCGACTACGGCCTCGATTTCGAGGGCGGCGCGATGATCGAAGTGAAATACCAGACGCCGGCAGAAATCGCCGACGTCCGCAGCGCGCTGGACGGCGCCGGCTTCGAAGGCGCAGTCGTGCAGAGTCTCGGCGTGCCGACCGACTACGCGATCCGCATCAAGCCGCACGTTGAAGACGCGAGCGATGCGTCGAAGGCAGCTGTCGAAAGCAAGGCTGCGACGGACAAGATCGCGACCGAAGTGCAGGCTGCACTCAGCAAGACGCGCACGGACGTCAAGGTCACGCGCAGCGACTTCGTCGGCCCGAGCGTCGGCGAGGAACTGCGCGAACAGGGCCTCGTCGCCGTGCTGTTCGTGATCCTCGGCATCATGGTCTACCTGTGGCTGCGCTTCGAATGGCGCTTCGCCGTCGCCGCGGTCGCCAGCGAAATCCACGACACGCTGATCACCGTCGGCATCTTCGCGCTGACCGCGCGCGAGTTCGACCTGCCGGCGCTGGCCGCCGTGCTGTCGGTCGTCGGCTACTCGATCAACGACAAGGTCGTCGTGTTCGACCGCGTGCGCGAAATCTTCCGTTCTTCGCGCAAGGGCGAGCCGTACGAAATCCTCAACCGCTCGATCAACTCGACCATGTCGCGCACGATCATGACCGGCCTGACGACGGGCCTCGCGGTCGGCACGCTGTACTTCGTCGGCGGTCCGGCGCTCGAGAACTTCGGCCTCATCATGCTGATCGGTATCTTCGTCGGCACGCTGTCGTCGATCTTCTTCGCGAACCCGATCCTGCTGTGGCTCGGCGTGTCCAAGCAGGACCTCATGCCGAAGACCAAGGAAGATCCGGAACTCGCGGCACGTCCGTAAGCGTCGCGTTGACTGTTCAAGCGAAACGGCCCGGGAAACCGGGCCGTTTCGTTTTGCGGACATGGGAGCCGCGAGGGATTGGCCCTCTTTAGCCCTCTCCTCCGAGCCAGCTCGGGGGTGAGGGGGAGAAACATCAGCGCGCGCGGTGCCAACGGTCTCGCGATCGACGAGGCGAGCCGGTGAAGAACGCGCAAATGTTTCGCAGGACGCACGCTCGTTTCGGCGAGCGGCTTCCTGCGCGGTCTTCGCGCCGTCGGATCACTTCGGGATTACTGGCGCTGTATATCCGTACAGACGGAAATCGTGCTGCCCGGACACGAAAACGATGCCGATTTCAACGAGCGAGGCGGGTGCCTGATCGGGCGGTACTACCGTTACCGAGTACTGCAGGTCGTACCGGACGATCGCTGCGGACGGATGTGTGTCGAGACCGGTCGTGTCCACGGTTGATCGGGAACCCCTCCCCGGGAGCGGACGCGAAGTGCCGCCGACGCCAGCAGGATTTCAAGCTGGCATCGACGACGCCGTAGTCCAGCCAGAGAGAAGGATTCGCCATGTGGCCGAGCACTCGAACCCCGGCCGCGTCGCCATGGCGTTCGTTTCGAATCCCGTCGCCGGAGCATTCGCATGCGCTTCCTGTTCGCCCTCGTTCCGCTGCTGGTTTCGCCGTCGCTTCCCGCCGCCGACGGCTACGGCATGACTTTCGGCGACAACACGAACGCATCGACCGGCGACGGCGTCGTGTTCGTGACCTGCCACGGCCAGCCACGCACCGCGTCGGGCAGCTGCAACGCCTACACCGGCGACACGGCCTGCTCGACTCGCCTGCCGGTGCTTTGCCTCGACGTCGACGGGCGCGAACGTCCCGCGGGACTCCTCGTGCCGCCGCAGGGCGGCGGTGTCATGCCGGCGCCGTTCTATGCGGGTTGGGCGGCCGGCCGCGTTGCCGCGACGAAGCCGATCGCAGGCGTCGACCTGACCGGCCCCTCGGCCGCGGATGCGATCTGCCGCACGCAGTTCGGCAAGGGCTGGCGAATGGCCGAATTCCACGACGGCCTCATCGACGACGCCGGCAATCGCGGCGGCTGGGCGTGGTATGCCCACGGGACGCTCGACACGACGACGCGCTATTGGGTCTGGATCAACGACACCCAGGCCAATTGCTGGAACGGCACTGGGCAGCAGATCGAAGCGGCGCCGAGGGTTTCAGGCAGCGGCGGCGTCAAGCGGTCCACACAGAAGATCGCGCGCGACAGGGACGAATGAGTCATCAAGGAGCGCACCGCGCGGACGCCGCAACACCTGTTCGGGGGAACGGGGAAGCGAGACTCAGGGCTCTAGCGAGGGGGAGGGGGCCAATGGTCCGCCTGCGTCCGCGCGATGCGTAGTCGTAGACGCGCGGGCGATGGATTTCCCCACTCCCGGATGCAGCGGCGAACGCTTTTATCCCGCCAGCAACTCCGGCGTCAGCGTCGGCTGGATCGTGCTGACGATGTTGAACGCGACCTTGTGGTTGCCGGCGACGAGGTTGCCGGATTCGGGGATGCCGTCGCGGCCGGCCATGTCGCAGTAGCGTCCGCCGGCTTCGCGGACGAGCAGGCAGCCGGCGGCCATGTCCCAGAGCTTGAGGCCGGTTTCGTAGTAGCCGTCGAAGCGGCCGCAGGCGACGTAGGCGAAATCGAGCGCGGCCGAGCCGGTGCGGCGGATGTCCTCGGCGCTGGCGAGCAGGGCCTGGGTCATCTCGATCTGCGGGGTGAGGTGGCGGCGCTGGCGGTACGGGCAGCCCGTGGCTTGCCGTTGATTCGTCGTCGTACGGCGGCCGATTCCGTAGTTGATAATAATTTTTTACGTATTTGTATAGTTCTTTATTTATTATTTATATATTCAATTGATGTTCGCATTGTTCCAGCATCCGGTTCGCTCGTCATTGCACGAGCAACATGGAGATGAACATGCGGAACGAATCACGCTGGATGTGCGGCGTCGATCTGGCGTCGCTGGGTCGTGAGGTTGGTGCGACGCGCAGTCGTACGGTGCGAATGGCAATTCGCGCAGCGTTTGCACTTGTCGCAATGACAGGTACGGGCAGCGCCTTGGCACAAGGCGGAATCTGCTTGAGTAATTGCGGTGACGGCGGAGGTCAGCCTCTCGAGCCGATTTCGATCTCGGCGTTCGTAGGCGTCTGGGATCCTTGTGGTGGTGGTTGGTGCAACAACGGCGGCGGAAATGATGATCCTCCCGACGAAGGGGGGGCGATGGTGGTACCGGAAACGGCGACGGTGAAAGCGGAAAAGTCATCACGCGTGGCTACGACGCATATAACCCTTGTGCCGTGATCGAAGAGATGCGGCTAGCAGGCGCGAATGTCGTTGCTCATGCCAACGTCATGAACGCTCGCGAAGGTGATTACGTGGACGTGCTTCTGAGCGACGGCATGGTGGAACGCTGGCAGTACATTTGTGGCGGAACTTTCTGTGCTGGCACGATCATCAATGTCGCCCCGGTACATTCGATGTGCAACGGTGATTGGAATTGGGTGCCGTTTGCTGACTGGGAGCCACCTGCGCCCTGATTGGCCACTGGTCCGGTGATTTCATGAAAGCCGGCAGGGGCTCGAGGGGGGCATTTGTTCATCCGGGGAAGCGCAGGAGGTCTCGGCCGGTATCCGGTATCGGCTTTGGCTACATGGCGGTGAAGTGAGTTGGCCGTCCGTCGATGCTGCGCGTCTCCCTGAAAAAGTCATGTTCTTTCGTTAGAGGTTTTCCTATGCATCGCGGTAGATGGATCATGCTGTTTGCGTGCGTGCTGACAGCAGTCGTGATCTGGCTGTTTGCGGCGCCAGACAAGCTGTCGCCGGGCCCGTTGGTCGTGCCAAACGGTACACAACAGTCCGTCGGAAGCACTCATTCAGCTGACACCCTGCCCGGTGGTGCCGCGGCCTCATCGGATGAGCCTCCCGTCGACCTGCGTAGACGACTCGCCGTCGGAGAACGGGACCGCTGGATGCGGCAATGGAGCGCCAGCCTCTCGCGCTTGAGCGCCGGAGAACTCTGGTCGCTGGCCAGCGACCCGTCCCTGGCCGATCAGGTCGAAGCGAAATCCTTGCGCGAGAGTCTCTCGCGGGGATGCGTCGTTTCCAGCAGTGAACGCGAGTTCTCGCAGGCAAAACCCGGACTGGTCGACGACTGGTGCAAGGAGTTCCAGGCTCTCGGAGGAACGCAGTTCCTTCGGGAGCAATCCGGCGGTCTCATGCACGACCCCGAACTCTTGTCGTCGGGCTCTCACGTTCTCGCTCCGCGCAAGTTGCGCGGAACTGCGGCCGAAAAGGAGGAAGAACGTTCGATGCTGGAGTTCGTCTTCCGCGACACGTTCGATCCCTGGGCGTTGCGGGCGAGCGTCCGTGGCCTCTGGCAATACGAAAGTCAGACATTGCTGCGGGATTGGGGGTGCGTCGCGGTGCTTTCGCAATACCAGCGGACCCGCCTCGGTGAACTCGCCGCGGCCGAAATCGTGTGCCGCAGCACCGGCGATTGCGACGCGGCCAGCCCATGGCTGGTCGAACTCTGCGCATTCCTTCCAGGCCTCATTTGCCCCAGCGGTGCCAACGTGGATGTACTCGTCGCGCAGAACCTGCCGCCTGCTGAGGCGTCGATTCTTCGAGATGCCGTCAGTCGTGCGCTGCGGGCGAGGGCAGGGGGGCGGCCGAATGGCTGACGGCGATATGGCCCGCTCTTCCTCGGACTGGGCCATTGGATTCGAGCGCGGACTGCGCATCCATTTTCCGACCCAGATTTCAGGCGCGAAGGCCGAGTACTTTCTGCCTTCACCTGTGGCGGGTTTGGCGCTGCGCTGTGGGCGGCCCGAACGCGCGGATGCACTCTCGGTCGGGCGGCAGTTGCTGACCGGGGCCTGGCTTCTGAACGATGTACGGCATGTTGCAAGGGGGCATTCAAATTGGCGGCGCGGCTCCGATGGTCAGCGAGAAACCGTTCCCGTCACATCTCGCGCCTGGTCGCTGCGGGTTGGTTGTCGCCCCGCGGCCAATTGTTGGCGTGCCAGCCGATTCTGGAGGCGAGACAGGCAATCATCGACGAGCTGCGCACAGGAAGCCGCTCGCTATTTGAATAGCCGGTCACGCGACTCCGCGCAGGGCGCTTGAGCTGCCGCCCTCACCGGGCTGTGAGCTTCTCGCCCCTTTACCCCGCCAGCAATTCCGGCGTCAGCGTCGGCTGGATCGTGCTGACGATGTTGAACGCGACCTTGTGGTTGCCGGCGACGAGGTTGCCGGATTCGGGGATGCCGTCGCGGCCGGCCATGTCGCAGTAGCGTCCGCCGGCCTCGCGGACGAGCAGGCAGCCGGCGGCCATGTCCCAGAGCTTGAGGCCGGTTTCGTAGTAGCCGTCGAAGCGGCCGCAGGCGACGTAGGCGAGATCGAGCGCGGCCGAGCCGGTGCGACGGATGTCCTCGGCGCTGGCGAGCAGGGCCTGGGTCATTTCGATCTGCGGGGTGAGGTGGCGGCGCTGGCGGTACGGGAAGCCGGTCGACAAGAGTGCGCCGGGCAGGCCTTCGCGGGCGGTCACGCGGATACGGCGCTCGTTGAGAAAGGCGCCGTCGCCCTTGCTCGCGGTGAAAGTCTCGTTGCGCAGCGGGTCGTAGATCACGCCGTAGACGGGCTCGTTGCCGTCGAGCATCGCGATCGATACGCAGAAATGCGGGATGCCGCGCAGGAAGTTGTGCGTGCCGTCGAGCGGGTCGACGACCCAGGTCTGGCGCGACCTGCCCTGTTCGCCGGTTTCCTCGCCGATGAAGGCGTGGCCCGGATAGGCGCGCTTGAGATCGCGCATGATCAGCTGTTCGGCCATGCGATCGACTTCGGAGACGAAGTCCATGCGCTCTTTCTCGTGTACGGCCAGGCCTTCGACGCGACCCAGGTTGCGCACGATCAGATTGCCGGCGGCACGGGCGGCGCGGACCGCGACGTTGATGGCGGGTCTGGGCATGGAAACTCCGGATCGAATTGGCTTGACGAAAGAGCGTCGCCGGCGTCTGGGCCGGCGCGGGGCGCGAAGGGTAGCAGAACCGCGCGAGCTAGGGAAAACCGCGCCGGGACGGTGGGTGGCACGGCGCGGGCTGCCATTTCCGGCCGCCGGCGTGCGACGACGCTCGCCTTGTGCCCGGGCTTCCCTTACCGTTTCCGGTCTATGACCGACATTTCAGCTCTGGCCGCGCGCGTGCGCTTCGTGCTCGTGCGCACTTCCCAACCCGGCAACATCGGCGCGGCCGCGCGTGCGATCCGCACCATGGGATTCGCCCGCCTCGTGCTCGTCGCGCCGGCGCGGTTTCCCGATCCGGAGGCGACAGCCTTTGCGGCCGGTGCCGACGGCGTGCTCGCCGACGCCCTCGTCGTACCCGACCTGCGCAGCGCGATTGCCGACTGCGAAGTCGTGTTCGGCGCGACCGCACGGCAGCGCAACGTGGCGCTGAGGGAATACACGCCGCGCGAGGTCGCCGCGCCGGTACAGGCCGCCGTGCAGGCCGGCGGCGAAGTCGCCATCGTGTTCGGCAACGAGCGAACCGGCCTGGAGAACGACGAGCTCGCGTTGTGCCACGGCGCCGTGCACATTCCGACCGCGTCGGACTACAGCTCGTTGAATCTCGCCCAGGCCGTGCAGGTGCTCGCCTACGAGCTGCGCGTCGGCTTTCTCGGCAACCCGACGGCGCCGCCGCCGCATCGCACCGACCCGCCGGCGTCGGCCGGGCAGATGGAAGGATTCTTCGAGCACTTGTATACGACGCTGGATGATATCGATTTCCATAAAGGGCGATCGCCCGAGACCATCATGCTGCGGCTGCGAAAGCTGTTCCTGCGCGCCCAGCCCGACGAACGCGAGCTGCGCGTGCTGCGCGGCATTCTGTCCGATGCGCAGCGCATGGCGCGGATCGCGCGCGGCATCGACAAGTAGGTTGCGGCGAGCCGCAAGGCGAACCGCAACGTCGGGATGGTCGCCTGTGGCGAGCGTCGATCGAAGGCGAGAGGCGTCGCCCGACGGAGATCGTACGTATACGGGCCATTCGCGGCGTCGAGACCGTGGTGTCGCGGCTCGCCTTGCGGCGCGCCTCGACCTGCGCGTTTCTCCGGTTCAGCCGAAGAAATGCTTCACGAGCGCGACCATCGCGCTGCTCAGGCTGCCGACCATGACGGATGACGCGATCGTCGCGCCCCAGACCAGCGACAGCAGGCCGCCGTCGCGTTCGATCAGCGCGACGCCGAAGCCGAGGATCAAGAGGCCGAACGGATAGTTGGTGAACGGTATCGGCAGGGCGAGCAGGATGCCGAGCAGGATCAGCATCAGACCGCTGAAATGACTCCAGGGCTTGCGCGTGATCTGTTCGAGGCGCGGCCGGCAGACGCGTTCGAGCCGCGTGAACATCGGCGTCATGCGTGCGACGAAATGTTCGACGGAAGTTCGCGGAAAGCCGTGCTGGCGCGCGAATCGCGGCAGCCACGGACGCGGCATGCCCCAGAGCATCTGCGCGCCGATGATGACGAGCGAGGTGCCGCAGACGCCGCCGACGCCCATCGGGATCGGAATGAAGTTCGGCAGCGACAGCAGTACGACGAGGAAGCCGTAGGCGCGCGTTTCGAGCGGAGCGATGAATTGCTCGAGCGAAATCGTGTCGCCGGTGTTCTGGTCGAGAGCCTGCTGGAACAGCTCTGTGGTGCGCGGATCGTGCGGGCGGGTCATCCGTGATTCTCGTATGCCCGCTTACGGGGCCGCTTCCGGCGTGATGCGGGCGATCAGCAGTTTGTCAATGCGCGGGCCGTCGAGGTCGACGACTTCGAAACGAAGGTCGCGCCAGCGGAACGATTCTCCCACCTGCGGGATGCGTCCGAACTGCGCCATGACCATGCCGGCTGCGGTGCGGAAATCGTGATCCTCCTCGTTCGGCAGCTGGCTCAGAGCCAGCAGTTCGCGCAGGTCATCGGTATTCAGCGCGCCGTCGACGAGGTAGCTGCCGTCGTCGCGGCGCACGATCGGCGCGCCGTCGGTCTCGACGCTCGTACTGGCGGTCTTGCCGAGCACGGCGCCGAGCACGTCGTTGAGGCTGACGAGGCCTTCGATGTCGCCGTACTCGTCGACGACGAGCGCGACGGTCGCCTCGGCTTCGCGGAGTTCCTCCAGCAGCGCGAGCGCGCGCGCCGCGGAGGTCACGAACAATGGCTTGGTCAGCGTGCGGAACAGATCGATCGTGGGCGTGCCCAGCGAATCGAGCAGCGACTTCGTTTCCAGGATGCCGACCACGTCCTGCTCGTTGCCGTTGCGGTAGACCGGGTAGCGCGAATACGGCGTCGAGCGCATGACCGCGAGGTTCTCGGCCAGCGGCGCGGCGACGTCGAGCCAGGCGATGCGCGTGCGCGGCGTCATCAGGCTCGTGATCTGCCGGTCGCCCAGGCGCAGCACGCGGTTAACCATATTGTGCTCGTCGCTGTCGATGACGCCCTGTTCGGCGCTTTCGGCCACGAGCAGACGGATTTCTTCTTCGGTGACCGGATCGCGCGAGCCCTTGTCGAGGCGCAGCGCCTTCAGCAGCACGCGCGTGCTTAACGACAGCAGCCAGACGAACGGCGCGGCGACCGTCGCGAACAGGCGCATCGGCAGCGCGATCCAGGTCGCGAACCGTTCCGGCGCGACGAGCGCAAGGCGCTTGGGCAGCAGTTCGCCGACGATGATCGAGACATAGGTGATCGCGCCCACGCTGACCGCGAGCCCGACGCCGTTGGCCAGCTCCAGCTCGACCCCTCGGCCCTGCAGGAACAACCCGATGCGTGCGCCGATCGCAGCTCCGCCGTAGACGCCGGTCAGGACGCTGATCAGCGTGATGCCGACCTGCACGGTCGACAGGAAGCGCTCGGGCGATTCGGTCAGACGCAGCGCGTTCTGCGCGCGCGCACTGCTCTCCGCCATCTGCTTGAGGCGCGACTTGCGCGCGGTCACGACGGACATCTCCGACAGCGCGAAGAAACCGTTGAGCAGAATCAGAAGCAGGACGACGAGTATCTCGGTCAGCATTGCGCAACGTGCGGTCCCAGGCAGGCCAGTGTAGCAGTCCCGCGTGACGAGCCCATGCAGCATCCCGGCCGCGGCGGACGTGCCTGCGGATAGACCACTGCTGTAACATGACTGTCATCCAAACGACATATTTTTGCCACGAAATTCGCGGCAAAGACGGGTGGTCGCGACAGTTTCTTCTTTACTTTCAATAAATTGGCGGTATCGGCCATGTTTTCATTACAGACCATCTTCGGCAAGGGCGACAAGTTCTACGGACTGCTCGAAGCCAGCGCGGGCGCTGCCCGGCGCAGCGCCTCGGCGCTGACCGAATTCCTGGCCCAGGGTGGCGGCGCGGCCAAATCGCTCGACGAATTCCGCCTCGCGCGGCAGCGCGAGAAGAAGCTTGCAGCCGAGATCAGCGAAGCACTCGTGAACACGTTCGTCACGGCGCTCGAACGCGAGGACATCGAAGCGCTGTCGGGCGCGCTCTACAAGATCCCGAAAGTCATCGAGAAATTCGCCGAACGCTATTCGCTGGTCGGCGACCGCCTCGGCGATGTCGATTTCGTCTCCCGCGCTCGCATGCTCGAGAAGGCCTGCGACGTGCTCGAGCAGATGGTCGGCCAGCTGCGCTCGATGAAGCTCGAGCCGATGAAAGAGCTCAACGACCAGCTGCAGGCGCTGGAGAACGAGGCCGACCGCCTGATTCTCGAACTGTTCCGCGACATGTATCGCAACGAGAACGATCCGGTGCGTTTCCTGCTGCGCAAGGACCTGTTCGAGATCCTGGAAAAAGCCATCGACCGCTGCCGCGACGCCGGCAACGTGGTCTACGCGATCGTGCTGAAGAACTCCTGAGGCGCGCGCCGTGGAACTGACTCTGGTCTTCAGCGTGATCGTGGTCGCGCTCGTGTTCGAGTACATCAACGGGTTTCACGACACGGCCAATTCGATCGCGACGGTCGTCGCGACGAAGGTGCTGAGTCCGGGCCAAGCCGTGATGCTGGCCGCCGGCATGAACCTGATCGGCGCACTCTGGGGCACGGCCGTGGCCAAGACCATCGCGTCGGGCCTCGTCGACACGGGCGTGGTCAATGTCACGTCGATGGTGCTGATCTGCGCGCTGTCGGGCGGCGTGATCTGGAACCTGATCACCTGGTGGTGGGGTTTGCCGTCGTCGTCGTCCCACGCGCTCGTCGGCGGTCTCTGCGGCGCGGCCTTCGCCGCGGCCGGCGACAACTGGAACGCCATCATCTGGAACGTTCCGGGTGGCGAGCACTGGTGGCAGGGCAAGGGCCTGCTGCCGAAGGTCGTCATTCCGATGGTCATCTCGCCGCTCGCGGGATTCATCCTCGGCATCCTGATCATGGGCGGGCTGTTCGCGCTGTTCTCGTTCCTGGCCGACCGCAAGGGCGTGCTGCAGAAGATCGGGCGCCCGCGCTTCGCGAACGCATTGTTCGGCAAGCTGCAAATCGTTTCGGCGAGCGCGATGGGCTGGGCCCACGGCTCCAACGACGCCCAGAAGACCATGGGAATCATTGCGCTCGCACTGGCCTCGGCCGGCGTCGCGGGGCAGCTCGACAACCTGCCCGAATGGCTGCGCTTCCTGCGCCTGGACGGCGATCCGAAGCAGCTCGAGATTCCGCTCTGGATCAAGGTGACGTGCGCGATCGTCATGGCGGCCGGCACCGCGGCCGGCGGCTGGCGCATCATCAAGACGCTGGGTCACAAGATGGTCAAGCTGCATCCGGTCCACGGCTTCGCCGCCGAGACCGCGTCGGCGACGATGATCCTGTCGGCCTCGAGTCTCGGCATTCCCGTGTCGACGACACACAACATCTCCGCCGCGATCATGGGCGTCGGCACCGCCAAGCGTCTCAACGCGATCAAGTGGACCGTCGTGGAACGCATGATCTGGGCCTGGATCCTCACGCTGCCGATCGCGGCCGGACTGGCCTATGCGCTCGTGAAGCTCGCGCATGGGGTGGGGTTGCCTATCTAGCGGGATCGGAAATGGGGAACCGGGAATCGTCGGAAGCGAAAGCCCGTTCGCCGCGCCTTCGGGGCGCTCCATAGCTTTTCCGATTCCGGCTTCTCTACTCCCGATTCCCGGCGTGCTCGCGTGCAAACTCGGCGATTGCCGCCTGCCGTGCAACGCGTCCGTCGTCGAGCAGCACGACATCCTCGGCGAGCGCCTGCACTTCATCGGTCTGGTGGCTGACGAGCAATGTCGGCAGCGCGATCTCGTCGCGCAGGCGGCGCAGGTAGTCCAGCAACTGCGCGCGCGCTTCGCGGTGCAGGCCGACCAGCGGCTCGTCGAGCAGCAGTGCGCGCGGACGGCTCAGCAGCGCGCGGCCGATCGCGACGCGGCGCGCCTCGCCGCCGGACAAGGTCGCCGGCCAGCGCGCGAGCAGGTCGGTCAGGCCGAGCAGTTCGACGGCGGCGTCGAAGCCGACGACGGCGCGGCCGGATTTGCCGTGTTGTCCATAAAGCAAATTGTCGCGAACGCGAATATGCGGAAACAGCCGTCCGTCCTGGAACACGACGCCGAGGCCGCGCCGCGCCGCAGGCCTGTCGACGCCCTGCACGCTGTCGAACAGCAGTTCGCCGGCGAGGCGGATGCGGCCCGCGTCGGGACGGCGCAGCCCGGCGATCGCGAGCAGCACGCTGGTCTTGCCGCTGCCGGAAGGACCGAACAGCGCGAGATGGCGTGCCGGCGACGCGAAGGCGACCTGCAGTTCGAAGTCGCGCGGCTTCCAGCGGACGTCGATCTCAATCATCGGCCGACTTCGCATCGTGGCCGCGGCGGCCGAGCAGCGCGGCGAACAGGGACGCGGCGACGCCGACGAGCAGCGCGACCCAGACCAGCCGGACCAGCCCGGCTTCGCCGCCGGGCTGGTTCAGCAGTTCCCAGATCGCGATCGACAGCGTCCGCGTTTCGCCCGGAATGCTGCCGACGAAACTGATGGTCGCGCCGAACTCGCCGAACGCGCGCGCGAACGCGAGCACGCAGCCCGCGATCACGCTGCGCAGCGACAGCGGCAGGGTCACGCTGACGAAGCGCCGCCAGCGGCCGGCGCCGAGCGATTCGGCGGCGGCTTCGAGCCGCCGGTCGACGCTGTCGAAGCCGGCGCGCACCGACAGCACGAGCAGCGGAAAACTCATGACGACGGCGGCGACGACGGCGCCTGTCCAGTGGAACGCGAAGGTGACGCCGAACGACGCGAGCCACGCGCCGATCGCGCCGTGCCGGCCGAACAGCAGCAGCAGCGCATAGCCGGTCACGACCGGCGGCAGCACGAGCGGCAGATTCAGCACGGCTTCGAGCAGGCTCTTGCCCGGAAAGCGCAGCCGCGACAGCGCGAGACCGAATGCGAGCGCAAACGGCAATGCGACCGCGACGCTGAGCAGCGCGACCTTAAGGCTGATCGCGAGTGCGGAGCTTTCGGCCGGACTCAGCATCGCGCCTCAGTCGCCCGCCGCCGCGCGAAAGCCCGCGCGGCGCAGGATCGTCTGCGCGGCGTCGCCGCGCAGCAGCGCGAGCAGCTTCTGCACGGTTTCGCCGTCATGGTCTTTCAGCGCGGCGGCCGGATAGACGATGTCCGGATGGCTGCCGGCCGGAAATGCGGCGACCACGCGAACGCCGGGTTCGGATATCGCGTCGGACCGATAGACCGCGGCCAGCGGCGTCTCGCCGCGTGCGGCCAGCGCGAGCGCCGCACGCACGTTCTCGGTCGCGACATAGCGTGTCTCGACCTGCATCCAGAGGCCGAGCTTCTCGAACGCGGCCTTGGCGTACTTGCCCGCGGGCACGCTGCCGGGTTCGGCCAGCGCGATGCGACCGTCGCCGAGCGCGGCGCGCAGATCGGTCTGCGGCGACAGCGTCAGCGCCAGGTTCGAATCGCGCGGCGCGACGAGCACGAGTTCGTTGCGCGCGAGCACGAACCGCGTCGCCGTCGCGACGCGACCGCGCTGCTGCAGCCAGTCCATCCATTCGAGATCGGCGCTGACGAACACGCCGGCCGGCGCACCGGCCTCGACCTGCCGCGCGAGCGCCGAACTCGCCGCATAACTCACCTTGATCTCGGCGATCGCCTTCGCCTCGGGCAGCGCGACGATTTCCTCGAATGCCGGCTTCAGGCTGGCGGCCGCGAACACGACGAGCTCGGCCGCCTGCAGCGGCGAGGCGACGAGGACGAGCAGGGCGAGCAGAAGACGAAGGGACATGCGTTGCCTGAAGAGGGAACTGGAGGATCGTGGCCGGGACACAGAGAAAGCGCGTCGGTGCGGTAGCCGGAGAATCGCGGAGAGCGGCACGCTTTCTCCAGTTCCTCGATTCATTCGCTCCCCGGCCGCATCAGCTGCCGGTACTGCCGCGGCGCGAAACCGGTCACCTGACGGAACTGGCGCGACAGCGCGCTCTGGTCGGAGAAGCCCGCGTGCTGCGCGATTTCCGCGATCGGCAGCGGCGTCGACGCGAGCAGGCGCGCCGCATGATCGATGCGCGCCTTGATCAGGTACTGGCCGGCCGACAGATGAAAGATCTTCTTCATGCGCCGCTCGAACTGCGCCTGCGACAGACCGGCGCGGCGTGCGAGATCTTCCATGCGCAGCGGCTGGTCGTAGTGTTCGAGCATGTAGTCGACGGTCTCGGCGAAACCCGTGTCGATGAGGCCGGCGCGACTCGGTTCGATCAGGTCCTTGGAAATGCAGGCGAGTCCGACGATGCGGCCCTGCGCGTCGTACAGCGGTTCCTTCGTCGAGAGACACCAGCCCGCACTGCCGTCGCGATAGACCGTCAGATCGAGGTTGTCGATGATCGGACGGCCCGTGTTGAACAGGCGTTCGTCCTGGCGCGCGTAGCGTTCGGCCATCGGCCGCGGAAACAGATCGAACGCAGTCTTGCCGATCGCGTCCTGCTTGCGCTTGAGGCCGCAACGCACGACGACGGCTTCGCTCATCGACACGTAGCGGCCCTGCTTGTCTTTAATCGAGAACAGAATGTCGGGCTGCCGGTCGAACAGCGTCTCGACGTACCACGGTGATGCAACGCGCGCCATGAAGGCTTCGCGCCAGCGTGCCAGTTCATTGTCCATCGTTCCCCCCACGAGTCGCGCGTCGGCGATGCAATGCGTCGTCGGCGCGATCGGCTTGTTTGTGCGGATTGTTGCGTGCCTATGAGCGTATACGGCTAGACCTTCGTCTTAGTCGAAACCTAGCATCATGTCCCGCAGGAGTCAGGTGGAGGCGAACGCGTTGCAGCGCGTCCGCCTCCGGGAACACCGGGCTCGTGCGTGTTATTCACACAAGACGATGTTCGGGGAGAAACCAATGTATTCGTTTGACCGGCTTTTGCAAGCCGGTCAGGTGCTGGCTGCGTGCCTGTGCCTGACCGTCCTGTCTCCGGCTGCGGCCGCAGCCGCGCGGGCGACGCGGCCCGCACCGACGGCACAGGCGCACGCCGACTCGCATCCGGCATCGCATATCCAGACGCGACCGATGAACTGGGACGAGCGTCCGCCGCTGCCGTCCACGCGCGATCACCTGTATCGCGCCTACGACGAGCCCGATGTCGCGCGCGCACCGGAAGGCGCCTGCAACATCGCGGGCTTCGCGAGCGCAAGCGGTGCGGCGCTCGTCGCGGCCGTGCGCGCGGCCGATCCGGCGTGCTTCTACAGCGGCGGACTGTTCCAGGTCACCGGCACGACCGCCGGCCAGATCTTCAACGAAAGCAAGATGATCACGGTCGCCAATGCGCTGCAGGCCGACGCCGCGACGTATCCCGGCGACAACACGAATCACACGTATGAAATCGTGTTGTTCCTGCGCGCGGGCTACTACGTTCAGTACTACAACGAGGCCGATGTCGGCGCTTACGGCGCTGCACTCACGAACGCGATCCGGCCCGCGCTCAACGCCTTCGTCGCGAATGCGCATTTCCAGGACGTCACCGACGCGCACGGCCGAGTGCTGTCGGAGTTCGTCACGCTGATCGACAGCTCCGGCGAGAACGCGCAGCAGCTCGACACGATCCGCGGCATTCTCGATCGCTACGGTCCGGCCTGGGCGGCTTCCTCGCCGATGCAGAATGCGACCAACAACGCATTCATCGTGCTGTTCCGCGGCCACTACCTGCCGGAATTCCAGACGCTCGTGCAAGGCGCCGGCAGCGGCGTGCTCGACACGCTGGTCAGCTTCATCAACGACAATCGCGCGGCCGACGTCGGCACCGCGCGCGAATACCTGCTGACGAATGCCGCGGGCGAACTCGGCCGCTTCAGCCAGTACACGGCGAGCGGCTTCCACAATCTCGCGCATCCGAAGATCAAGTCGATCGTCGACGCGTTCGACCTCGGCGCGCCGGGTGCCGGCATCTATGTGCGCATCGCCGGCGTCGTCGATTATTACGACCACGCGCACTGCGCGTACTACGGCCTGTGCAACTTCGCGCAGGATCTCGAGGCCTACGTACTGCCCGCGGCGAACGCGCGCGACTGCAGCGCGACCCTGCGCGTGCGCAGCCAGGCGCTGACCTCGGCGCAGCTCGATCAGGTCTGCAGCATCGTCGGCGCGGAGGAAGGCTATTTCCACACGCAGGCGCAGACCGGCAACACGCCGGTACCGAACGATTTCAATGCGCGCCTGGAAATGGTCATCTTCCATTCGAGCACCGACTACGAGACCTATTCCGGAACGATCTTCGGCAACGACACGAACAACGGCGGCATCTATCTCGAAGGCGATCCGTCCGACCCGGCCAACCAGGCGCGCTTCCTCGCCTACGAGGCCGAGTGGCTGCGTCCCGATTTCCAGGTGTGGAATCTGACGCACGAATACATCCACTACCTCGACGGCCGCTTCAACTGGCACGGCGGCTTCGGCGCGCTGCCGATGGAAGCACCGTATTCGACGATCTGGTACATCGAAGGCTTCGCCGAATACATGTCGTATTCGTATCGGAACCTCGCCTACACCGCAGCGATCACGGCGGCAGGCAATCCCGACACGTTCACGCTCGCGCAGCTGTTCGATACCGAATACAGCACCGACTACGCGCGCACGTACCAGTGGGGCTATCTCGCGTCGCGCTTCATGTTCGAACGTCACCGCGACAAGATCGCGAGCCTCTATGCCGTATCCCGTCCGGGCAACTACGACCCGGGCTACCGCAACTGGCTCGACCCGATCCGCACGGCCTACGACGCGGAATTCCGCGCCTGGCTGGTCTGCCTCGCCGCGCACAACGGCGACACGACGATCTGCAACGGCGGCCAGCCCGACCTGATCTTCTCCGACGACTTCGGCACCGATCCGAGCGTGGTGCCCGAGTGCACGCTGAGCAACGCGAACCAGCTCGACAACGGCTGCAGGCGCAGCAACCTGTCGGCCGCGGCCGCGCAGGACCGCGTCTGGCTGACGCTGCTGGTGCCGTCGGGCGCGACGAATCTGCGTTTCCTCATGAGCGGCGGCACCGGCGACGCCGACATCTATGTGCGCGCGGGCAGCTGGCCGAGCGACACGGAGTTCGACCAGGCGCCGCGCCTCGTCGGCAACGCTGAAACCGTAACCATCGCGGCGCCGGCGAGCGGCTGGCACTACGTCATGCTGAAGCCGCGCACGACGAGCTTCGCCGGCGTGCAGGTGGCCGCGGACTGGGATTGACGCGTTAGAACGCTGAGCATCGAGCCGCGGCCAGGGATGGCCGCGGCTTTTTCGTTCCTGTCGCTGCGGTTACGTACGGCTGCCGGCGCGGCGTCTATGACTTTCGTCGAATCTGCGGTCTTTTGCGGCCATTTGTACGATTCGTGGTACGGCGGCAATGCGAAGCGCCAATCCGTTGCCACGGCGCTTGGCTAGCATCTCGCAACCTTCACGAAACCTTTCCGCATGAGCCCGACGCGCGTCATCGATTCCCACACCGGCGGCGAGCCGACCCGCGTCGTCGTTGCCGGCGGTCCCGACTTCGCCGGACGCGATCCGGCGGCGGCGCGCGACTGGCTGCAGCGCGAACAGGACCACTGGCGCCGTGCGATCGCCTGCGAACCGCGCGGCAGCGACGTGCTCGTCGGCGCGTATCTGCTGGAGCCCACGCGCGCGGACTGCGTCGCCGGCGTCGTGTTCTTCAACAACGTCGGTTATCTCGGCATGTGCGGCCACGGCTGCATCGGCGTGGTCGAAACGCTGCGTCATCTCGGCCGCATCGCGGCGGGTACGTTCCGGTTCGAGACGCCGGTCGGCGTCGTCGAAGCCGAGCTCGGCGCGGACGGCCGCGTCACGATCGCGAACGTGCCGAGCTACCGGCATGCGGCGCGCGTGCCGCTCGACGTGCCGGGCTACGGCCGTGTCCACGGGGACATCGCCTGGGGCGGCAACTGGTTCTTCCTCGTCGACGACCATGGACTCGCGATCGACCGCGCGAACATCGACGCGCTGATGGCCTGCACGGTCGCGATCCGGCGCGCGCTGGAGCGCGACGGCATTCGCGGCGCCGATGACGGCGAGATCGATCACGTCGAACTCGTCGCGGCATCGCCCGATGACGGCGTCGACGCGCGCAACTTCGTGCTGTGTCCCGGGCTGGCCTACGACCGCTCGCCCTGCGGCACCGGTACGAGCGCGAAGCTCGCCTGCCTCGCCGCCGACGGCATGCTCGAACCCGGGTCGGTCTGGCGCCAGCAGAGCGTCGTCGGCAGCGAG
>NZ_DATIGT010000292.1:0-4754 GCF_035481375.1 Tahibacter sp.
GCGGCGGTCTGCCGCACGGCGATGCGGCCTGGGCGCTCGCCGCGGCGTTCACCACGAACTCGCTCGTCAAATGCTTCGCCGCGGTGCCCGGCGGAAAAGGCTATGCGCGGCCCGTCATCGGCGGCGTGCTGGCGATCAACGCGGTACTGGTCGCGGCGGTGGCGCTGGCGGCGTGAGGCGAAGCCGGCGTGGAGACGGCGCACTGCGCTGATCGCCGCCACCATTTCACCATACGGAATTTGATTCCGAATATCGGCAAGCTTCACCGGCTCGACGCCCGCCGCCATAGGCTCGCATACTCGGCTCCGGACGATGGTTTTCCCTTATCCCGCATGGTCGTCAAAGTTTCGTATCGCGAAATTGACCCATGCCTCCGGAGCTCCGCATGGATTTCAGCTACAGCCCGCGCGTGGAGACGCTGCGCCGCTCGTTCGGCGAATTTTTTGATACCTATATTTATCCCAACGTGGAGCGCCACGCCGCCGAGGCGCAGGCCCAGCGCGCCGCCGGCGATCCGTGGCAGCCCAGCGCCGTCGTCGAGGAACTGAAATCCAAAGCGCGCGAGCACGGCTGGTGGAATCTGTTCCTGCCGCAGTCGGCGCATGCGCCGCAGGGGCTGACCAACCTCGAATACGCGCCGCTCTGCGAAATCATGGGCCGCGTGCCGTGGGCGGCCGAGGTGTTCAACTGCTCCGCACCCGACACCGGCAACATGGAAGTGCTGGAGCGCTACGGCAGCGACGAGCAGCAGCGCCGCTGGCTCGCACCGCTGCTCGCCGGCGAGATCCGTTCGGCCTTCCTGATGACCGAGCCCGACGTCGCCTCGTCGGACGCGACCAACATCCAGTGCTCGATCCGCCGCGACGGCAACGACTACGTGATCAACGGGCGCAAGTGGTTTTCCTCGGGCGCCGGCGATCCGCGCTGCGCGGTCTACATCGTCATGGGCAAGACCGATCCCGGCGCGGCCACGCACCGGCAGCAGTCGATGATCCTCGTGCCGTCCGACGCGCCCGGCATCCGCGTACGCCGGCCGGTCACGGTGTTCGGCTACGACGACGCGCCGCACGGGCATATGGACATCGATCTCCTCGACGTGCGCGTGCCGGCCGATCACATCATCCTCGGCGAAGGGCGCGGCTTCGAGATCGCGCAGGGACGCCTCGGTCCCGGCCGCATCCATCACTGCATGCGCAGCATCGGGCTCGCCGAGGTCGCGCTGGAACTGCTGTGCCGGCGCGTGACGACGCGCGTCGCGTTCGGCCGCACGCTCGCCGACCATTCGATCTGGCACGAACGCATCGCCGAGGCGCGCTGCCTCATCGAACAGGCGCGCCTGCTGACGCTGAAGGCGGCCGACGCGATGGACAAGTTCGGCAACAAGGCCGCGCGCGCCGAGATCGCGATGATCAAGGTCGTCGCGCCGAACATGGCGCTCAAGGTCATCGACTGGGCGATACAGGCGCACGGCGGCGCCGGCGTCAGCGGCGATTTTCCGCTGGCTGCGGCCTATGCCGGCGCGCGCTCGCTGCGGCTCGCCGACGGTCCCGACGAAGTGCATCGGGCGACGATCGCGAAACTCGAACTCGCGCGCTACGCGGCGAAGGCGGACGTCTGATGGGCAATCCGCGACGCGAGCCCGACCTGTTCAACCGCGGCATCGCTCCCGACCATCCGCAGTTCGTCAGCGCCGTCGCGCGCGCGTTCTCGGTGCTGCGCTGCTTCGAGCACGGCGTGCACTACCTCGGCAATCAGGAGATCGCGCGGCGCACGGGACTGCCCAAGCCGACGGTGTCGCGCTTCACGTTCACGCTGTCGGCGCTGGGATACCTGAGCTATTCGCCCGAGCGCGAGAAATACTGCCTCGGCACGGCCGTGCTCGGGCTCAGCCACGCGTTCCTGCGCAACAACGACGTGCTCGCGATCGCGCGGCCGCTGATGCGCGAACTTGCCGAGGCGACGGGCGCGGCGGTCATGCTCGGTGCCGCCGACGGGCTGCGCATGGTACTGCTCGACATCTGCCAGGGCGATGCGACGTTCGAGCTCAGGCTCGCCGTCGGCGCGCGCGTGCCGCACGGCACGACGGCGCTGGGCCGCGCCGACCTCGCCGCGCGTGCACCCGACGTGTTCGACGCGCGTCTCGCCGAACTGCAGCGCGACTGCGATCCGGCGCAGTGGCCGACGATCCGCGCCGGCATCCTGCAGGCGCGCGAGGACTACGCGACTTATGGTTTCTGCTTCTCGCTCGGCGACTGGAATCCCGACGTCTACGCGATCGGCGTACCGCTGACGTCAGCCGACCGCAGCCGCGTGCTCGCGTTCAACTGCAGCGGCCGCGTCTCGACAATGACGCGCGAACGCCTGCTGCACGACATCGGCCCGCGCCTCGTCGCGCTGCGCAACAGCGTGTTCGAGCGGTGCGAGGGGAGATTCTGAAGGGCTGGGAATCGGGAATGGGGAATCGGGAATCGTAAGAGCGGAGCGGCTTCGCTCTGATCCGACCGGGCGCGAGTCGTGTGTCAGAGTGCCTGCGCACTGCTCCTACGATTCCCGATTCCCCATTCCCGGCCTCTACGGCCGCACAAACGGCTCGATGCCGTCGCAGAAGATCCCGTCGGCCCATTGCAGCGCACACGGGAAATACGTCGTCAGCGCGTCGGTCGCACAGAAGCTCTGTGCCGGATTGGCGACGCACGAGGCCAAGGTCGCGGTGTTCGGCGCCGCGCCGAGATCGACTGCGGCGACCACCGGCAGCGGGCCGGGGGATGCGGCGAGCGCGCTGCCGTAGAGGCGCAGGCTCAGGCTGCCCTGATTGAACGGCGGCGCGCCGAGGCCGCTCGTCTGGCAGACGACGATCTGGCCGGCCGCGAGCGTGCCCTGCGTCGTGCAGGTCGCCGCGGGCAACGACGACAGCACGCCGCGATATTCGATGTGCGGCGGCAGTTGCAGGTACAGATTCGTCGCGCCGGCGTTCGCTTCGCCGATGTTGCGGTACTCCAATACCAGCGGACCGAACTCGGTGCCGAGCGTGGCGACCGGCGGCGAGTGCGTCATGCTGGATGCGACCAGGGTCGCCACGCGCGGCACGCGCGTGTGGAACTGCAGCCGGCCGCAGCCGAGCTGCGTCGGATTCGCGACGCAGTCGCCCGGCGGCGCCTGCAGGTTGTTGCCGACCGCGGCATGCACGAACAGCGGTCCCGGCACGGCGATGGTCGGCGCCACCTGGATGCGCATCGACAGGAATCCGCTCAGCGAGTCGTACAGGTACGGCGTGGTGCAGCGCACATGGCCGGGCGAGGCCTGATTGCTGCAGGTCCAGACCGGAATGCCCGACAGCGCGCCGTCGTAGCTCACGCCGGGCGGCAGCCAGACATCCAGCGTCACCGGCGTGTTCACCTGTCCGAAGCCGGTGTTGAGGAATTCGAACACGAACATGTTGGGCTGCCCGGCTTCCAGCGGCTGGCCGATCCAGGTCGCGACCGGACCGCTGGTCACCTGCCCGCCGCTGACGCCCCAGCCCGTGAACTGCAGCTTCGACGTCACGAAGGCCGTCGCCACGCTGGCGCAGCCGGTCGTGCTCGGCGGCGCGACGCAGGTCGGCGTCGGCGGCAGCGGCACCTGTGCGCTCGAGACCGTGCCGCTGACCGTCACGGAGCCCGGCGCGATGCCGTAGTCGACCATCGCATTGATGCCGAGCGACATCGAGTTCGGATTCCAGAAATCCAGAGTGCCGGAATAGGTACAACTCACATCGCGCTGGTCGGGCTGCGCGACGCAGCTCCAGAGCCCGCCGTTGAAACCGACGTAGCGCACGCCGGCGGGCAGCACCGTGCGGAACGTGAACGGTCCCTGGTGCACGATGCCGTCGTTGCGGTCTTCCTTCTGGACGTCCACGCCGATCTGGTAGGTCGTGCCCGTGTAGATGGGCGGCACGGGCCACAGGTTCAGGCGCAGCCCGGCGGCAAAGGCCGGTGCCGCCGCGACGGACAGAACAGTGAACAGCAGGCGGACGATGAGCGCGCGCATAAATTCCCCCGGAACCGGGCGCGATCATGCGTGCGTCCCGGCACCGGCACAGCCCCGCGAACGAGGGGTGCCGCGAGGCAATACGTTCAATGATTGCGAATTTTTTGCTGCGCGAATCGGACTGGACCGTCGCAGCTGGGCCGTGCGACGTGCGCTTTGGCATGGCACGCGGCGTGCTCCGTCATTTCGTGCCGGACCTGCCGGCGCGACGGAGTACGCCCCATGCCGCACGCCCACACCACACACGAGCTCGCTGCCTGCATCGAAGCCTGCCTCGCCTGCTCGCGCGAATGCCGGCAGACCGCGCTGACGCATTGCCTGCCGCTCGGCGGCGCGCACGTCGAACCCGACCATTTCCGCCTGATGTTCGACTGCGTGACGGCCTGCGACGCGGCCGCGGCGCTGATGGCCGGTGGCTCGCCGTATCACCCGGCCTATTGCGCGCTCTGCGCGGAAGTCTGCCGCGCCTGCGCCGCGAGCTGCGACGCGCTCGCCGACATGGACGACTGCGCGCGCGCCTGCCGCGACTGCGCCGCGCAGTGCGATGCGATGGCCCTGCACGACATGCATCCGGAACCCCGTCGCGGCGGACGCGGCGCGGAGCGTCCGCGGCGTACCTCCTAACCGCGGCTGCACGGTCGCACCGGCTGAACCGGACCTGCGCAGCCGCAGGCGCCGCCGCCCGCGGCGTGCGCAGGCTTCGCATACGATAGGCGCGCCCGGCGGCG
>NZ_DATIGT010000293.1:0-9097 GCF_035481375.1 Tahibacter sp.
CGTTCGTGCTCGATCTTCCCGCCGGCGCCGCGAGCGCCGATTCGGCCGGCGAGTGGCTCGCGGCGCTGCTGCAGGGATTTCTCGACAACCGTCCGGTCGGCGTCACGCGCCTGATGCGGCTGCGCAACGCGCTCGTGCGTCCGCTGCGCCTGCGCACGAGCCCGCTCGGTTGCCCAGTGTCCTCGCTGCTGAGCACCGAACCGCCGCGCCGCTTCGCCGCGCGCTTTGCCGTGCTCGACGAACGCATCGGCGCGGCCGATCGCAGCGCGGAAGTGCTGCTCGGCGCCGACGACAGGCATCTGTGCTTCCGCTCGAGCGTGCGCGTGCAGATCCGCGATGACGGCGGCCTGCGCTTCAGCCTGAGCACGCGCGTGCACTGCCGCAATGCGTTCGGCCGCTTCTACATGGCCAGCATCGACCGCGTGCACCGGCACTACATCGCACCGGCGATGCTGCAGCTCGCGGCGGCGTGGGCGCTGCGTTCGCGCGGTTGATCGCCGCACGAACGCAAACGGCCGCCCGGATCCGGGCGGCCGTTCGGGACTGCGACAGACGAATCAGAACTTGACGCTGAACCTCGCGAAGTAATAGCGGCCGACCGTGTCGAACGTCACCGGATCGGTATTGCCGTTCGTGACATTGTTCTGGAACAGGATCGGCGGCTGCTTGTCGAACGCGTTGTCGACGCCGAGTTCGATGCGTGCGTTGATCGGTTCGATCTGATACCCGAACTGCAGGTTGTGGTAGGTCGATGCGCCATAACCCACGACGACGTTCGGAATCGTGCCGTCGGCCGAGTCGCCGCCCGGCCGCAACGTGCCGAGATCGAAGCCGTGGATATAGCGCGCGGTCCAGCTCGCGTCGAAGTTGCCGAGTTCCCAGTTCAAGGTGCCGAGGCCGCGCAGGCGCGCATAGTTGCCGAGCTGGCGGTTGAACTGGCCCGCCGCGTAGATCGTGCCGGTTGCGTTGCCCTGCGTGTCGCGGATCAGCTGGTTGAACTGCATCGTGTAGGTCGCGTCGAGGCCTACGCGGAACGTGCCGATCGGTGTTTCCGGCAGCCGATACTTGATGCTGAAATCGACGCCCTTCGCATCGAGGCGACCGAGGTTCAGCGTCGGCTGGTCGATGTAGAACACTTGGCCGTCGGCTTCGAAGCGATGGATGAAGTCGCAGAGGTTGCCGGCCGTGAAGCACTGCAGCGCGACCGTATTGACGTCGAGCGCACTGATGTTGTCGTTCAGCGCGAAGCGCCAGAGGTCCACACTCGTCGACAGGCCTTCGAGCCAGCTCGGATCGTAGACGACGCCCCACGTGAAGGCCTTGCCCTGCTCCGGCTTGAGGTTCGGATTGCCGGCCACGAGGCCCGTGGTCTGGCCGTTCGGCGGACCGCCGAAGCTGCCGTCGCGCGGCACGTTCTCGCAGGCGCGGTCGATGTTCGCGTTCGCACCGACCGGCGACGTCACGCCGATGCACGGATCGCGGAACGTCGGCGCGTTCGACGCCGGCGCGGCGAACAGGTTCGAGATCGTCGGCGCGCGGAACACTTCGGCGATCGTGCCGCGCAGCAGCACGTCGTCGAGCGGGCGCCACTCGATGCCGAGCTTCGAATTCGTCGAATTGCCGAAGGTCGAATACTTGGAATAGCGCGTGCCGATCGTCAGGTTCAGTGCTTTTGCGAAAGCGACGTCGCGGAGCACCGGAATGAAGGCTTCGCCGTAGAGTTCCTTGACGTCGAAGCCGCCGACGATCGGCGAGGTGCAGGTTTCCTGCGACAGCTGGCAGTTCGTGAAGTCCGGCGGCAGCGAGGTCGTCAGGAAATCCGGCGTGAAGCGCTGGTATTCCTTGCGGTACGAGGCGCCGACCGCAAGGCTGACCACGCCGGCCGGCAGCTCGAACAGTTCGCCGTTCGCATTGACTTCCGCTTCGCGCTGCACGAACAGCGTATTCGTGCGATACGGCGCTTCGAGCAGGCTGAACGCTTCAGGCGTTTCCTCGGGATTGAACGGATTGACCGGCACGCAGCCGGCGATCGGCGCCGTCGGCGTACCGCAGGTCGGCACGCCGTTCGCGTCGATGAACGACGGACCCACGGCTGCGCTCAGCGCCGGCTGGAAGATGTAGCCGCCGAACTGGCGGAACTGCGAGAAGTGGCCGTAGGTGAAATTCGCGTCCCACTGCCAGCTCGTGTCGCCGAAACCGCCGCGCAGGCCGAGATTGATCTGGTCGGTCGTCACCGCGGTCTCGGCACGGCGGTTGCCGATCGCCTGCAGGCGCAGGAAGAACGCGTTGCCCGAATCGTTGTCGCCGCTGCGGCCGAAGTCGATGCCGAACGGGTTGTAGACGTTGTCGCGCGAGATCAGCACGTTGTCGTTGCGCGCATCGAACGGCAGCGGCGCGATCGCGAACGCCGCGCGCGTCTTGTTGTGAAACGCCTCGATGTAGGCCTCGACGTTGTCGGATAGCCGGTAATTGCCGACGACGAACAGGCTGCCGCGTTCCTGCGGCGTCAGCTGCAGATTGCCCACGGCCTGGAAGTTGAACGCATCGGACGCCGGGTCGTAGCACTTGTAGTCGCTGAGCGATCCGCCGCTGCTGCCCGGAATGCGCGTGACCGAGCCGGCGGCGTTGGGCGGGCAGTTGAACTGCGCGATCAGGTCGCTCGGCAGGAAGATGCGGCCGCGCGGCGTACGGCTGGACCCGCCCGCGACGATGGAGCCCGAAGAAAGATAGAGCGCTTCCGCGGAATAGTCGCGATCCGCCGCGGAGACGGCGTCCTGCTTGTTGTAGTTCACGCCGACCATCAGGCTGCCCTTGTCGCTGGTATGGCCCAGCGTCATGGTCACTCCCTTGCGCTGGCCGTCATCGGCATCGGAGATGCCGTAGTCGACCGCGAATTCGATGCCCTGATAGTCCTTGCGCAGAATGAAGTTGACGACGCCGCCGATCGCGTCGGAGCCGTAGATCGCCGACGCGCCGTCCTTGAGCACTTCGACGCGCTCGATCAGGTTGATCGGAATCGCATTGACGTCGGGTGCCGGGCCCGCGAGACGGCGTCCATTGACCAGAATCAGCGTGCGTGCGGTGCCGAGGCCGCGCAGGTCGATCGTCGCCGCGCCGGTGCCGCCGCCGTTGTTGACCGCGCCGTTCGTCGCGGTCGCGCCGCCGGCGATCGTCGGCATGGTCTGGAGCAGATCGCCGACGGTGAGCTTGCCGGTCTTTTCGATCTGCCCCTTGTCGATCACGAACACGGGACTCGCCGTCTCGAGGTCGACGCGACGGATGCGCGAGCCCGTGACGACGATGGTTTCCAGCTTGTCGACCTCGGATCCGGCCTCGGGCTGCTGCGCCGCTGCCGGCAGCGCGAAGCAGCCGAGCAGCACGGCGCCCGCGCCGACACCGGGCGCGGTCAGCGCCAGTCGCACGGCTCGGGGGAGCGAAGGATTGAACATGTGTTTCTCCTGTAATTATTCACAAATCGACCGCAGCGCCGCTGGCCGGTGGTCGAGGCAACGGCGGCGCCGACGCGATCGGTGAGCGCGCAGGCAAGGCCGGCAAACCGGGACGAACCCGGTGCGGCAACGTTAAAAATCTGTGGGTGCGCCGAGTTGCCGCGAGTTGGCAGGCGGCGTTGCGGAAACTGCGAGGCGCGGCAATTCGTCGGCGTCGCAACGTCGGCGGCGCGAACGCGTACCGACCCCGTGCTCGCGCCGCAGCGCCGCGGCGCTGATGCCGAAGCGCTGCTTGAACAGGCGCGAGAATGCACAGCGGTTCTCAAAGCCGCTCGCGCCGGCGATCTCGCTGATCGCCAGCGGCGACGAACGCACGAGACGGCGCGCACGCTCCAGGCGTCTCTCGACGAGATAGGCGTGCGGCGTTTCGCCGTAGACGGCATGGAATGCGCGGATGAAATGCCATGGCGAATAGCTCGCCACGCGCGCGAGTTCGGGAATGTCGAGCTCCTGCTCGCAGCGCGTCGCCATCAGATTGCGCACGCGCTGCAGGCGCAGGAACACATTCTGGCGCTGGGCTAGCGTGCGGCCGGGGCAGCGTTCGATCATGTCGCCGAAGTCGGCCTGCAGGTCGATGATGCTGCCGAGCAGATCGTCGACGCCGCCCTGCAATGCGTAGTCGCCGCGCTGCTGGAGCACCGCGCGCACGACGCGCATCGCAAGCCGCCGCAGCGCGGGCTGCGCCGCGTGCCAGGCCGGCACGAGCCCCGGCTCCGGTGCGAGCGTTCCGCCTGCGCGCATCAGCGCGCGCCGCCAGCCCGGACGCTGCGCGATCAGCGCGATCCAGAGCGCCGCGCCGCGGCCGGTCGCCTGCAGACGCTGATCCGGTTCGCTGACGAACAGTTGTCCGGGCTCGATCGCGAAACCGCCGTCGCCGACGTTGATGCGCAGCTTGCCGCGCAGCGGCAGCCAGATGCAGCCGCCGTCGCCGCCGCTCGCGAGCGTCGCGCCGCGGCCTCCGCCGACGACCGCGAGCAGGTTGTCGCCGCAGCGCTGACGCAGTGCGTCGGTGCCGCCGAGTTCGAGTCGCGCGCCGTAGCGCAGGGTCTCTCCGATGATTCTCATATCGCCTCCTTCGCCGGAATCTGGCGACGAGGAATACGCCGGCGACGGCGCATCGGTCCCGAAATCGTCTGAACCGGCGACGAGGTTGCGCTTAGAAAGCGGTGAAATATCGGCGGGATTTTGCATCGCTGCGCGCCAGTCGCCGTCTCAGCGCCGGTCACGCAAGAACCGCAACAGCGCGATGTCCGTGTCGTTGCGCGTGATGCGCACGAGCACGAGCCGGCGCGCATCGCCGGATACGTCGAAGCTGCGGTGATCGACCGCCTCGCGCGTGCGCCAGACCGTCGCGTCGCTGCCGTCATCCAGGCCGCGGCGACGCAGCAGCAGTTCGTCGGCATCGTCGCCATTGGCGGCGAAGTACCAGAGTGCACCGTTGCGCACATGCCAGGCGAAGCGGTTGCTCACTGCGGCGATCACGGCATCCTCGTCTCCGGCATCGCGCAGTTCGCGCACGCCGGCGCCGTCGGCGCGGCTGTAGTAGATGCGTCCGCTGCGCGGGTCGACGTCGACCGCGGCGACGTTGTCGCGCAGCGGCTGCGCGGCGGCCTGTGCCGACGCGATGCGCAGCAGCCTCGGACTGCGGCCGCCGCGATCGACGACGAGGAAGCCCGAACCGGGCGCATAGGTGCCGAAACGCACGTCCGTCGCGGCATCGGAAACCGCGCGCTGTGCCTGGCTGTCGAGGTCGATCTCGACGAGTTCGCCGCGTCCGTCGCGGCGCCGCGTGACGACGATGCGGCGGCCGTCGGCGCTCCACTGCGGATACAGGAACAGCGCGCCGTCGTTGTGGGTCAGCGCATAACTCTGCCGCGCGCCCGCGTCGTGCAGCCACAGCTGCGGGCTGCCGCCGCGATCGGACACGAACGCGAGACGGCTGCCGTCGGGCGAGAGCACCGCATAGCTGTCGCTGCCCGTCGACGGCGCGATCTCGCCGCCGGCAGCCGCGTCGTCGCCGAGAACGACGCCCTGCATCACCGAGCGCGTGCGCGGCACTTCATAGGCGAGCGCGTCGCCATGGCGCGCGACGTCGGGCATCTGCGCCGGCGCGACGCCGAGCGCGCTCACGCGGCCGTCGGCAATGTCGACGCGATACAGTGCCTCGGTGCCGCCGTGGTTCGATGCGAACACGATGCCGCTGCCGTCGGGCAGCCAGTCGAAACCGCGGATCAGCGCGGAGAGCCGCGTCAGGCGCCGCGCGTCGCCGCCGTTCGTCGCGACGAGATAGAGATCGCCGTAGGGCGAAAGGCCGCGGCGGAACGCGATCGTCGCGCCGTCCGGCGAGAAATGCGGCGCGAGGTCGTGTTCGGTCGGATCGTGGGAATAGTCGAACGGCAGCGGCTCGCCGCCCTCGACGGCGATCAGCGACAGTCGCGCCGTACCGGGTCCGTCGAAGCGCGCGATCGCGAAACGGCTGCCGTCGGGCGACCAGTCGAAACTCTCGAACAGCCCGCGCGCACAGCGCGATCGCGCGCGTTCGACGCCGCCGAGCGCATCCACGGTAACCAGGTCGCATCGCTGCGCTTCGCGCCGCACGAATGCGATCTGCGCGCCGTCGCCCGACCACACCGGCCAGGACTCCTCGCCGCGGCCTTCGCTCGGAAACAACGTCGTCGATGCGTTGACGCCGCGCACATGGACACGCTGACGGCGGCTGTCCGCGTCGATCGCGACATAGGCAAGACGCGACCCGTCCGGGGACAGACGCGGCGTGGTCTCCGCGCCGGGTTCCGCGGTCAGCAGCAGCGGCGCGCCGGCGACGGACGCCGGCGGCGGCGCGTCCGCCGTGCGCAACGCAAACGCCGCGAATGCCGCCGCAAGCAGCAGCGCGACAGCCGCGAACCAGCGCCGGCGCAGCGTCCGCGACGCGTTGGCCGGCGCCGCTGCGCTCATGACCGCGATGTCGTCGACCGGGGACGGATCCGTCAGCGCGGCCTGCGCCGCCGGCTCTTCCCATTCCACGGCGGCGAGCAGGCGATAGCCCAGGCGCGGTACGGTTTCGATGAAGCGCGGTGAAGAAAGATCGTCGCCGAAGACACGGCGCAGTTCTTTCACCGCCTGGGTCAGTACATCGCCGTCGCCCGCCCGCCCGGCCCAGACGCGCGCGAGCAGTTCGTCGCGCGTGCGCGTGACGCCGGGATCACGCGCGAGTTCGAGCAGAACACCGACTGCCTTCGGCGTCAGCCGCTGCGCGTCGCCGTCGCCGAGCACGCGCAACGCGCCGACGTCGACTCGCCTTCCGGCAAGGCAGAGGATGCGGCGCAAACTCGTGTCGGCGAAGACTTCGGGACGCATCGGCTCGATTAACGAAGGCTTTCGTAGTTTGCCGGCGAGGATGCCACAAGTTCGTGGCTTTGGCACAACCTGCGCGCAAGCCGCGCAACAGCCGGCCCGCGATTGGGCACGCGCGCAACACGCGTCGCGCGCGGACGAAAAAAAAGCCACCGCGTCACCGCGGTGGCCTGTAAGCAACCCGATTGCCGCGGGTAGGCGCGGCAGCCGCAGTGTCTCAGGGGAGGCCGGCATGGGAGTTGCGGTTGCTGCGCGCTTGCGCTCGCGGACGACGGGACGCGACCGACGCTGCGCCGCCGTCGGCCCTTAACGCTTTTATTACCCGAAAACACGCATGTTTCCTGCATGCACACGCCGTTGTGACAGCTGTCCAACTGCACGACAATGCGACCGGCACGACCAGCCCCAGACCAGACCATGCTTTCGAGTTCGCCGTTTTTCGTTTCGCCGCCGCGCGCAGGCGCCTGCGCCGCCGATCGCTTCACTCCAGCGCGCATACCCGCATGAAGCCCGCGACGGTTTCCAGCTTCGCGGCGATCCTGGTCCTTGCGCTGACCTTCCTGTTCATTCCCGATGCGGGCGCCGCGACGAAGCGCGGCACCGCGCGCGCCGCGGCCGCGGCGAAGGCGCCGGCGAAGAAACCCGCGGTCAAGAAAGCGCCGGCGCGCAAGGCGCTCGCACCGAGCCGCCGCGCCGCCGCCGCTGCCGCGACCATGCCGGTCGTCGCCGGCGCGGTCGCCGCCAACGCAGGGCTCAGCGTCGCGACCGACATGAATCTCTGGCTCGATTCGATCGAATCGTCAGGCCAGATCGCCGGACTCGCCGTCGCCGTGGTCCAGGGCGACCAGGTGCTGCTGCAGCGCGGCGTCGGCTACGCCGATGCGAACGCGGGCACGCCGGTCACGCCGGACACGGTATTCCGCCTCGCCTCGCTGTCCAAGTCCTTCGCGGCGACGCTCGCGGGCATGCTCGTCGACGACGGATTCCTGTCGTGGGACAGCCGCGTCGGCGGCATCCTGCCGACGTTCGCGCTCAAGGATGCGAGCGCCGCCGAGAAGCTCAGCGTGCGCGACATCCTGAGCCACCGTGTCGGCCTGCCGCACAACTCCTACGATCACCTGCTGGAGCAGGACGAGCCCTACCCGCTGCTCGTCGACCGGCTGCGCGAAATCGATCCGATCTGCGGCGTCGGCGACTGCTACAGCTACCAGAACGTCGCCTTCAGCCTGCTCGGCGACGTGACCTATGCGGTCACCGGCGATTTCTTCTATCACCAGGTCGAGAAGCGCATCTTCCATCCACTCGGCATGACGACCGCGACCTACGGCCGCGACGCGCTCGAATCGAGCCGCGAGTGGGCGCGTCCGCACTCGCGCAGCGGCCGCCGCTGGATACCGTTGCAGCCGCGCGAGAACTACTACCACGTGGCGCCGGCCGCGGGCGTCAACGCGAGCATCAAGGACATGAGCCAGTACCTCATCGCGCATATGGGCGGTCGTCCGGAGGTGCTGCCCGAGGACCTGCTCGGCACGCTGCACCGCCCGGTCGTGGCGACGCCGACGGAAATGACCTCGGCGCCGTGGCGCCGGGGCCGCCTGCGCGATGCGCAATATGCGCTGGGCTGGCGCGTGTTCGACTACGCCGGCGAGCCGATGGTGTTCCATGCGGGCGCCGTGCAGGGCTATCGCGGCGTGATCGCGTTCCTGCCGCAGCGCCGCTTCGGTCTCGTCATGCTCTGGAACTGCGAGACGGCGATCCCGACCGGCCTGCTGCCGATGGCCTTCGACCGCTACCTCGGACTGCCTCAGGTCGACTGGGCCGGCGTCGAGCTGCTCGACCGCAACCGCATGGCTGCCGGCGGCGCCTCGCGCTGAAAACTGTGCGATAGCCGGCTCGACCGTTTCGCGCCAAGCGCTACCATCGGGGCCTCCTCGAGCCAACGCGTGGACGCGCGAATGCCACCGGAAACCCGGAACTGCGATCCGCGTTGCGCCGCGTCGCGATCCCTTGCGCGCGCACAGCCGACCGCTGCGCAACGCGCGGAGCGCGCCTCATGCTGATCGCCGAACGCTTCGTGCTGCTGGCGCTCGACCCGCAATCGGGCCGCATCGTCCTGCCGCATCCGGACACGCGTGCGGACACGCTGTGCGCCGCCGGGCTGCTCGTCGACCTGTTCGCGCAGAAGCGGCTCTCGTTCGACGCGGCGCGACGGCTTGCCGTCGACACGACCCTGC
>NZ_DATIGT010000294.1:0-63471 GCF_035481375.1 Tahibacter sp.
AGGGTAGGGTGAGGGGGCGCAAACGCCTGCCAACCCGACACTGGGTCGAAGCGCACCGTGTGCGTCCCGACCCGGCCGACAATCCAAGCGTGCGGCGAGTGGAAACTTCTCCCCTCACCCCGGCCCTCTCCCCCAAGCAGGCTTGGAGGAGAGGGAGCAAAGCCTCTTCTTTATCGGAGCCGATCATGACCGCTACACCGACGACCACGCTCGAACTTCATCACCTGCAGGCGATCGTGCGCGCGATGCACGACATCGCGCTGACCGACGGCGTCCACGACGCCGAGCGCGTGATGCTGCGCGGGTTCTACGAGTCCTGCCAGCGCGATGCGGCGGCGCTCGCCTCGTTCGACGACCTCATCGCGATGCCGTTCGATCTCGCCGCGATCGTTGACGACTTCAAGCAGACGGCGCAGAAGATCGCGCTGCTGCATTCCTGCCTGCTGCTCGCGCATGCCGACGGCAGCTACTCGGCGACCGAACGCGCCAAGGTCCAATCCTTCGCCGATGCGCTCGGCGTGTCTGCCGGCGAACTCGGACAGATCGAGGAAGGCGTCGCCGACTACCTGCTGCAGCAGATTTCGCGCATCAGCAACACCGACGCGCTGCAGGAAGTGTCGAAGGAACTGAATCGCTGATGCGTGCCGCTCACGCGGCGCTAACTGCGGTTGCGCCGTAATCCCAGACCCACAGACCAGGAGACGTCCATGAAGAAGACCGGATCGGCGGAGTGGAAAGGCAGCATCAAGGAAGGCGGCGGAACGATCTCGACCGAGACCGGCGTGCTGCGCGATGCGCCCTACGGCTTCAAGTCGCGGTTCGAGGACGGTCCCGGCACGAATCCCGAGGAACTCATCGGCGCCGCGCACGCAGGCTGCTTCTCGATGGCGCTGTCGAACATTCTCGGCCAGGCCGGCCTGACCGCCGACTACATCCGCACGCGCGCCGAGGTCAGCCTGATCAAGACCGACGCCGGCTTCACGATCAACGCCGTGCATCTGGTCGTCAACGCGAAAGTGCCCGGCGCCGATGCGACGACGTTCGCCGAACTCGCCGGCAAGGCGAAGGCCGGCTGCCCCGTGTCGCGCGTGCTCAATGCCGAGATCTCGATGGACGCGACGCTGGACGAGTGATTCCGATCTCCCTCTCCCCCAAGCTCGCCTGGGGGAGAGGGCTTTGCACCGGCTGCATCTCCGCTTACCGATCGACGATCTCGCCTTCGTCGTAAGCCAGCTGCTGCTGCGGCAGGTCGACGTAGAACAGCGCACCGGCTTCGTCGCGCGGCATCACGCCGACCTTCAGCGACGGTACGTAGACGCGACGGCCGTCGAGCTTGACCGGGCGCAGCACGACGGCCATGCGCAGGTTGACGACCGAGCCGTCGCCGGCGCGGGTCACTTCGGCCAGCACTTCGCGCTTGAGTTCCTCGGTGCTCTTGAGCTTGAAGCTCGTCAGCTGCGGATGCAGCAGTACCGACGGCCAGCGCAGGCTCATGCTGACGACGTCGCCGGCTCCGCGCGAGGCGATCTTCGCGTCGCTGCCTTCGACCTGCAGACCGTCGATGTTGCGCAGGGCGTAGGTGAACACCGAGTCCGCCGCGAGCATCGCGCTGTCGTCGCCCATGTCGGCCGACTGCGTGCGCAGCGACATGATGCCGGTGTTGGCGAACAGCACCTGTTCGCGATCGATGCCGGCCTGCGAGAGCAGGTCGAGATGACGCGCTTCGAGTTCGCGCTGCGTGCGCTGGGCGAGCGCGAAGTCCATCGGCGGCTGGCCCTCGAGATTGCGTGCGTAGTGCACGCGGCTCGATCCCTGACTGATGCCGTAGGTCGCCGTCTTGGTCGAGACGAAATCGGAACCGCCCGTCGTGGAGTGGGGCAGGCCGAGGATGTCTTCGATGTCGCCGATCTTGCGCAGGCGCAGCGGGTCGTGGCCGTTCGGATACTTCGCGCGGACCGTCGCGAGGCGGCGGCCGAGCATCTCGCCGTCGAAGCGCGGCATCGCGAACTCGACGAGGCGCGCGTAGTCCTCGGAATACAGTTCGGCGGCTTCGGCCGGCGAACCCAGGTCGTTGACGTCGGCGGCGCTGCTGGCCGCGAGCGGCGCGAGCAGCATCAGGCCGAACAGGCCGAGAAAACCGGTGCGGGTGCGAAACGTGGATTTTTTCATGATCGTGAGTCCGTTCAGTTGGGGAGCGCGCCGCCGCCCGTGGAGGGATCGCAGCCGCTGATGTAGCGCGACGTGGTCCAGTTCGGACTCGTGTCGGCCCACTTGCTCGCGTAGCGTTCGTTGAGCACGTCGGAGGAACGCGCCGCGGTGTTGCCGAAGCCCATCGAGACCGGACAGATCGTCTTGTAGCTGTTGTACCAGTGGTCGACGTGATGCATGTTGTCGACCCAGGCCTTGCCGACGCCCTTGGACGAGGTGCCGTCGGCGGCGAGGTCTTCATACTCGTCGACGTACTGCGAGCCGATGTACATCAGGCCGTGGAAGCCCGAGATCACGTGCACGCCGCCCTTGGCCGGGCCGAACCACGACAGGCGCTTGTCCCACTGCACGCTCTGGCAGGATGACATGTGGAAAAAGCGCAGACGTCCGCCAGATGCCTTGCCGATCTTCATCTGGTTGACGTTGAGCTTGCACTCGCCCTGATCCTTGGTGTGCATGCTGCCTTGCCAGCCGACGCTGTCGAGGCTGCCGTGCGTGCAGATCAGCCCCGCGTCCTGCGCGTCGAGGCGGCTGTTGTCCGTGCCCCAGGCCGAAATCGACGGATCGACGTACTTGTTGACGCGGACCAGCGAGAAGTTCTGCCAGACCGGCACGAAACCGCGGTCGGCCATCTCGTGGCGCCAGGCCATGCACATGTCGTCCCACCAGTCGCGCTGCGAACCCGAACAGTCGCCGTCCCACTTCGTGATCGCCGAACTCCAGACCGAGTCGGCCAGCGCGTTGCCGCCGATGCCGAGCGCGGCGAGGGCGAGCCCGGCGCCGAGCAATGCTTTGCGTGTCGCTTTCATTGAATGCTCCATGTCGATGAATGACGAGCCATCGGAACGCAGCGCGCGGCGCATACCGAACAAGCGTCGTGCCCGTCTCGCGTTGCCGTCCCCGTCCTTGGCGGGAAAACGCAACGTGTATACGAACGTGGCATGTTCAAAAAAGCGAACAGCGGAATCGCGCGGTAACACGACGAAAATCGCGAATTGCGATGCGCCGCCGCGATGAGGCGTCGATTGCTTCACAGGTCGGCGGTGTGGTTCAGCGTCGTGAAGAGACGTTGCGCAGATTGGGTCGAGTGCAGCGAAGGCCGGTGCCGGCGTGTTCCACCCGCAAAGACCGCAGGGGAAGAAATCGGACGGCTTGCCGCGGGTTCACACGCGTGACGAAAGACAGGCGCTTCCTTCGGCACGGCTTCTTCGCCGGAGGATGCACCGCGCTGCTGGGCTTCGCCTGCGGCTCAACCCAACCTGTCCGCGCATTCAATTTCCCAGCGCGAGTTCTTTCTGCAGGAACGCCTTCGCCGCACGCGTGTCACGCTTGATCGTGGGTTCGGAGACGCCGAGCAGTTCGGCAATGTCCTTCACTTCGAGCCCGGCGAAGAAGCGCATCTCGACCACGGTCACGAGGCGCGCGTCGAGAGCGGCGAGCTTTTCCAGTGCGCGATCCATGCCGACGAGCTGCTCGGCCTGTTCGTCGACGGGCAGCGGCATGCCTTCGAGCGCTTCGAGTTCGACATGTTCGGCGCCGGCGCCGCGGCGCTCGGCCAGCCGAGCGCGCGCGTAGTCGATGACGACCTGGCGCATCGCGCGCGCGGCCGTCGCGAAGAAGTGCTTGCGGTTCTCGTAATGGCTTTCGTTGCGGTCGAACAGCTTGAGGTAGGCCTCGTTGACGAGCGCGCGCGTGTTCAAGGTATCGCCGCGGCGATGGCGCGCGAGTTCGGCGCGCGCGATGCGCAGCAGGTCGTCGTAGACGAGTTTCAGCGCCTTGTCGCGTTCGGCCGAATCCTGATTGGCCGCCGCGATGCGCGCGGTGATCTCGTGCTCGTTCATCGCCGTCCTCCCCTGCCGTCGCGCGTTCGCGTCGTCCTGCTCATGAGCGCAACGCCGAGCGCGGACGTGCCGCAGTTGTACCACGTCGCATGGTGCGGATTCCGAGGTGCGCCGTTGCGGAATTTGCGTGCGCCGGCGGCTGAGGGAAATCCCGGACGGCCGGGCATGATCCGTGCGGGTCATCGACGTCGTATGTCAGAGCGGACACGGTTTTCCGCCCCATCAACTCCGTAGTACGCCATGAAACGCTTCCTGATCGCTTTCGCTCTGATCGCCGCGGCCGGCGTCGCGCCGGCCGCCACCGAAACCAACGGCCGGAGTCTCAACGGTGTGGAACTCAACGACTTCCGCCTGAACGGCCTGAACCTCAACGGCGTGCGCCTCAACGACTTCCGTCTGAACGGCCTGCGCCTCAACGGCTGGACGCTCAACGGCGTCGGCACGAAAGGCGCCGTCATCCAGGGTACGCATACCGCGGCCTTCGCGAACGTCACGACCGACTGGTCGGCGGTGTCGCTGGCCGACATGCAGGTCCGCCTGCCGGAAACCCGCTGATGCGGTGCCGGCTCGGCGTTGCGCTGACGGCGCTGGCGGTGGCCGAGCCGGCCTCGCGCCGGACAGTCGACGGCACGGAGTCCGTGCTGTACCGCGCCGACCGCCGCGTGCCGCGCAGCGCCGACCTGGTCGGCGC
Organism: Tahibacter sp.; assembly: GCF_035481375.1. GTDB lineage: Bacteria > Pseudomonadota > Gammaproteobacteria > Xanthomonadales > Rhodanobacteraceae > Tahibacter. The sequence continues at coordinate 4,741 of NZ_DATIGT010000294.1, forward strand.
GGAACCCGATCTCGGCGGCGGCGTGCAGTTGCGCATCGACGCTGTCCGGACCGACCCGAGCGACAGTCGCCTGCGGCTGCACCGTTTCAGCCAGCGAATGGGCGACGGTGTCTGGTGCGACGCCTGCGGGCGCGGACCGCGAAGGCCATCGCGAAGGATTTCCGGTGCCGGGCCGCCGGGTCGACGGCCGCTATCGCTCGGACGGCGCACACTTCGCGCTGACCTGCACCGGCGGCGCCCGGGCCAAGTGCATGCGCTGGGGCTACCGTCCCTGGGACCGCGCGCCCGGCACGCCGAAGGCGCAGATGTACGAAGCGTGCGTGCACATGGTCCGCGCCGACTATTGCGGCGACGGCACCGCGACGACGCGCGAAGGCATGACCATCGACATCTACGACCGGCACGGCGTGCAGAAATCCGAGAGCGGCGAAGACTTCCGCTTCGAAGCCGGCCGGGCGCCGACCGGCGCGGTCTGCGTCAATCACGTGTGCGTGCCCGGCAACGTCACGCTCGATGCGATCGCGGCGCGCTGTCCGCGGCTCAAGGGCGCGCTGGGCGAGCGCTGCGACGAGCGGGCCGCGCGGACCGCCGGCGCGGTGCTGTTCAATCGGTCGCGCTGAAACGAAAAGCGAGTGAGTGAAGCGGAGTGAAAACGAGCGAGAGCGGGCGGCGCACCTTGCGTTCTCTCGTTTGTCATTCTTCTTCACTCTCCCTCACGCGGTTGCGGTTCCCCGCGCTCGCCAGCAACCTACGCGTTCAGCCGCCGCAATCAACTGCCGAGTCGAACCGATGGATGCACAACGCTGGCGTCAGGCGCGCGACCTGTTCGAGACCGTCGTCGACCTGGGTCCCGATCACTGGGAAGCGCAGCTGCTGCGGCACGCGCCCGAGGATGCGGCGCTGCGCGCCGAAGTGCTCGCGCTGCTGCATGCCGACGCGGCGGCGACGCGTGCGACCGGCATGCACGAACAGGTGCCCGACCTCGTCGCCGGTCTCGCCCAGGAACTGACCGGCCGCAACGCCGCGGCGGCGGCCGCCGTGCGCAGCGGCGACCGGCTCGGTGCGTTCCGCCTGGTCCGCGAGATCGGCCGCGGCGGCATGGGCGCGGTCTGGCTTGCCGAGCGTGCTGACGGCCAGTTCTCGCAGACCGTCGCGATCAAGCTGATCCGCGGCGGCTGGGACGTCGCCGAAACCCATTCGCGCTTTCTCGCCGAGCGCCAGATCCTCGCGAGCCTGCAGCATCCGAACATCGCGCATCTCGTCGACGGCGGCGTCGCCGCCGACGGCCGACCGTGGCTCGCGCTCGAATACGTGTCCGGTACCGACCTGCGCCAGTGGTGCGACGCGCACGCGCTCGACCTGCGCCGGCGGCTCGCGCTGTTCCTGACCGTCTGCGAGGCGGTCGAACACGCCCACCAGCGGCTCGTCGTGCATCGCGACCTGAAGCCGTCGAACATCCTCGTCAGCGACGACGGCGTCGTGAAGCTGCTCGACTTCGGCATCGCCAAGCTCATCGATCCGCAGTCGGCCTCGGTCAGCGCGACGCGCATCTTCACGCCCGAGTACGCCGCGCCCGAACAGGTGCGCGGCGAACTCGTCACGACCGCGGTCGACATCCATGCGCTCGGCCTGCTGCTCTATGAATTGCTCAGCGGGCAGCGGCCCTACGCGACCGGGAATTCCACGCCGGCCGCCTACGAGCGCGCCATCCTCGACCAGGAGCCGACGCGCCCGAGCCTGCGGCTCACGCGCGACACGCCGCAGGCCGAGGCGATCGCGGCGAAGCGGCACCTGACGCCCGAGCGCCTGCGCCGCGAGCTGCGCGGCGACCTCGACGCCATCGTGCTCAAGGCACTGCGCAAACAGCCCGCGCAGCGCTATGCGAGCGTCGGCGAATTCGTCGCCGACGTGCAGCGCTATCTGCGGCATCAGCCCGTGCTCGCACGCCGCGGCAACTGGCGCTATCACGCGACGCGCTTCCTGCAGCGGCATACGGCGTCCGTCGCGCTCGGCACCGTGGCGGCGCTCGCGCTGGCCGCAGGACTCGGCGTCGCGGTGTGGCAGGCGCGCGTCGCACGTGCCGAACGCGACACCGCGCGCGAAGCGCTCGGCTTCATGACGACGCTGTTCGACAACGCCGACCCCGCGCGGCGCAAAGGCGAAGCGCTCAGCGTGCGCGACCTGCTCGACGCCGGCGTGGAAAACATGCGCACGGCGCTGCCGCGGCGCGACGTGGCGCGCGGCCGCCTGCTGCTGACCATGGCATCGGCCTATCTCGGGCTCGGCCAGCGCGAGCCCGCCGTACCGCTCGTCGACGAAGCGCTCGCGATCGCGCGCGCCGCCGGCGATCGCGTGCTCGAGGCCTCCGCGCTGATCCAGCAGTGCCGCCATCTCGATCTCGGCAATGAATCCGAGCGCTGCCCGGCGCTGCTCGATCGCGCCGAGAGCCTGCTCGATCCGCGCGATCCGGCACAGGCGAAACTCGTCGCCTACGCGCTCGCGCTGCGCGTCTACGGTCTGCAGCTCGACAACCGCTACGAGGACATCGCGACGGCAATGCGGCGCGGCCTTGCGCTGCTCGACGACTCGCCCGACCACCGCTTCCTGCGCGTCGAACTCGCCGGACATCTCGCATTCGCGCTCGACAAGCTCGGCCGCGCCGCCGACGCGGAAGCGGTGCTGCGGCCCTACCTCGACCGGCTGCGCGGCGACGCAACCGCGGAACGCGTGCTGCTGGCCGACACGCTCGGTACGCTCGCGACGGCCGTCGCGCACCAGCAGCGCGTCGACGAGGCGATCGCGCTGCAGCGCGAGGCACTCGGAGTCATGGAAAAACTCTACGGCGCCGACGATCCCGCGATCACGCCGCAGCTCAACAGTCTGGCAGTCCAGCTCAATGCAGCCGGACGCGTCGAGGAAGCGCTGCCGCTGCTCGAACGCACGGTCGCGCTGGACCGGCGCCGCGGACCCGACGCGACGCACGAACTCGCGAGCAGCCTGTGCAACTACGGCGGCCTGCTGCTGATCGCCGGCCGCGACGCCGACGCGCGCGCGCCGCTCGACGAATCGATCGAGGTCGCCGCGCGCAGCGACATCGCGATGGAACTCGGCCGCTGCCTGCTGTGGCGCGCGACTCTCGACGTGATCGGCGGCGACGCGGCGGCCGCGCGGCGCGACGCCGCGCGCGCGCGCGAGGTGCTCGCGCCGACCTACGGGCCCGACACCGACCTGATGCTGCGCATCCGCAGTGCCGATCTCGCGGCGCACTGGCGCCTGCGCGCGCCGGTCGCGGAAAGCTGCGGCGAGGCTGCCGCGGTCGCCGCGGCGTTCGCGGCGTCCAGGCGCGCCGACGGTCCGGACGCGCGCTTCGCGGCCTTCCTCGCGGCGCTCTGCAGCGAAGGCCGCGCGGTGGCGGTCGACGCCGCGGCGCGCGCGCGCGACGCGCTCGTCGCCGGCCTGTCGCGCGGCGCGCAGGATCCGCGCGCACGCATGGCGGCCGCACTCGTCGCCGGCTGGTCCGCGCGCCGCTGAGTAAAACCCCCGTGCCGCGCGTGCGCGGGTTTGCGCTACCGTGCGCGGGCGATCCGGCGAAGAGGGGAGCTTCATGGACGCGCAACGCTGGCGGCGCATACGCGAGCTGTTCGACCGCGCGAGCGAACTCGCGCCGTCGCAGTGGGAAGACGCCCTGCGCGCGGCCTGTCCCGACGATGCGGCACTGCGCGCCGACGTGCTCGATCTGCTGCGCGCCGACGCCGACGCGACCGATCGCACCGAGATGCTCGCGCAGGCGCCCGACGTCGTCGCCGGGCTCGCCGAGCAGCTCGACGCTGCATCGAGCGCGGCGTACGAGGGGCTCGTGCTCGGGCCGTTCCGGCTCGTGCGCGAGATCGGCCGCGGCGGCATGGGCGCGGTCTGGCTCGCCGAACGCATCGACGGCCAGTTCGCGCAGGTGGTCGCGATCAAACTGGTGCGCGGCGGCTGGGATACGGCCGAGACCCAGGCGCGGTTTCGCGCCGAGCGGCAGATCCTCGCGTCGCTGCAGCATCCGAACATCGCGCATCTCGTCGACGGCGGCGTCAGCGCCGACGGCTGGCCGTGGCTCGCGCTCGAATACGTCGACGGCGTCGATCTGCGCGCCTGGTGCGATGCGCAGCGGCTCGACCTGCGCGCGCGGCTCGCGCTGTTCCTGACGGTCTGCGAGGCGGTGCAGCATGCGCATCAGCGTCTCGTCGTGCATCGCGACCTGAAGCCGTCGAACATCCTCGTGAGCCGCGACGGCGTCGTGAAGCTGCTCGATTTCGGCATCGCGAAACTCATTGCCGAGGACGCCGCCGCGACCAGCGCGACGCGCATCTTCACGCCGGAATACGCCGCGCCCGAACAGGTGCGCGGCGAGGTCGTGACGACGGCGGTGGACATCTACGCGCTGGGCCTGCTGCTCTACGAACTGCTCAGCGGACAGCGGCCCTATCAGGTGGACAATTCCACGCCGGCCGCCTACGAGCGCGCGATCCTCGACCAGGAGCCGACGCGGCCGAGTCTTGCCGTGACGCGCGATCCGGCACGGGCCGGCGAACTCGCCGCGCGGCGCCATCTCACGCCCGAGCGGCTGCGCCGCGAGCTGCGCGGCGACCTCGACGCGATCGTGCTCAAGGCGCTGCGCAAGGAGCCGGCGCTGCGCTACGCGAACGCTTCGGAACTCGCCGCCGACGTGCAGCGGCATCTGGACCGCCGGCCCGTGCTCGCCCGCCGCGGCGGCTGGCGCTATCGCGCCGCGCGTTTCGTGCGGCGGCACGCGCTCGCGGTCGGTCTGGCCGGACTGCTGGTCGTCGCGCTCGTCGCGGGACTCGCGCTGACGCTGTATCAGGCGCAGACCGTGCGGCGCGAAGCGCAGAAGTCGCGCCAGGTGCTCGACTTCATGGTCGGCGTGTTCACGAGTGCGGACACCGGCAAGACCAGCGGCAAGGCCATCACCGCGGTCGAACTGCTCGATCAGGCGCGCGAGCGCATCCGCAGCGAAGTGCAGGATCCCGCACCGCGCAGCGAACTGCTGCTCGCGATGACGCGTGCCTATCGCGGCGTCAGCAACGCCGTCGACACCCTGCCGCTGACCGACGAAGCCGTGAGCTTGCGCCGCGGCATGAACGATCCGCAGCTGCTGGCGCGGGCGCTCGCGCTGCGGTCGGCCTCGCAGCAGGACCTCGGCAAGCATGACGATGCCCTCAAATCGCTCGACGAAGCGGCCGCGCTCGCGCTCGGCCGCGGGGCCGACGCCGACAAGACCCGCATCGAAGTGCAAAGCCGCCGAGCGAACGCGCTGATGAGTCTCGGCCGCGTCGTCGAAGCGGAACAGGCATTCGGCGACGCCTATGCACGGCGGCGCCAGCTGCTCGGCGACGACGATCCAATCACGCAGGAGACCGGCATACGCTGGGTACGCGCACTGCTGAACACCGACCAGTTCGCGCGCGGCCGCGAAGCGGTACAGCCCATCGTCGACACGCTGCGGCGCGGCGGCGCGGAACGGGCGACCGAACTCGCCGGCGCACTCGATGCGCTCGGCGCGGGCTGGCGGCACGATGATCCCTGGCAGCACCTGCGCTACAGCCGCGAAGCGCTGGAACAGGAGCGCGTCGCCTACGGCGACACGTCGACGCATACCGCGCTGCGCATGGGCAACCTGGCCGACCAGCTGACCGAAGTCGGCGAATACGCCGAAGCGCTGCAATGGGCGGACAAGGCGCTCGCGCTGCGCCGTGCGCACGCGGCGGAAAACCCCGGCAGCATCTATCAGCCGCTGGTGACGCTGGCGACCGTGCATCTGCGCCGCGGCGATGCGGTCACGGCGCTGCCGCTGCTCGACGAAGCGATCGCCCTGCGCGACAAAGGTCAGCCCAAGCCGCCGCTGTCGGTGGCCTGGGCCATCGCGCTGCGCGGCCACGCGCGCTACCGGTTGAACCGCAATGACGACGGCCGCGCCGATTTCGACCGCGCGGCGCTCGGCTTCGAGGTCATGCCGGCCGGCACCTGGCGCACGGCCTCGCTCGCGATCGAACGCACCGTCGCCGAACTGCCGGTTACGCCGGGCTACGACTGCGCGGCCATTGCAGCCGCCGCGCGCGATGTCGAGCAGGATCTCGGGCCGAAGCCGTTGCTCGCGCAGTTCAGCCGCGCGGCTGCCGCCGCCTGCCGGCTGCGCGCGGGTGATGCGGCCGCCCAGGCCGTGCTGCTCGAGATGCAGACGGCGCTGCGCGCGAGGCTGCCGGCCGATGACGCGCGGCTGCGCTGGATCGACAGTTTTTCAGGAATGGACAAATAGCTTCGTTGCGGATTCGGTTCCGCTCCCGGTTCCCGACAGCGGTCGTGCAGAGCGCTCACGATGCGAACGTTCCCGCTCCCCGATTCCCGATTCCGCGCGGGAAGGTTACGCTCGCGCGGCGCTCACCCGCCAGGAACCGCCATGTCCGCTCGCCGCACGCTGCCTGCTGCCTCGTTTGTCGTCGTTGCTGCCGCTTTCCTCGCGCCCGCGTTTGCGGCGCAGGCGTCTTGGCTCACCGGCTCGTGGTTCGGGCTGTCTATGTCCTGGGCCGACCAGAAGCCGGCCGAAGGATGCATTCCGAGCGAAATCGACGACTGCGGCGTGCAGGAACCGCAGTAAGACAAGGCGGGCATCGAAGCCTGCCTCGCGGTATCCGCTCATACGACTCCGGTATGGCGCTCCCACAGCACTTCGAACTGCCCGCCGAAGCAGCGCACGAGATAGCCGTCGCTGCTGACGACGAGGTTCTCGTCGTTGCCCAGGCTCGCGCTGCGGGTCCAGTTGAAGCTGCCATTCGCGAGCAGCTTCGTGTCGAACAGTGCGAACTTGTGGTGCATGTGGGCAGGGCTGCGGTCGAGGCGGATCTCGACGCCGGCGTCGGCGAGCTGCGAGACGTCGCTGCCGGAATCGAAACGCTTGTCGTCGTCGCTGATGATGCGCACGCGCACGCCGCGGCGGTGCGCGGCCAGCACTTCGCCGGTGAGGCGGTCGTCGGCGAGCGTGAACACGCAGATGTCGATCTGCCGGCGCGCGCCGGCGCAGAGTTCGCGCAGCTTGCGCAGGCAGGCGTCGCCCGGCGTGAAGTAGGCGCTGTGCGCGGCGGCGGCAACCTGGCTCGACAGGTCGAGCGTGCGCACGACCTGCTCGAGCCAGCGCAGTACGCCGTCGGCCTGCGCCGGCGCGGCCGCGATCTGCGCGCGCGCGATCGCGAACGCGGTGTTGCGCAACCGGCGCACGTGTTCGAGCGAGAGCTGCGCGCCGATCTCGCGCAACTCCACTTTCTCGCGGTCGTCGAGCCGGAAGTCGGCGGCGCTCGCGCGCAGGGTCTGGTCGAGTCTGTCGAAGTCCATGACGGATTCCGTTGGCCGATGACGATTGCGTGTGACGCCGCGTTGCGGGCCGGTTGCAGGAACGAGTGACGAGGAGTGAGCGAAGTGCGCGGCTCGTACGTTTCTCACGCCTCGTCACTCATTCCTTCATTCCGGCTCAGGAACGCCGATTCGCCGTCCAGAAGCACAGCGTACCCGCGACGGCGGTGAACCACGCCGTCCAGGGAACGCCGAGGAAGCGGCCGGCCGCATCGTCGAGCGCATAGAGCAGTACGGCCGAGAGGATCAGCGTCGCGCCGAGCGCGAGCGGCACGATCTGCGTGCGGCTCGCGCTCGCGTCGGCGTGCAGGTTGCGCAGGTCTTCGGAATGCACGCGCATCTCGATGCCGCCGCTGCTGGCTTTCTGCAGGTAGTCGTGCAGCAGCTGCGGCATGTCCGGCGCGGCGGCGAGCCATTCCGGAACGCGGCGTTTTAGCGCTTTCCACAACGCAGCAGGGCCGTGCCGGTCGCGCCACAGGCGTTCGAGCACGGGCTTGGCCACGGCCCAGATGTCGATCTTCGGATCGAGCTGGCGGCCTATGCCTTCGATGTTGAGCAGCGTCTTCTGCAGCAGGATCAGCTGCGGCTGGATCGTCAGTTCGTAGCGCCGCGCGGTCTGGAACAGCTTGACCAGCACCTCGGCCAACGAGATCTCGCTCAGGGGCCGCGTGAAGTAGGGCTCGCAGACCGCGCGCACGGCGGATTCGAGTTCGTCGAGCCGCGTCGTCGCCGGCATCCAGCCGGCCTGCACGTGCAATTGCGCGATGCGGCGGTAGTCCTGGTTGAACAGTGCGATGAAGTTTTCCGCGAGCCAGTACTGATCGGCCTCGGGCAGCGAGCCCATGATGCCGAAGTCGATCGCGATGAAGCGCGGCTCGGAAGGCCGCGTCGCGTCGATCCAGATGTTGCCGGCGTGCGCGTCGGCGTGGAAGAAGTTGTCGCGGAAGACCTGCGTGTAGAACAGCTGCACGCCTTTCTGCGCGACCTTGACCCGGTCGATGCCGGCCGCGTCGAGCGCGGCGATGTCGTCGGCCGGGATGCCGCGCACGCGTTCGAGCGTCAGCACGGTTTCGCGCGAATGCGACCAGAACACCTCGGGCACGTAGAGGTCGGGCGAGTCGCGGAAATTGCGCCGCAGCAGGCAGGCGTTCGCGCCTTCGCGCTGCAGGTCGAGTTCGTTGACGAGCGTGGTCTCGATCTCGGCGACGACGTCGCGCGGACGGATCTTGTCGGCGTTCGGATGAAAGCGCTCGGCGAGCCGCGCGAAGTCGCGCAGCAGTGCGATGTCGGCGGCGATGCGCCGGCCGACGCCGGGGCGCAGCACCTTGACGACGACTTCACGGCCGTCCTTGAGCCGTGCCGCATGCACCTGCGCGATCGAGGCGGAGGCGAGCGGTGTCTCGTCGAATTCGGCGTAGAGCTCGGCGACCGGGGCGCCGAGTTCGGCTTCGATCGCCGCGCGTGCGAGCGTGCCGGGAAACGGCGGTACCTGGTCCTGCAGCAGGGTCAGTTCGTCGGCGATGTCCGGCGGCAGCAGGTCGCGCCGCGTCGACAGGATCTGCCCGAACTTCACGAAGATCGGGCCGAGTTCGGCGAGCGCCATGCGCAGGCGCTCGCCGCGGCTGAGCCGGGCGATGTCCGCGCGCGGCTGGCCGAACAGGCCGCGCACCCACTTCAGCGGACGGAACAGATGTACGGCTTCGACGAGCTCGTCGAGGCGGTAGCGCAGCAACACGCGGGCGATGCCGATCAGGCGCGGCGCGCTCGTCAGCGGCGTCATGCGCGCTTGCCCGCGGCTGCGGCAAGACGCGCGACGCGGGCCTGCAGACGCTCGGCGCGTTCGCGCAGGCTGTCGACGTCGTCGAGGTACTCGTCCACTTCGCCGGGCGCCACGAGGTCGCGGCTTTCTTCGCGCAGATACTCCGCACCGTCGCGCAGCAGCGCCTCGCTGCGGTCGCGCGCGTAGCGCAGCGCGGCGGCGAAGCCCTGCGCGAGCTTCACGCCGATGACGTCGCCGAATACGCGTGTGAAGGCTTCCTCGAAATCGGGCCGATAGCCGCTCGCGATCTTTTCGAGCCGCCGCGCGAGTTCCGCATCGCCGGCGATTTCGACTTTGCCGGGCGCGAGCGCAGCATCGTCGCCGCGGCGCAGGGCGAGCGCGAGCAGGCTGCCGGGCGTCGCCGCCACGCGCAGCGCGCTGTCGCCGCCGAAGGCCGGGCCGACTTCGAGCCGCTCGCCGGCGACGGCGAGCCGCAGTGCGAGCGGCGTGTTGGTGAAGGTGACGCTGAGGGCGCGGCCGTCGAGGCGGCCGAGTTGCCCGCGCGTGTCGGGATCGAGCGCCAGCGCGCGGTTCAGCGCCGACTGCAGCAGGCGGCCGAGCACGGCCAGGATCGGGTTCGGAGTACGCGGCGTCGTCATAAGACGACCGATTCTACGTGACGCGGCGGCGCCGATCAGGCGGGTGCGACAATGGCTGCCTGCAGCCGTGCGATCTGCGCCGCGAGGGCTTCGCGCAGTCCGTCGGGTTCGATCACCGTGAACGCGAACGGCAGCCGCGCGAGCTGGCGCGCGAACCAGTCGAGGCAGTCGGTGCGCGTGCGCAGCAGCACGCCGTCGCTGCGCGCTTCGAACACGCCGATGTTGCCGAGGTGTTCGGCCTGCACGCCGGCGAGATCGGTCTGCAGCAGCACTTCCACGGCGATCGCGCGCGGCAGGTTCGCAAGGCTCAGTTCCAGCTGCGCCGCCGCGTCGAAATTCGCCGGCCGTCCGAAACTGCGGTCGATCGGCACGACGCTCTCGATGCGGTCAAGGCGGAACGACCGCATGTCGCGGCGCAGATGGCAGTGGCCGAGCGCATACCAGCGGCCGCCGCGCCAGGTCAGGCCGTAGGTGTCGAATTCGCGCCGGCTCGTCGCGCCGTCGGCGGCCCGATAGTCCAGCCGCACGCGGCGCTGGCTCTGCGCCGCGGCGCTCAGGGCCAGCAGCGACTCGGTGTCGGTCGCCGTCGGCGTGTGGCTGAGATCCAGCGTCACGGTCTCGGCGATCGCGCGCACGCGCCGCTGCAGCATGGCCGGCATCACGCGTTCGAGCTTGGCCTGCGCACTCGCGACGGCCGGTGCCGCGTCGGCGATGCCGAGGCTGCGCGCGGCGAGCAGGCCCAGCGACAGGGCCAGCGCCTCGTCGTCGCCGAACATCAGCGGCGGCAGCTTGAAGCCCGGAATCAGCGAATACGCACCGTAGCGGCCGCGCTCGGCCGTGATCGGGATGCCGATGTCCTCGAGCACGCGGATGTAGCGCCGCGTCGTGCGCACGTCGACCTGCAGACGCTGCGCGAGGTCGCTGCCGCTGAGCCGGCCATGGGCCTGCAGCAGTTCGAGGACGGTCAGGACGCGGGACGCGGGATGGCTCATGAGCCATCAGCATAGACGGAATCAGGGCCGAACCCGCCCGGATTCGAGTGCAGCCGACACGGGCGCGACCCGATCCAGCATTCCTGCGACCGGAAGCCATCCCGAAAGAGGACGGAACCCGTCCGCATTGCCGGCCATGCTGCGCGCCTCGCAGATGCCGGGAGCAGGGAAATGACGATACGGATGACGGCCGGCGTGTTGTGGCTGGCCAGCGCGACGGCGATCGTCGTTGCGCAGGGCGGCGACGGTGCGGCACCCGACGCGGGCATCGCGACACCGCGCGCGGCGGTTGCCTCGCGCGTCGCGTTCGTCTACCCGAGCGCCTTCCCGCTGCGCGGAGCCGTGTCATGCAGACGCTGACGCAGCTCTGGCTGTTCTTCCTCGTCGTGCTCGCGGTCGTGCTGCTGCCCGGCATGGACATGGCCTACATCGCCGGCAGCTCGCTCGTCGGCGGCCGGCGCCAGGGACTGCTCGCGCTGACCGGCGTCGTCGCCGGCGGCATCTGTCACGTGCTCGCGGCGGCGCTCGGCATCGGCCTGCTGCTCAAGCTCGTGCCCGGACTGTTCAATGCCGTGCTGCTGGCCGGCGCCGGCTATCTCGCGTGGATTGCCTGGACCCTGCTGCGCAGCCGTGACGCCGCTGCGCTGCAGGCCGATGCGCCGCGGCTGTCGCCGCGTGCGGCCGTGCTGCGCGGCGCGCTGACGTCCCTGCTCAATCCGAAAGCCTATCTGTTCATGCTCGCGGTGTTTCCGCAGTTCATCGATCCGCAGCGCGGCCCGGTCTGGCTGCAGGCGCTCGTGCTCTGGCTGATCATCGCGGCGACGCAGGCGCTGATCTACGGACCGCTCGCGCTGGCCGCCGCCGGTGCGCGCGACTGGCTCGCGCACCGGCCCGCGGCGGGTCTGCGCCTCAATCGGGCCGTCGGTGTCGTATTGCTGCTGACCGCGTTGTGGACGGCCGCGGCCGGCTGGCGCGGCGGGTGATTCCCGCTACGGCGCGGCCGGCTCGACCGCGCTGATCGTCAGTTCGCGCAGCAGCAGCGCGATCTCGGCGCCGGTGACCGCGGCGCGCGATCCCTTCCATGCCTTGCGCGGGCCGTACAGATGCAACTCGAACTCGAGGAAGCCGTCGCGCTGGTCGGCGGCCGCCACGACGACGCTCGCGTCCTTCAGCCGCGGCGTGTCGCCGACTTTCCAGAGCGCGAGTTCGCGGCCGCGCGAGGTCAGCGTCACCGTCGCGCCGGGCGCGGGTACGTAGGCGTCGAGCGTGAAGTCGATGCGCACGGCGCGGCGCGGCGGCGCGAGCGGCAGCAGCAGGCGCGCCGGCGTGTGCACGAGCGTCGCGCCGTCGTGCGCGGGCGGCCACCAGCCGCCGGCGAGATAGCCCGCTTCCGGATTGCCGTGGTTGAACACGAGCCGCTGCGGCAGCGTGCGCAGCGGGTGACGCTCGGCGTAGGCGCGCGCGCGCGCGTCTTCCACCGCGTCGAGGAAATTGCGGCTGTCGTGCCGGAAGGCACGAAATGCCGCGATGTACAGAAGTCCGAGCGTGAACAATGCGCAGAGCAGCAGCCAGCGGCGCCAGGCGGGAACGGTCTTCATATGCTGATGAACGCTCCGAGCGTCCAGGCCGCCATGAGCCAGCCGTTGAACAGCGCGAAGCAGCCGGCGACGGTCGCGAGCGCGACCGGCCGGTTCTCGAGTTCGCGCGCCACGGCGATCCACACCGGAAACAGCACGATGCAGTAGCGCAGCAGCGAGTTCGCGATCTGGCCGCTCCAGAGCAGGCAGAGGATCGCGGCCACGAGCACGAACTCCTCGTACCAGCGCCGGCGCAGCAGCAGCAGCGACGCCGCCGCGATGCTCAGGCTCGCGATCGCCCAGAACCGCGCGGGGGCCTCGCCGGCCAGATGCTTCGCGAGATTCTTCCACGGCGCGGCCGAGCGCCACTGCCAGCCCTGCTCGACGCTGCTCATCTGCGCGAATGCGTCGCCCGTGCCGTAGAAGCACCAGGCCCAGAACAGGAACAGGCCGAGCGGCGCGAACACGACCGGCACGAACACCTCGGGCTTGCGCCAGGGCGCGAGGAACAGGCGCCAGCCCTCGTTGCGCAGGACCACGGCGAGCGCGAACACGAGAAAGAACACGCCGTTCGCGCGCACGGCCGACAGCGCGGCGGCGGCGATGCCGGCGGCGAGATAGTGCTCGCGGCGCAGGTGATACATCGCCGCGGCGAGCAGCAGCAGGAACAGGCTTTCGGTATAGCCGGCCGAGAACACGAAGCCGTGCGGCACGAAGCAGAGCAGGGCGACCGCGATCAGGCTCGCCTGCGTCGACAGGCCGAGCAGGCGCGCATAGCGCTGCACGTAGAACAGCGCCGCGACGAAGCAGAGGTTCGCGAGCAGCACGACGGCTTCGATTGCGCTCAGGCCGAATGCGGTCAGGGCGTCGGCCAGCAGCGGAAACAGCGGGAAGAACGCATAGCTCGTCATGCCCGGACCGCCGTCCGCGCTCGTCGTCGTATAGCCCTTGTCGATGATCGCGAGGTACCAGTCGCAGTCCCAGCGGCAGAACGCCCGCGGCAGCGTCTCCGTGCTGCCGTCGCCGAGAGTCTGGCGAACCATGACGCTGACCGCGATCAGCGCCAGTCGCGACACGAGGTACAGCGCGACGATCGTCAACGCGATGCGCCACGGACGCTCGGCGGCGGGCGGTGCGTTCATCGGTCGGTGACGATGCAGTAGAGGCCGGCCAGCACGATGACGACGCCGGCGATTCCGCGCCACGACGGTTTCTCGTCGAGCAGCAGCACCGCACCGCCGTAGACGAGCACGAAGGTCAGCGCCGTGAACGGATAAACGCTGCGCAGCGGCAGCTTCGACAGCGCGAACACCCAGAGCAGCGTGCTCGCGCCGTAGAGCGCGAGTCCGCCCGCGAGCGCCGGATTCACGAACTCGACCAGCGCGGTACGCCCGGCGGCACCGACGCGGAACAGCATCTGTCCCGCGGCCGCGCAGAACGCACTGGCCAGCAGCATCGCGTAGACCTTCATGGTGCCGGGTCCACCGGCAGGGCGGTCACGATCTCGCGCACGATGTACAGCGGCCGGCGCTTGGACTCCATGAACATGCGGCCGACGTATTCGCCGAGGATGCCCAGGCATGCCAGCTGCACGCCGGCGAACAGGGCGAGCAGCACCGTCAGGCTGGCCCAGCCGCGCACCACGTCGAAGAACAGCCACGACACGAGCGCATAGGCCATCACCGCCAGCGCGACGCCGAAGCAGCCGAGTGCGGCCCAGATGCTGATCCGCAGCGGCACGACCGAAAATCCGGTGATCGCGTCGACCGCGAGGCGCAGCATCCTGCGCAGCGGATACTTGGTGACGCCGGCAAAGCGTTCGGCGCGCACGTACGGAAACGCGACCTGGCGGAAACCGAGCCAGGCGACGAGCCCGCGCACGAAGCGATGCTGTTCGGGCAGCGCGAGCAGCGCATCGAGCACCGGCCGCGTGACGAGACGGAAGTCGCCGACGTTCTCGGGAATGTCCACATCGGTGAGTCTGTTGAGCACGCGGTAGAACAGGCTCGCGCTGCCGGTCTTGAACGCGGTCTCGCCCTGGCGTTCGGTGCGCCGGCCGTAGACCACGTCGGCCCCCTGGTCCATCGCGGCCATCATCGGCGCGAGCAGTTCCGGCGGATCCTGCAGGTCGGCATCGATCATCAGGATGCGTTCGCCGCGGCAGAGCTGCAGACCGGCGCTCAGCGCGAGCTGGTGGCCGAAGTTGCGCGACAGCGACAGCGCGACGACATGCGCGTCGGCGCGCGCGATGGCCTGCAGCAGCTCCCAGGTGCGGTCGCGCGAGCCGTCGTCGACGAAGACGATCTCGTAGTCGTCGCCGGCCGCCGCGACGCAGGCCGCGCCGAGGCGCCGCGCGGTCTCGGCGATGACTTCTTCCTCGTTGAAGCACGGAACGACGACGCTGACGCGGGGACGCGGTCGGTCGTCGCGGGGCAGTGCGGTCGCGATCATGAGGTCTGCTGCCGGGTGCGAAGAACGTCGTATTGTGGCCGAGGCCACACCGCCCTGGCGACTGTACGATCGGGTCTCAGCCCTTGCGCTGCTGCATCCGCTGCCGCGCCAGCTGTTCGCCGACGCGCGCGAGCCCTTCGTTGGTGCTGACCCGCGGCGTGTAGCCGAGGTCGCGCCGCGCCGCGGCGATGTTGAACCAGTGCGCCGTGGAGAGCTGCTCGACGATGAAGCGCGTCAGCGGCGGCTCGGACTTGAGCCGCAGCAGGCTCCAGATGCGTTCGAGGTTGCGGCCGACGAAGCGCGCGAAGTCGACCGAGATGCGGCGTTCCTCCGGCGGCAGGCCGGCGGCCTTGAGCAGCGCGTTGATCATCGCGTCCTGGTTGACCGGCTCGCCCTGCGTGATGAAGTAGACCTTGCCCGCGATCGGCGAGCCGGGCTCGAGCCGGTCGAGCGCGAGCACATGCGCTTCGGCCGCGTTGTCGACGTAGACCGTGTCGATCTTCTTCGGCGTGTCGCCGATGTGCCGCAGCCGGCCCCTCGTCGAGCGGTCGATGATGCGCGGCAGCAGATGCGGATCGCCGGGTCCCCAGATCAGGTGCGGCCGCAGCGCGACGGTGGCGAGCTGCGGCGAATTCGCCGCGATCACACGCTGTTCGGCGCGCGCCTTGGTCTGCGGATACGGCGCGAGGAAATGCTTCGCATAAGGCACCGATTCGTTGACGCCGTTGAGGTCCTGTCCGTCGTGCACGACGCTCGGGCTCGACGTGTAGACGAGCCGTGGAATGCGGTGGATCTCGCAGGCCGCCAGCACGTTGTCGGTGCCGCGCACGTTGACCTCGTAATACTCCGACAGCGGTCCCCAGGCGCCGGCCTTGGCCGCCGTGTGCACGATCGCATCGCAGCCTTCGGCCGCCGCGGCGATCAGATCGAGGTTGCGCAGATCGCCCTGCCGCTGCTCGACGCCGAGCGTCGCGAGTTCGGGATAGTCGTGGCGATTGAACGAGCGCACCGCATGGCCGCGCGCGACGAGCTGCTTGCAGACGGCCTTGCCGAGAAAACCGCCGCCGCCGGTGACGAGTACTTTCATGGAAAATTCCGCAAAAAAGGCGCTGCACAGCGAAGAACCCGAGAGGAATGGGTAGGAAGTAGAGAGAGCGGGCGCGCTTTCTCTATTTCCTGCCACCTACGCTCTTTTACTTGCTCAAAACGACCAAGGACGAATAGGTAGAAACGAGCGACCAGCGCTTTTCCCTATGTCTTGCTCCCTATTTCCTGCTTCTCAGGGCGCCTCGGCCAGATACGTATACCCCGTCAGCCCGGTTTCCAGCACGCTGTCGAACTGCTGCGCCGTCGCTTCGTCGAGGCCGGCCGCGACGATCTTGTCGCGATAGGCCTGGCGCAGCGCTTTCAGGTCGTAGCCGACGTAGTCGAGCATGATGTCGCAGGAGTCGCCGCGCTTGAACTGCGACAGCTGCGCGCGGCCGTCGGCGTCGACGTGCACGCTGACCGCGTCGGTGTCGCCGAACAGGTTGTGGATGTCGCCGAGCGTTTCCTGGTACGCGCCGACCATGAAGATGCCGAGCCGGTACGACTCGCCGGCACGCAGTTCGTGCAGCGGCAGGCTCACGTCGAGACCGTCCTCCTCGACGTACTGGTCGATGCGGCCGTCGGAATCGCAGGTCAGGTCGCCGATGACGCCGCGGCGCGTGGGTTCCTCGTCGAGCCGCGTCAGCGGCACGATCGGGAACACCTGGTCGATGGCCCAGACGTCCGGAATCGACTCGAACACCGAGAAATTCACGAAATACTTGTCGACGAGGCGCAGGTCGAGCTCGTCGATGGCCTGGCGGTGCGCGCGCTCCTCGGGCTTCAGCCGCGTGCGCACGATCGTGACGATCGCGTAGAACAGATCGTCGAGCCGCGCGCGGTCGGCGAGCGACAGCTGGCCGAGCGCGTACAGAGTCTGGCCTTCGGCGACGTGATGCAGGGCTTCCTGATACAGCTCCAGCAGCGGACGTTCGTCGAGTTCGGCGTGGATCTCGCGCAGATGGCGCAGCACGGCCGGTTCGTTCGCGCGTTCCGGCGGAATCGCGCCGCTGGGCGCCTGCTCGACTTCGCTGACGTTGACGATGAGCACGGCGTGGTGCGCGGTCATCGCGCGGCCGGCTTCGGTGATCACGCGCGGTGCCTTGAGGCCGTGTTCGGCGCAGGCCTCCGCGAGCGGCTGCACGATGGTCGCGGCGTACTGTTCGAGCCCGTAGTTGATCGAGCAGAACGAGCGCGAACGCGAGCCTTCGTAGTCGACGCCGAGGCCGCCGCCGACGTCCATCGTCGCGATCGGAAGTCCCATCTTGGACAATTCCACGAAGTAACGCACCGCCTCGCGCATGCCCGCGGCGATGTCGCGCACGTTGCTGAGCTGCGAACCCATGTGGAAGTGCAGCAGCTTCAGCGTGTGGTCGAGACGGTGCGAACGCAGCTGTTCGACAAGGTCGAGCACCTGGCGCGGGGTCAGGCCGAACTTGGCCTTGTCGCCGCCGGTGTTCTGCCACTTGCCGGCACCGAGCGTCGCCAGGCGCATGCGCACGCCGAGCAGCGGCTCGACGCCGAGCGCGCGCGATTCCTCGATGACGTGGCCGAGTTCGGACGGCTTTTCGATGACGATGTAGATCTCCAGGCCGAGCCGGCGGCCGATCAGCGCGAGCCGGATGTACTCGCGGTCCTTGTAGCCGTTGCAGATCACGGTGCTGCCGGGCTTGGCGAGCGCGAGCACGGCCATGAGTTCGGGCTTGGAGCCGGCTTCGAGGCCGAAGCCCCGGTCGCCATGCGCGGCGAGTTCGCCGGCGACGCCGCGCTGCTGGTTGGTCTTGATCGGGAACACCGCGGTGTAGCCGCCGGCGTAGTCCCAGTCGCCCATGACCTTCGCGAACGCCGCCTGCAGGCGGGCGCGGCGGTGGTGCAGGATGTCGGAGAAACGCACGAGCAGCGGCAGGCGCGAGCCCTGCGCCTGCGCCGCGGCGACGATGTCGTCGAGCGCGACGGCCGGTCCGTCCGGCCCTTGCGGCTGCGCGACCATGCGGCCGTGCGCGTCGACATCGAAATAGGTTTCGCCCCAGTAGGGCACGGCGTAGCGCTGGCGCGCCTGTTCCACGTTCCACGCATTCGTCATTGACGCGTTTCCTCAACTGTCCGAAAGGTGCGTCGCAGCGGCGGGCCTGGACGTAGAACCAGACAACGGTCGGCTTCACTTGAGCAAGTGAACCTGACCCCGTTGTCTCTTGCCGACGACCGGAAGCCTCGCACGCCGCGGGGCCGTCGGACCGCGCATTGTACCGGGCGGAGGTCTAGCGTCGATGACACCGCAGGACGCGACCCAAGTCGCCGGGGAACCGGTACAATCGCGCGCCCCGATCAGACCGCCTCCCCGAGAACCGCGCCATGTCCGAGACCTCCTGGTTCACCGAACAGCACGAGCATTCCGGCTCGTCGATTGGTTTTCGCGTCAAAGAAAAGCTGCACGCCGAAAAGACGCCGTTCCAGACCATCGAGATCTACGACACGACCGACTGGGGCAAGCTCATGGTCATCGACGGCTGCATGATGGTCTCCAGCCGCGACAATTTCCTCTATCACGAAATGATGTCGCACCCGGCGCTGTTCACGCATGCGCGCGCCAAGCGCGTCGTCATCATCGGCGGCGGCGACTGCGGCACCCTGCGCGAAGTGCTGCGTCATGACGAGGTCGAGAAAGCCGTCCAGGTCGAGATCGACGAGCGCGTCACGCGGCTCGCCGAAAAATATTTCCCGGAACTGTGCGAAGCGAACAGCGATCCGCGCGCCGAGCTGCTGTTCATCGACGGCATCAAGTACATGGCCGAGTGCGAACCGGAATCGCTCGACCTGATCATCGTCGACTCGACCGATCCGGTCGGTCCGGCCGAAGGCCTGTTCAACGCGGCGTTCTATGCGAGCTGCTACAAGGCGCTGCGTCACGGCGGCATCCTCGTGCAGCAGTCCGAATCGCCGCTCGTGCATCTGGATCTCATCAAGTCGATGCGCCTCGCGATGAAGAGCGCCGGCTTCCAGGCCGCGCGCACGCTGAACTTCCCGCAGCCCTGCTATCCGACCGGCTGGTGGAGCTGCACGATGGTGCGCAAGGGCGCCGACCTCGCCGGCTTCCGCGAACGCGGCGCGGCGAGCAAGCAGTTCCCGACGCGCTACTACAACGTCGACATGCACCGCGCGGCGCTTGCACTGCCGGAGTTCGTGCGCGAGGCGCTGGGCGAGTAGGCAGGAAGAGGGGAGAGGAGTGAGAAACGGGTAAGCGAGGCCGCTCTTACTCGTTTCTCACTCCTCTTCACTCGTTTTCTCGCTTCATGTCCGTCCCCGCCGCCTTCGCGTTCGTCCTGCTGCTGATGGCGCTGGGCCGCGCGCTGGCCTGGCGGCGGCTCGTGCCCGACAGCGCGCCCGATGCGCTCAACATGGTCGTGCTGTATGTCTGCATGCCGGCCTCGATCCTGCTGCAGGTGCCGAAGCTGCAGTTGGCTGCGTCGACGTTCGCCGTCGCGCTCGCGCCATGGCTGCTGCTCGCGCTGAGCACGCTGATCGTGCTGACCGCCGCGCGATTCCTGCGCCTGCAGCGCAGCGACACCGCCGTGTTGCTGCTCGAGACGCCGCTCGGCAATACGTCGTTTCTCGGCTATGCGCTGATTCCGGTGCTCGCGAGCCCGGACGCGATGCCGTTCGCCGTGCTCTATGACCAGTTCGGCAGTTTCCTGATTCTGTCGACCTTCGGCCTGACCGTAATCGCCGTCTATTCCGGCGGCGAACGGCCGACGCCGGCGGCGGTCGCGAAACGCGTGCTGCGCTTCCCGCCGTTCCTCGCGCTCGTGTTCGCGCTGACGGTGATGCCGGCCGATCCGCCGGCGGAAATCACGAAGATGCTGCAGCAGGTCGCGAGCGCCATGCTGCCGATGGTCGGCATTGCGCTCGGCATGCAGCTGAAACTGCGCCTGCCGCGCGCGCAGTTGCTGCCGCTGGGGCTGGGCCTCGCCGGAAAGCTGCTGCTGATGCCGGCGCTCGCGCTCGGCGTCTGCGCCGCGCTGGGCCTGGAGGGCGACGCGCGTGCCGCCGTCGTCCTCGAATCGGCGATGCCGCCGATGATCACCGCCGCCGCGCTAGCCGCGATGGCGCGCCTGTCGCCGGAACTCGGCGCGGCGCTGGTCGGCTATGGCGTGGTGCTGTCGATGGCGACGTTGCCGGCGTGGCGGGCGTTGATCTAGGAACTAGAGATCGGCAAGCAAGAACTGTGTCCTGTTCCGTGACCAACGGTCGAACAATTCCGGTGTCTTTTGCCGCGATACGTCGTTGCACCGCGTTGCCGTAGCGCCGCTACGGCGCCTCGGTGCGCCTGGTCTCGCGACGAAATCCATCCGGAATTTTTCCGACGTCTTTACGGAACAGGACACAAGAGGTTAGTAGGGTAAGAACGAGAGAACGCCCGCTTTTCCCAGTTCTTGCCTGCCAGTCTCCAATTTGCTTCGAAAACGAGAGGCGGCCTCCGCCGCCCCTCGCTCTCAACGGTCACGCACGCGCTCCGTCTACTGCGCGCAACTCGTCCCCGCAATCGACGTCACGCGTTCCAGCGCGAGCGTGCCCGAGGCGGTGAATGCCGGATCTGTCGACGTCCAGGCGACGCTGCCGGCATTGCAGCCGGTGAACGTGAAGGTCAGCGTGCCCCACGGCGGATTGGTGATCTGCGTCGGGTCGAAGTTCGGCGGAAAGCGGCCGCCGCGGCTCTTGACCGCCTGCATCTCGATGCGGTTGTTGACGAGCTGGCCGACGCCGAGGATCCAGACCTGGTTGCCGTTCGCGTCGAACGTGAACCAGAACGCCGTCACCGTGGTGTCGTTGACCTTCTCGAGCTGGAAGCCGTGGCCGCTCTGCTGCGGATTGAACCAGTTGCCGCTGACCGCATTGCCGATCGCGAAGCCCGAGCCGCCGCCCTGGACGATGATCTTGCCCGACATGCCGATGCCGCCGGCAGCGCCGTGTGCGCTGCAGTAGTAGCCGACTTCGCCGGCATCGGAGAAGGTCAGCGTCTGCGACCATTCGTTGGAGCTCGGCGCGCCGCCGGTGACGTAGCCGTCGCGGGCGCAGTCGTTGGAGCAGCGGAACGAGCCGTCGTCGGCGACTACATTGTGGAAACCGCCTGCATTGCGAAAAGTTACCGTATCGCCGGCCTGGATCGTCAGCGTCGACGGCGAGAAGCCGTTGCCGCTGCCGCCGACGGTGACGACGTGATTGGCCGCCGTGGCCAGACCTGTGCCGAGCAGCAGGCAGACGCCCGCCACCAGTCGAACGAATCGCCGATTCATGAAATGCCTCCGTAGCGTAACGCCGCGCCGGATGCGCGGTTCGTTGGCTGTGAGTGCAGGCGGCGCGCGGAATGGTTGTCCGCGAACGTCAGTCCGCGAACGTCGGGCGCGTTCGCGTCAGAAGCTCCAGACCACGCTGGTGACCCAGCGCGTCTGGTCGCGTGCGCCGGTGTTGTAGCGCAGGGCGTCGGGCGACGACCACAGCAGCGAGGTATAGATGTAGACGTCGCCGACGCCGTAGCTCAGGCCGGCGCTGCCGTAGCGATAGCTCAGACCGGCGACGTGCAGATGCGCGACGCCGAGGCCGGCGTTCGCCGACAGCCGTCCGCGGATCGGCTGCCGATAGCTGAGTTCGGCCGATCCCGCAAAACCTTTTTGGGCACCGAGATAGCTGAAGATGCCCGGCATGTCCGGCGACAGCGCGATGCTGAGCCGCCAGCGTCCGCGCCAGCCTATCGCGGCGGTCACGTCGTTGTAGCGCAGTTCGTTGCGCCAGACGTTCCACGGCGATTCGTAGTGCACGACACCGACCTTCGCCGACCAGTCGTCGTCGAGCGACCAGTAGCGGTCGGCATACAGCGTGAGCTGCGCGCCCGAGGATTGGAATGGCGGGCGTTCCTGCGACGCGCCGAAACCGGCGGTCCAGCCGTCGCCGCGGTAGTGCAGGTCGGCGAGCCATGCCGGCTGGCCGGAACTCAGGCTCACGCCGCGATAGACGTTGTCGGTGCCATAGCCGATCGCGCCGCCCCACTGCGCGTTCGCCGCACCGGCCGACAGGGCCAGACCGGCCAGCAGCGCGCGGCGGCGAAAAGCGTCGATGCGGGGGCCTGCCATGGCGCAGAATCTGCCTGAACTGTCGGTCGTCACGCGAACTTACACCGGGAGAAGTGGCAGGTTTGCGGCCGGGGTCACGCCCGAGTCCGCCAGAAAATTCCGACAGCGCAACCTTTTCGCGCCGGGCCGGTACTCAGAACTGAACTGACGGGATCCGGAAGCCGATGGAATCTATCACCGACGACAGCGGTGCGGGGAACGCCCCGGCCGTCCAGGAGGCCGAAGGCGACGCGATCGAGCGTAGCCTGCTGGCCGCCGTCGGCCGCGGCGACCGTATCGCGTTCGAACGGCTCTATCTGCGCCAGCATCCGCTGCTCGCGCGTTTCATCGCGCGGCATACCGCGCGGCGCGATCTCGTCGACGAAATCATCAACGACGCGTTCTGGGTCGTCTGGCGCAAGGCCGCCGAGTTTCGCGGCGAGTCGAAAGTCGGCACCTGGATCATCGGCATCGCGTATCGCTGCATGCTCAAGGCGCTGCGGCAGAACGTGCCGGTCGTCGACGCCGATGCCGACGAGGCATTCGACCTGTCCGGCTCGGATACCGGAGAAAGCGAACTGCGCGAACTCAGCGACTGGGTGCGGCGCGGCCTCGCGCTGCTGTCGCCAGAGCAGCGCATGACGATGGAACTCGCGTACTACCTCGGCCAGTCCTGCGAGGAGATCGCCACGATCATGAACTGCGCGACCGGCACGGTGAAGGCGCGCATGTTTCACGCGCGCCTGCGCCTGCGCAATTCGCTGCCCGCACTCGGCGGCGACGCAGGGCCCGACGCGGCCACACATTCAGTACGGAAATGACCATGAACGACGAACCGAATGCCCACTGCCGCACCTGGGATCTGATTCCCTGGGTCGTCAACGGCACGGCGACGCCGGCGCAGCGCGAGCGCGTCGAACAGCATCTGCGCGACTGCGCCGACTGCCGCCACGAGTTCGCGCTGCAGCAGCAGTTCCAGGCCGGGCTGAGGATCGACGCCGGCGCCGTCATCGACCCGCAGCCGGGTCTGCAGCGCCTGCTCGCGCGCCTGGACCTCGAACCGGCCGCGGTCGCCGATGCGTTTCCGGCGATCGAGCGCGAGTTTCCCGCGCGCCGCGCGTCGCGCGGCTTCACGCCGTGGCTCGCGGCCGCGGTCGTCGTGCAGGCGATCGGACTCTCGCTGCTCGGCGGCTTCGTGCTCGGCCGGCCCGACGCGGCGCCGGCCGGCGAGAGCTACCGCACGCTGAGCAGCGAGACGGCGCGCGCCGGCGCGACGATCCGGCTCGTCGTCGCGCCCGACACCACGCTCGCGAACCTGCGCCGCATGCTGGCCGATGCTCAGCTGCGCATTGTCGAGAGCACGGCCGACAATGCCGCATTCGGGCTCGCGCCGAAAAATGCAGCGTTGTCCACCAATCCTGATTTCGTCGCCGGCGCCATAGCGCAGCTGCGCCGCGAACCGGGCGTCGTGCTGGTCGAACCGGTGGCCGGCGCCGCCGGCCGGGCTCCCTGAGGTCATGCGCGCCGCCGCCGCTCTGCGCGACATCATCTTCGCGGTGCTCGCCCTGGCCGCCGGCGCTGCTGCGGCCGGTGTGCGCACCGTCGAGGCGCCGGACTGGGCCGCGGGCTACGACGCGACGCAGATGATCGTCGTCGCCGTCGCCGAAAAGCCCGATCCGCAGCCCGCCGCGGGCGCCACGCCGCGCGGCTACGACGCGCTGCCGAACTATTCCGGCGGCGACCGCGCCGTCGCGACGGCCGCGAAGCTGTCGTCCGATTACGCGCTGCGCGAACTGTCGGCGTGGGTCATCGAACCGCTGCGCCTGCGCTGCATGGTGTTCGCGCTGCCGCCGGCGGCGGATCGCGCCGACGTGCTCGCCCAGCTGCAGCGCGACCGGCGCGTGCGCATCGCCCAGCCGCTGCAGGAATTCGAGACGCTGGGCCTGCCGGCAGCGCCGGCCGGTGCGGCGGCGACGGTTGCGCCGGAGAGTGCCTACAACGATCCGTACCTCGGCCTGCAGCACAGTTTTTCCGCGATCGCCGCGGCCGGTGCGCAGCGCACGACGCGCGGCGACGGCGTCAGCATTGCGCTGATCGACACGGGCGTCGATGCTGCGCATCCCGATCTCGACGGGCGCATCGCGCTGCAGCGCGATTTCGTCGGCGCCGGCAACGCGCCGACCGCCGAGCGTCACGGCACCGAAGTCGCCGGCGTCATCTCCGCCGTCGCCAACAACAAGCTCGGCATCGTCGGTATCGCGCCGGCGGCCCGCGTGCTCGCCTATCGCGCCTGCTGGCCGCTGCCGCCGCCGGCCGAGGGCGCGCGCTGCAATTCCTACACGCTCGCTCTCGCGCTCGGCGCCGCGCTCGCGTCCGATGCGCGCATCATCAACCTGAGCCTCGGCGGTCCGGCCGATCCGCTGCTCGAACAACTCGTCGCGCATGCGATCGAGCGCGGCACCGTCGTCGTCGGCGCCGTGCCGCCCGACCGGCGCCTCGACGGCTTTCCGGTCGGCGTCGCCGGCGTCATCGCGGTCGACGCGGCCGAAGATGCACCGCTGTCCGCGCGCGTGCTGCGCGCGCCGGGCCGCGACATTCTCACGCTCGAACCCGGCGGCCATTTCGACTATGCCTCGGGCAGTTCGCTCGCCACCGCGCAGGTGACCGGCGCGCTCGCGCTGCTGCTTTCGCTGAAACCCGGCGAATCGGCGACAAGACTCGCCGCGCTGCTGCAGCGCAGCCAGCGCAGTGGCGCGCCGATCGACATCTGCCGCGCGGTCGCCGCGCTGCGCCAGGACGCCGCGGTCTGCGACGGCGACGCTTTGCCGCCGACCGGCAAAGGACCCTGACCATGCACAGCCGCGCCATCGGGCTCGCAGGGACGTGGGCGCGGCGCGCCGTGCTGGCTTTGCTGCCGTTTCTGCTCGCCGCGCCGGTATCGGCGCAGCAGACGCGCGATGAACTCGCGCAGCGCCTGCCCGCCGACTTTTCCGGCGCGCAGGCCGAGCGCGGCGCGCGTCAGTTCCTCGCTGCGCCGGGCTTCGCGCTCGCGAGCGTCGCGCGCAACCCGCTCGCGCCGGGCGCCGAACCGGTCGGCGAGAAAACCTGCATCGCCTGCCATCAGCTCGAGAGCGAGCATTTCACGCATACGCTGCATGCGCTCGGCCTGCATGCCGCGGCCAAGGCCGACCCGTCGGTGCCGGTCTGCGAGACCTGCCACGGACCGGGTTCGCTGCATGCGAAGGATCCGACCGCCAAAGGCGCGATCATCGGTTACACGCGCACCTCGGCCACGCCGGTCGCGCAGCAGACCGCGGTCTGCCTCGGCTGCCACGAAGGCGGCGCGCGCGACCACTGGGCCGGTTCGATCCACCAGCGCAACGACCTGTCGTGCAGCGACTGCCACAACCCGATGGCGAAGTTCTCCGGCGACGGCCTGCTCGCGAAACGCTCGATCAACGACACCTGCGCGCAATGCCACAACGACGTGCGCCAGCAGTTCGGACGGCGCTCGCACATGCCGCTCAACGAAGGACAGATGAGCTGCGTCGACTGCCACAACCCGCACGGCTCGCTGACCGCGCCGCTGCTCAAGACGGCGACCGTCAACGAGACCTGCTACCAGTGCCACGCCGAAAAGCGCGGGCCGTTCCTGTTCGAGCATGCGCCCGTGCGAGAAAGCTGCCTGAACTGCCACACGCCGCACGGCTCGAACCAGCACGCGCTGCTCGTCGCGCCGGTTCCGTTCCTGTGCCAGCAGTGCCATAGCCAGCTCGGCCATCCGAACGATCTGCAGACGCCGGCCTCGCTCGCCAACGGCGCGCATCCGGACGAACGCCTGATCGGCCGCGCCTGCCTGACCTGCCACGCGCAGGTGCACGGCTCGAACGCGCCGTCCGGCCCGAAATTCCACGAGTGAGGCGGGAGACGGCGATGCCTGCAGCACCATTCGATCGCGCCGCCCTGCCGCTGGCGCTGGCGCTCGCGCTGCCGGCCGTCGGGTACGCCGACAGCGGCAGCGGCGTCGATCTCGAACGCGGCAACGCGCTGCTCGCGCGCCGCGGCGCGGCGGACGCCCAGCCCGACGCGCGCGGCACGAGCTGGCTGCAGCCAGGCCAGCGCCGTTCGCCGTCCGGCCATCTCTACGGCTGTCCGCTCGAACCGCCGACGCCGGAGCGGCTCGGCGAGTGGGAGTACGACGGCCACGTGCAGCTCGGCTGGATCGGCACTTTCGGCGATGACGGCAACGCGCTGTGGAACCGCTATGTGCGCTGGGACAGCGGGCTCGTGCTGGGACTCATGGAGATCGCGCTGCGACGGCCCGACGACGGCAGCTATGCGGACCTGCGCGCGAGCCGCATCAGCAGCGACGACGCGTTCTTCGAGGCCGCGTTCGGGCGCGCCGGCAGCTACAAGGTGCAGGCGTTCCTGCGCGAGCTGCCGAACGGCGTCAGCGACTCGACGCGTCCGATCTGGAACGGCGTCGGCACGAACGAGCTGACGCTGCTGCCGGACCTCGAGCCCGGCGCGAGCAGCAGCGCCGAGGTCGCGGCCGTCGTCGCGGGCGTCGCGCCGCAGCGCCTGCAAGTGGTGCGCAGCAAGACCGGTATCGGATTCGACGCATGGCTGACCCCGCGCTGGGTCGCACACGCCAAGGTCAGCGAGGAACAGCGCAGCGGCGCACGCCCGTTCGGCGGCGCCTTTTTCTACAATTTTCTTTTTCCGGGCAACGCCGGCGTGCTGGAAACGCCGCGTCCGGTCGAGGACAGCACCGTCACGCTCGAAACGAGCCTGCGCTACGCCGGATCGCGCTGGCGCATGGAGTTCGCCTACGACGGTTCGTTCTACCGCGACCGCTATCGCCGCTTCCGCTTCGAAAGCCCGTTCGCGCTGACGCCGACGCGGCCCAACGCGACGTCGGCGCCGATCTACCAGGGCCAGTTCGCGCTCGAACCCGACAACGACTACCACCGGCTGCGCACGAGCATCACGCGGCGCCTGCCCTGGGACGGCGAATTCAGCGTGACTGCGGCGGCCGGTCGCATGAGCCAGGATGACGGCCTGATCGCGCCGATCGACTGCAGCGGCACGTTCGGCGTCGACATCGACGGCAGCGGCGTGCCCGGCGGCGCGAACCGCTTCCTGCACGACTGCGCCGACTGGAACACGACCGCGGCGCTGTCGCGCGACAGCGCCGACCTGCGCATCGACACCTATTCGTTCGACAGCCGCTTCGTGCTGCAGCCGGTCGCGGCGCTGCAGGTGCGCGGCGGCGTGCGCTTCAACCGCGAGGACTATCGCAACGCGTATCTCGCCTACAACCCGCTGACCGGCGACTACGGCTACATCACCGAGAACGGCGCGCAGGCGAGCATCCAGGCCGGTGCGCTCGGCACCTGGAATCCGCTGACGTCGCCGTCGGTCATCACGCGTGTGCGCAGCATTCCGCTGGATCTGCAGACCCAGGGCGCGAACCTCGGCGCCGACTGGCGTCTCGGCGAACGCCGCTCGCTCGGGCTCAATCTCGACACGCAGCGCGACGAACCGACGAACCGCGAGCGCCGCCGCGTCGACAAGGACAGCGTGAAGCTGAGCTATGTCGACCGCAGCGTCGAATCGCTGACCCTGCGCGCGAGCTATACCGGCATCGAACAGGGCGGCGACAGCTACGTACCCGATCCTTATGGGTTCGCGTACTCGTCGAGCCTGCCCGGATTCGTCGTGCCCGGCGGCGGCGTGCCCGCGTTCACCGTCGATGCGATGCGCAAGTACGACCTCGCCGACCGGCGCGAGCACAAGCTCGATCTCAGCGCGACGCTCGCGCTCGGCCGCACGGCGACGCTGAGCGCCGGCGTGCGCGGCGACTGGAACGACTACGACGCGCAGATCGGCCGCCAGGCCTACGACCGGCACGGCGTGAGCCTGCAGTGGGAATGGCAGCCCTCGCCCGCGACGCTGGCCAGCGTCCATGCCGGCGCCGACCGCGCGCGGCTGGTCATGGCCAACGTGGCCGACGTCGTGTTCGGACCCGACGGCAGCCTCGGCGGTCCGGACTTTCCGGACAACGCGCGCTGGTGGGTGTTCGACAAGCAGCGCAATTTCAACGCCGGCGTGCGCATCGATCACGACTTCGGACCGCTGCGCGTCGACGCCGGCTGGAACCTCGTCGATGCGCGCGGCGTCACCGCGTACCGCTTTGCATCGCCGGTGGCGCTCGCGTATTTCGAGGACGGCCTCGGCGGCGCGACGGACGGACGCTTCCCGACGATGCGCTATCGCGTCGACAGTCTGAGCCTGGGCCTGAGCCTGCCGCTGAGCGAGCGCTTCACGCTGCGCGTGTTCGACCTGTTCGAGCGCGGCCGCGTCGACGACTGGCACTACCTCGGCCTCGACACCGCCCGCGTCATCGATCACCGCGTCTACCTCGACGGCGGTCCGCGCGGCTACACCGCCAACCTGATCGGTCTGCTGCTCGACATCAGGCTGTGATGCGGCGCAGGGACGCATCGGGCACGGATCGCGGTCCGTGCAAACGCAGCAACAAACACAAGTGGAAATGGAGAGAGACGATGCACCTGAAGAAAGCCCTGTTCACCCTCGCGCTGGTGCTGCCGTTCGCGGCCCAGGCAGGCGGCACCACGCATGAAGTCCTCGTCGGCCAGGGCGGCAACGCCTACGTGCCGGCGACGCTGACGATCGCCGCAGGCGACTCGGTCACGTTCCGCCAGGTTGCCGGATTTCACAACGTCGCCTCGCAACCCGGTGCCATCACCGCGTTCCGCTGCGGCCCGAACGGCTGCGACGGCGTCGGCGGCGGCAACGGGGAACCCGGCGGCGGCACGTGGCAGCAGACCGTGACGTTTCCGGATGCCGGCACGGCGAACTATCTGTGCGACGTGCATGGCCAGTCGATGAGCGGAACCATCATCGTGAACCCGGTGCCGGTCACGCTGCAGTCCTTCGACATCGATTGAACCCTGACGGCGCGGCGGGCCGTAGGTCCGCCGCGCGGAGCGCTGCCATGAAACGCGTCCCCGCCATCGCGCTGCTGCTGGCGTCGTCGTTCGCGACGGCGGCCGACTTCGTCGATCTGCGCGACGCGCCTGCCGTGCGCGGCGACGCCGCGGCCGGCGCGTCCAAAGTTGCCGTCTGCGTCGCCTGCCACGGACCGTCGGGCAACGCGGTCGTACCCGCGTTTCCGGCGTTGGCCGGGCAGCATGCGGGCTATCTCTATCAGAGCCTTGCCGGTTTCCGCCGTCGCGCCGATCCGGCCTCGCCGATGACCGCGCAGGTACAGTCGCTGACCGACGCCGACATGGCCGACATCGCCGCCTATTTCGCGGCGCAATCGCGCACGGTGCCGGCGGCGGCGAGCTCGACGGACGCGCCGGGCGCGCGCCTGTTTCGCGACGGCGATGCCACGCGCGGCATCGTGCCGTGTCAGGGCTGTCACGGCGCCGACGCGCGCGGACATCCCGGGCGCGACGTCGCCGCGCGCTACGACTACTACCCGGCGCTCGCCGCCCAGCAGGCGGAATACCTCGCCGCTCGCCTGCGGCAATACCGCGCAGGCACGCTGACCGACACGAGCAACGCGCGCATCATGCAGGGCGTCGCGCACAACCTCGACGACGCGGCAATCACCGAACTCGCGGCCTGGCTCACGGCGACGCCGCGCTGACCTACCACCCGGAGACTACCGATGAAGACCCCAGGCAACGCTCCGCCCGATTTTCCGAGCGCGAATCCGCGCCGCCGTTTCCTTGCGACCGTCGCGGCACTCGGCGCCGCGTTCGCGTTGCCCGCCGCGGCCGACACCGCGCCGCTGTCGGAAACCGATCCGACCGCTCAGGCACTCGGCTACAAGGCCGACGGCAGCCAGGTCGACGCCGCGAAATTCCCGAAGCACTCGGCGCAGCAGCAATGTGCCAATTGCAACTTCTATCAAGGTACCGCCGCGACCGGCCCGTGCCAGCTGTTTCCGGGCAAGTCGGTCAGCGCGAAGGGCTGGTGTTCGGCGTACGCGGCGAAGGCGTGAAGCAACGAGTGGGGGCGGCGCTTTCCCGACTCCCACTCCTTTCTGTACCGCGGATTTCAGCAGGCTCGTGACGCGCCGGCAGGCAAGCCGCTGCGTGAGCCGACTGCCGGATGGCAGGATCCACGAACGCCTTCAGTGTCGTTTCCCATGCGCTGATCACCGACCTCACGTCGGAGAACCATTTCCGGAAAGCGGAATACACCTGCACAGATGTCCCTCAGATCTCAAAAGCGTATGAGCTGAATAAATTCGGCCTCGAGTGTGCTTAGGGAGGTGTATGGAAATGTGTCGCCGAGTTCGCGGCTGATCGGGCTGGAGCTAATCTTGATCTGCGCCAACCGGCGGATCAGAAGCTCTTTTTCAACTTGTACCCTGAAGACAAGCCGCGGCCCGCAAACGTGATACCAAACGAACGTCTACACGGGATTGCACTTAAAAATGCTGCAGACGTTGTGAAAGCTGACAGAACGCTGGTCGTAGGGCGAAACAATATGGATCCGGGGCACATCGACTTGGCGAACGGAGAGCCGGTACGCGCGGCCGGCGAAGTAACGCTGGTACATGGGCGCATTAAAAACTTGGATAACAAATCCGGACACTATAGACCTTCTGGCCCTGAAGCTCGTGATGCAGCTGAAAGCGCTTTCAGTAGAATAGGCTTACCCGCGACAGGGGTTTATAACGAAAAGAGTTTTCCAAATGGTCAGCAAGCGTCCGGAAATAGTGAAATTCTTCGAGCTTGCACTCAACGCGAAGCGTGCGGACGACGAGCTTCGCGCCGAATTTTCCAATGTTGAATATGAAGCAGTTCTTGACCATGTGCTAGCCAATCCGGAACTCCGCTCCGACTTAGTAGGTGCCTTTCTGAAAATTGCGTACGATCCTTCGCTAGGGCCAATCGACCTCGTTGAGTTCTGTATGCATTACCTGCGTTGGGAAGAGGTCGAACTGTCTTTTCTCAATAGGCTGGAAACAGAGCGTAGTGAGCGAGCTAGGTCCGCGCTGCGGCGTCTACTTGGATCATTTGATCAGAATTGGCCGGAAGCAGATCTGTACCGGAGGTTTCGAAAGGTCGAAGATGAGCCGCCGGCGAACTAGCCTTCCTATAGACCTTCGCACGCTTATGAGGCCTGACGCATGAAGAGATTTCACCTTTTATGGGGTGTTGTAGTGGCGGGAACAACAATGGCTGCGCACGCGGAGGACTACACGCAGCGCTGGACGAGGCTTGCAAACGAGCATCTAGCCATGGTCAAGGAAGAGCCAGGAAAGTCGTACGAGCGAGAACTCATCGCTACGCACAACACGTTCTGGCGTGACGTATCCAAGAAATGCAAGTCACTTGCGATCAAGGCCGGGATCGAAAAGTTTTCAGCGCTAGCGGTGCTCGATGCGGATGGCACTGTCGTCGAATTCCTGACGATGCCGAAATCTCAGGAGCTGGGTTGTTACGTGGAGCAGATGACCGGGCGACACTATCCGCGGCCACCGTCTGCCCCGTTTTACGAGTTGATCACGGTGAGAACGAAGTAAAGAAGTCTGTGTCGCCAGCTGTGTCCGTGCGGAAAGACTAAGAGAAGAAACGAGTGTAGAGCGAGAATTCATGTCAACTCGTTTTCACTCCTCTCCCCTCGTTGCACCAGCCGCCCATTCAGATCCCGCAGCTTCGCCATCTGCTGCACGAGCTGCGGCACCTGATCCAGCGCGACGATGAATTTCCACAGGTACGCAAAGATCGCGTAGATGTCGCCGGCGCGCGTGGCGTCGTTGTCGGCCAGGCGCGCGAGTGCGACGACGAACAGCAGGATCACGCTGATTTCCATCGCACCGTAGGCGCTCGCTTCGGCGTCGGACAGCCGTATGCGCCAGCCGCCGAGTGCGCGGAAGTGGCGCTCCACCGTGCTCGCACGGCCGCGGCGCAGTACGTCGATTTCGCGTTCGAGCCGGTCGTTGAGGCCGCGATTGAGCGCGAGCGATCGGCCTGCGAGCCAGCGGTTGATCGCCAGCAGCGGCAGTATGAGTGCGAGGCAGGCGAGGCCGATGTAGGTATCGAGCCAGAACAGCGCGCTCACCGACACGCTGAGCCCGATCACCGCGAACAGCACGGCAGGGACATCACGTTCGAGAAAGGTCACGTATTCGCGCGACAGTGCGGCGCGTGCGGCGATCAGCGAGGGATCCTGGCCTTCGTCGTGCGCGCGGCGCACGAAGCTCGTGGCGATGTCGGCATAGATGCGCGCGAACACGCGCGTGTCGAGCATTTTCGCGCTGACTTCGAGGATCAATGCGCCGAAATGGCAGGCGACGAGCCAGCCGATCGCCGCATAGCGCCGTTCGAGTACGCCGTTGATCGCGAGCGCGGTCGCGAACGGATAGAGCTGACCGGCGACGCTGCCGGCCATGGAAACCGCATAGGCCGCCGTGAGCCGGCCGAAATGGGCTTTGACGTAGGAGCCGATCAAAGGGGCAGTGAAGAATGAGGAGGAGTGAGAAAAGAGTAAAAAATGGCGACGCCGCTTCTTACTCGTTTCTCACGCTCTCCACTCTCCACTCGCTTTACTTGCGCCCCTTGTGCAGCGGCAGATCCGCAGCGGTCCAGGCGGCCGTGCCGCCGGCCAGCGTGTAGACATGCTTGAAGCCGGCCTTGACGAGGCGGCCCGCGGCGCCGGCCGAGGTCTGGCCGGTGCGGCAGATCACGGCGACGGGCTTGTCCTTCACCTTGCCGAGATCCTTGTGTTCCGGATCGAACTGCGCCATCGCGACGTTCTTCGCGGTCGGCACGTGGCCCTTCTCGAAGTCGGCCGGTGCGGATACGTCGACGACGAGCGCGTTCTCGCCGTTGATCAGCCGCGTGAGTTCGGCCGGCGTCAGTTCCTTGTAGCCGCGGAACCAGCGCGTCGACTCGTTCGCAACGATCGCGATGACGACGCCGATGAACAGCATCGACAGGACCGGGTGATTGCCCATGAACTCGGGCAGGCGTTGCAGAAATTCGGACATGAGGGCCGGAGTGGGGGCGCGGAGGGGGCCGGATTATCGGCGAGGCGGACCCGCCGCGCCTAGCGTTCCGGCGTATGACCGCGCGGGAGCGCTGATCAGTCCTGGGCCGAGGTGATCGTCGGCAGGCCGGTCATCAGCCACCAGCGCTTCAGCTTTTCGTCCCAGCGCCAGGTCTGCCGGTCGATGACCGCGCGCTCGCTCTGGTTGTGATTGTTGATGATGCCGATCTCGGCCAGCACCTGGATCTCGGTCTTGCTGACCTGCACCGGCGACTGCGGGTGGTAGTAGCTGACGCGGACCTGGCGGTAGCGGTTCAGATCGATCGAGGAGATCGGCCGCGCTTCGCGTACGGCCGGATCGATGAACGCGATGGCCTGTTCGAAGCCGCCCCAGCGCAAGGTCGCGGCGTAGTCCAGCAGGACCTGGTCCATGGCCTTGTCTTTCTTGCTGCGGGCTTCGGCCGTGCCGACGACGAGAGACAGCAGCAACAACGGTAGCAACAGCCAGCGACGCATCGGACGGCTCCGTCAGGGCAAACAGGCGCGATTGTGCAGCAAGCGGATCAAGGAATCAGCCTCGCGGCCGATCGCTGTGTTCAGGCCGCGCTCGACCGGGCTTCGCGGCGCAGCGCGACGAAGCGCGCTTCGAGTGTGGTGGCGGGTTTGCCGGACTCGTCGGCAACCGTCGCGATCACGCGGAGCCGGCCCTTGCCGCGCGCGCCGACCATCGCGAAGAACGCGTCCCAGCTCTCGCCGTCGGCCAGCCCGGATTGCGCGCGGATCTCGCCCCAGACCGGCGCGAGGTAGCGCAGCTGCGAGTCCTGCACGTAGACATCGCAGTCCTCGCCGGCGGCACGCAGCCGCAGCACGATCAGCGCCCAGCAGGACAAGGTCAGCAGACTGGCCAAACTGCCGCCGAAAGCGCAGCCTTTGTCGTTGATGTTCGGCGCGAGCGGCGCGAGCAGGGCGAGGCCATCGGGACCGTAGGCGGCGATCTGCAGCTGCATCGCCCGGGCCAGTGGAATGTCGGCGAGGATTTCGCGCTCCAGCGCGCGGATCGGGGCATCGGTCATGGACACAGCGACTGACAGGACGAACAGGGCGCGCACGGTGCCACGCGACGCCGGCGCGGGCAAGGCGCGCGGCGGCAAATTTGCAATGATCGTTAGGTACGCAGCCGTACTGAAGGCGCCGCTGGCCGGTGCCAGCGTCATCAATACGCGCGCGGCCGGCAGCGGCGACGGATTCGCCCGGCTGCTGCGGCGGCACGGTGCGGACACCGTCGTCGCATTGCCGGGACAGCGGCTCGAAGCGGTCGAGGACGCGCGCGCGGCGCGCGCCGCGTTGCGCGCGGCAGCCCGCGGCGACGGACTCGTATTCGTGAGTCCGGCCGCCGTGCGTCACGCCTGGCGCCTGCTGCCGGACTGGCGGTTACCGCGGCGGCTGCGCGTCTGCGCCGTCGGCGATGCGACCGCGTCCGCGCTGCGTCGTCGCGGCGTCGTCGGGGTCGTGCGGCCGCAGGGCCGCCAGGACAGCGAAGGCCTGCTCGCCGAGGCGGCGCTGCGCGGCGTGCGCGGGCAGGACTGGGCCATGATCGGTGCGGCCGGCGGACGCGACCTGCTGCCGGCCACGCTGCGCCGGCGCGGCGCGCGTGTCGCCGAGGTCGAGGTCTACCGGCGCGCGGTGCCGCGTTGGACGCGGCTGCACTACGCGCGTCTGGAAACCGCACCGCGGCCGCTCCTCGTCGTCGTCAGCAGCGCCCAGTCGCTTGCGCGCATTGCGACCGCGCTGCCGGCCGGGCTCGTACTGGCCCTGCGCGCCGGCGAACTCGTGGTCAGCAGCGAGCGGCTCGCCGCGCTGGCCCGCGAGCACGGGTTTACTCGTATACATGTTTCCGAATCCGCGCTCGCCGCCGACCTCGCCGAGGCCTGCGCGCGCGCGCTGGCGCGACACCGCTTGTAACCTTGCCGACATCGCGAGCGACGATCGTCGCCTGACCCGGGGACACGTTCTTCGGTACGATTGGCCTCATGGACATGGATACGCCCGATACCGCTGCGCCGGCGCCGTTCCCCGCGCCGGCCCCGCCGCCGGCCGCGCCTGCGCCGGTCCGCCGCTCGCCGCTGGCAGGCGGCATCACCCTGACATTGGCCGTCGCGGGCATCGCGATCGGCGCCGTCGCCTGGTGGCGCGCGGCCGCCGATGGCGCGGCGAGTTCCGCCGTCGCGACCGAGATCGCGCTCGCGCGGACCGACGTCGACGGCCTGCGCCGCGCTGTCGAACTCGAGCGGCGCGACCGCGAACAACTGCGCCAGCGCCTCGCCGATGCCGAGAACGTCAACAAGACCCTGCGTGAAGAAGTGCTCGGCGTGTCCGAGCGCGCACGCGTGCTCGAGGACGCGATCTCGAATCTCGCCGACAAGCGGCTGTCGGGCCACGACGCCATGCTGCTGAACGAAGCCGAGACGGTGCTGCTGCTCGCGCAGCAACGGTTCGAGCTGTTCAACGACGCGGCCGCTGCAGCGCGCGCCTACCGGCTCGCCGACAGCGCGCTCGCCTTACTGCAGGATCCCGCCTTCGCGACCGTGCGCGAAACGCTGGCGGTCGAACTGCGCGGCCTCGAACAGATGAACCAGCCGACCGAAGCGGCGGCGCTCGCGGAACTCGCCGCGCTGCGCACGCAGGTCGCGCGCCTGCCGCTCGCCGCGGCGCTGGATCGTCAGGCCGCCGGCAGCGACACCAAGCTCTGGCGCGTGCTCGGGCAGTTCGTGCGCATCACGCGGACCGGACCCGGCGGCGGCGCGGTCGCCGACCCGGCGCTGCTGCGCAACTATGTCGGGCTCGAACTGCGTGCGGCCGAACTCGCGCTGCTCGAACGCAAGGAACCGGAGCTCGATGCCGCGCTCGATCGCGCGCAGGCGCAGATCAGGGACGGCTTCGCCGCGAACGACGCGGCCGTCGCGCAGGCGCTGGAGAGCATCCGCCGTCTGCGCACCATGACGACGCCGACCGCGCCGCCGCCGGCGCTCGGTGCAACTCTGAAGGAGCTGCGCAACCTGCGCGCGGCGCAGAGTTCGCAGACGCCGGCCCGCGCCGACGGGGCCGGCAGCTCATGAGGTACTGGCTCGCGGGTCTGCTGCTGGTCGCCGCGATGCTGGCGGCCGCGGTCGGGTATCACTGGCTGGCGAGCGATCCGGGCTACGTGCTCGTGCGGCTCGGCAACACGCACTACGAAACGACCTTCGTCGTCGCGGTCGTGCTGCTCGTCCTGCTCTGGGCGCTGGTCGGCGTGATCTGGCGCCTCGCGCGGTGGCCCGTGCGGCTGTGGTTCCGCCGCGTGCGCAAGAAGAGCCGCGAGCGCCTCGCGAACGGGCTCGTCGCGCTGGCCGAAGGCCGCTATCTGCGTGCGGAGAGGGAACTCGCACGCGCGACGCAGTACCGCGAACTGCGTGCGCCGGCGCTGCTCGCGACGGCGCGCGCCGCGCTCGCGCTCGGCGAAACCGCGCGTGCCGACGCAGCGCTCGACGAAGCGGCGGAAACCGCACCCGGCGCGGCGCTCGCGCTGCGCGCGCGCCTCAAGCGCGAACGCGGCGAACATGCCGACGCCTATCGCCTGCTCGCCGCCGAGGCGAACACGACGACGCTCGTGCCTGCGGCCTGGGTCGAATTCATCGAAGCCGCGCTCGCGACCGGCGAGGTCGCCGCCGCGACGAACGCGCTCGGACCGCTCGCGCGGGCCCAGGCGCTGTCGCCGGCCACGTTCGCCGCACTCGAAGCGCGCGTGCTCGCCGCTGCGCTGGCCGCGCAGCGCAGCGCCGACGGTCTCAACGCGCAGTGGGCCCAGCTCACGCGCGCGCAGCGCCGCGTGCCGGCGGCGCTGGCCGCCTATGCGCGACGCATCGCCGAACTCGGGCAGCCCTTGCCGGGCATGAGCGAGATCGAGGCCTACCTGCGCAAGGACTGGTCCGAACCGGTCGTCCAGGCCTATGCCGAACTCGCCGATGCCGATACCGGCGCACGGCTGCGCCAGGCCGAAGGCTGGCTCAAGCAGCACCCGAACAGCATCGTGCTGCTGACCGCGCTCGGCCGCCTCTGCGTCGCCGGCCGGCTCTGGGGCAAGGCGCGCGACTACCTCGAACGTGCGCTTGCGATCGGCGAAACCGCCTCGGCCTGGGAAGCGCTCGGCGATTGCCACGCCGGCGAAGGCAGCCACGCACTCGCCGAACACTGCTACCGCAACGCACTGCGCCTCGCGCGCAACGAAGCCAGCGAACCGCTGCCCGGCTCACTGCCGCGCCTTGGCCTCGACACGAAGGCCGCGGTGTTCGAGGAGCGCAGCGAGCATGGGGTGCCGCGGTTGCCGGGGTGATGCGAGAAAGGCGTGACGAGGCGTGAGAAAAGAGTTTGGGCCGGCCGCGTCACACGCGTTTCCCACTCCTCTTCACTCAACGCCCTTCCGCATCCACGCCGATCAGCCGCCCGTTCTGCAGCGTGAGTACGCGCAGCAGCCGCGAGCCGCCGAGGTCGTAGGTCCATTCCTCGGCGCGTACCGGCGTGTAGCGCTCGTTGCCGATGCCGTCGCGGCGCACCGTCGCGCGCCGCTGGTTGCGCCGTGCGGCGGGCTCGCCGCAGTACGCGACGATTTCGCCGGCGCTGGTTCCGGCCGGCAGCGTGTCGAGATTGCAGCTGTCGCCGATCGTCGTCACGCCATAGCCCAGGGTTTCCTCGCGCTGCAGCCGGCCGTTGAGGAACAGCAGCCGCACCATGAGCCGGCGCGGCCCGAAGTTGTAGTACCAGACGTCGTAGACGTCTTCGATCTGCGTCTCCAGCGGACCGTCGGCACCGCGCACGCTGACGCTGGTGAACTGGTCGACATAGAACGGCTCGCCGCAGCGTTCGCGCACGGCGAAGTCGCGGTCTCCGTCGTCGACGACGCGCGTGCCGCAGCGCAGGGCGTGGGCCGGCGCGATCGCGGCGCAGAGCAGGCAGAACAAGGCGAGTCGTTTCATAGTCCGTGGATTCCGGCGCGGTTGCGCAAGATTTCAGCGAGAACGTCGGGAGCGTAGTCGAAACTGTCGTAGTACAGCCGATCCTCGTCCAGCCCGGCCTCGACGAAACTGCGCCGGCCCGCATCGATCATCGCCGGCGGTCCGCTCATGTACACGTCGAAGCCCGACAGGTCGGGGTGGTCCTCGATCACCGCCTCGTGCACGAGACCGCTGCGCAGGCCGGCGCTGAAGGCCGGATCGGAGACCACGGGCACGTAGTGGAAGTTCGGCAACTGCCGTGTCCAGCGCAGCGGCAGTTCGGCCTGATAGAGGTCCTCGGCCCGGCGCGCGCCCCAGTACAGCTGCATGCGGCGTCGCGTACCCAGATGCTGGAAGTGTTCGATCAGCGCCTTGACCGGCGCGAAGCCCGTGCCGCCGGCGACGAACAGCATCGGCCGTTCCGAATCCTCGCGCGGGACGAACGTGCCGAGCGGACCTTCGATACGCAGCACCGCGCCGGGTTCGAGTCCGTCGAACACGAAGCCGGTGAAGCCGCCGCCGGCGACATGACGGATATGCAGTTCGATGGTCTCGTCGCCTTCGGGCGCATTCGCGATCGAGAACGCGCGGCGCTTGCCGTCGGACAGCAGCACGTCGAGATACTGCCCGGCCAGCCGGCGCAGCCGCTCGCCGCGCGGCGGTTGCAGCACCAGCCGCACGACGTCGGGCGCGAGCTTCTCCTTGCGCATAACCTTGAGTGCGAGCACGCGCCGCGGCATGTCGGCGACCGACGCGACCTCGCGCGCGAGCAGCGTGATGTCGCCGACCGGAACGGCCTGGCACAGCAGCACCTGATGACGCGCCTGTTCGCCGGCGCTCAGCGCGGCCGGCGGATTGCGCGGGTAGGCGACTTCGCCGGCGACCAGGCTGGCCTTGCAGCTGCCGCAGACGCCGGCGAGGCAGGAATAGGGCAGGGCGAGGCCGGCGCGCTGCGCGGCTTCGAGCACGCTTTCGCCGGACTCGACCTCGAAGCGCTTGCCGCTGGCCTGCAGGGTGACGGAATGACTCACGCAGCGATCCGCTGGAAAGACGCGCGATTGTCGCATGGGGCGTGGAGCGCAGAGAGTGGACGAAGCGAGTCATGAGGAGTGAGAAAAACGAGTCAGCGCCCGACTGCCGCGTCCACTCGCTTCTCACTCCTCCCACGCTTTCCTCCATCCACCTGGCGGTCCCCGCCCTTCCGGTGCAGGCCGCCAACCGGTCTAATCCCGCCTTGTCCTTGCGCGCGAGCCCGTCATGAGTCCCTGGAAGCAACAGCCCGACCTCGACACGATGAACCGCTGGAACGAAGGCACGGCGGCGCAGTCGCTCGGCATCCGCTACACCGAACTCGGCGAGGATTATCTGCGCGGCACCATGCCGGTCGATGCACGCACGCGCCAGCCGTTCGGCCTGCTGCACGGCGGCGCGTCGGTGCTGCTCGCCGAGACGCTGGGCAGCCTCGCGGCGGTACTCTGCCTCGATCCCGCGCGCGAGATCGCCGTGGGCCTGGACATCAACGCCAACCATCTGCGCGCCGTGCAGTCGGGCGAGGTCACCGGCACGGCGAGGCCGCTGCATATCGGCCGCACGACGCAGGTCTGGGACATCCGCATCGTCAATGAGAAGAACGATCTCTGCTGCATCGCGCGCCTGACCATGGCGGTCGTGCCGCGCCGCGACGCCGCGGCATGAGCGTCTCCGCGCCCTATGCCGACCTGACGCCGGAGCGCGTGCTCGCGGCGGTCGATTCGGTCGGACTGACCACCGACGGCCGCCTGCTCGCACTCAACAGCTACGAGAACCGCGTCTATCAGGTCGGCATCGAAGGCGATTCGCCGGTCGTCGCGAAGTTCTACCGGCCGGGCCGCTGGAGCGATGCGGCCATTGCCGAAGAGCACGCGTTCGCGGCGGAACTCGCCGCGGCCGAACTGCCGGTCGTCGCGCCGCTCGTGCGCGAGGGCCGCACGCTGCACAGCGACAGCGGCTATCGCTTCGCCGTCTACCCGCGCCGCGGCGGTCGCGCGCCGCAGCTCGAATCGGCCGAGCACCTGCAGTGGATGGGACGGCTGATCGCGCGTATCCACGCGGTCGGCGCGCGCAGCACGTTCGCCGCACGCGGCACGATAGACCTCGAGACGTTCCTGCGCGCACCGTCGGCGGCCGTGCTCGCTTCCCCGCTGCTGCCCGGCGGTATCGCGGCGCGCTACCGCAGCGCTACCGCCGCACTCCACGCACCCCTGCAGCAGCGCTTTGCGGCCTGCGACGCGCGGCGCCTGCGCCTGCACGGCGACTGTCATCCGGGCAACGTGCTCTGGACCGATCACGGTCCGCATTTCGTCGACCTCGACGACGCACGGCTCGGCCCGGCCGTGCAGGATCTCTGGATGCTCGCGCCGGACGCACGCGCGCTGGACCTGCTGCTCGAAGGCTATGCGGAGTTCCGCGACTTCGACTACGCCGAGCTGTCGCTGATCGAACCGCTGCGCGTGCTGCGTCAGGTGCACTGGGCCGGCTGGATCGCGCAGCGCTGGCACGATCCTGCGTTTCCGCAGGGCTTTCCGTTCGCGGGCGAGGCGCGCTGGTGGGAGCAGCACGTGCAGGATCTCGTCGAAGCCGCAGACCGGCTGGCGGACTGAACGGCGTCGGCGATTTCATGTTGCGCCG
This sequence comes from Tahibacter sp., assembly GCF_035481375.1. Lineage (GTDB taxonomy): Bacteria > Pseudomonadota > Gammaproteobacteria > Xanthomonadales > Rhodanobacteraceae > Tahibacter. The sequence continues at coordinate 45,507 of NZ_DATIGT010000294.1, forward strand.
CCGCGTCCGCCTTGAGCGCGCAAAGCGGCCATACAGGCGTTCGATTGCGGGCATTCACGGCGTTGATTGGCGCAGTGCAGCGCGCTTCGCTACCCTTGGCCCGATCTGCCGCATCCGTGATGCCGAGGCGTCTATGCTCCGCCGCTTGTCCCCGCCATCCTGCCTTGGGCGCAGCGCCTGCGTCGTCGCCTCGTTGCCGGGGTGCCTGCGCGGATGAATGCGACGGCCGACAACGCGATGACTGCCGCCCGTCCCGACCGCCTGCGTCCGCTGCGCTATCTGTGGCGCTCGCCATTGCTCTTTGTGCACATACTCATTGCGCTGCCGCTTGCGCTGCTCGTGATCAATCCACTCGGCGCGCGCATCCGCATCCGCGGACAGCGGCTCGATCACTGGATGACCTCGTGGTGGTCGCGCTGGCTCGTGCGCTGCTTCGGTTTCCGGCTGCGGCGCTACGGCGAACCGCTCCCGGGCGCGGCGCTGTTCGTCGCCAATCATCTGTCCTGGCTCGACATCGAAGTACTGCACAGCCAGGCCTTCATGTGTTTCGTGGCCAAGGCCGAGATCAGCCGCTGGCCGCTGGTCGGCTGGCTCGCGAGCCGCGCGGGCACGATCTATCACCAGCGCGGCAGCGGGCATTCGCTGGCCGCGGTCATGGAGCGCGTCGTCGAACGCCTGCGCGAAGGCCTGCCGGTCGGCGTGTTTCCCGAAGGCGGCACCGGCGCGGGCGACCGCGTGCGCACGTTCCACGCGCGCATTTTCCAGGTCGCGCTCGACGCGGGCGTTCCGGTGCAGCCGGTCGCGCTGCTCTACGGCAACGATCACCGCCAGGATCCGGCCGTCGCGTTCGGGCCGGGCGAAAGCTTCTTCGCGAACTTCCTGCGCGTGCTCGGCGGACCGGGCATGACTGCGGAAGTGCATTTCTGTACACCGATACCCGTGAACGGCGAAGGCCGCCGGCGCATGGCCGAACACGCGCGCAGCGAAATCTGCGCAGCACTCGGCCTGCCCGATGCGCATGAACGCGGCGGCGCCGCCGCCGCGAACGCCGAAGACTGAGACGAATCTGCCAGCCGAGACCGCCGTGCGCGCCGCCGATTTCCGTCCCCACCGCCTGTTGCGCAATGCGCATCTGCAATCCGTGCTCGCTTCCAGCGGCGTGCGCCGCTGGCTGCTGCGCGGCCGCCGCACCGCGCTCGAAGCGCGCTCGGAAGAGCTGATCCTCGACTGCGGCGACGGCGTGCGCCTGCAGGGCTATCACACCGCGCAGAACGTGCGTGCACAGGCGCGCGGGCTCGTCGTGCTGCTGCACGGCTGGGAAGGCAGCGTGCGGTCGACCTATCTGCTGCACACGGCCGCGCGCATGGTCGCCGAAGGCTGGGACGTGTTCCGGCTCAACTTCCGCGACCACGGCGAAACGCACCATCTCAATCCGGAAATGTTCCACTCCTGCCGCATCGACGAAGTCGTCGGGGCGCTCAAGGACGTCGCGCGCCGCTTCGCGCCGCGGCCGCTTGCGATCGCCGGGTTCTCGCTCGGCGGCAATTTCGCGCTGCGCGTCGCGCTGCGCGCGCCGGACGCCGGCCTGCCGCTCAGCTATGCGCTCGCGGTCTGCCCGGCGCTGCATCCGCCGGCCATCCTCGACGCGATCGAACGCGCACCGTGGTTCTACCACGCCTACTTCATGCACAAATGGCGCGAATCGCTGCGCCGCAAGCAGAAGCTGTTTCCCGATGCGGCGCGTTTCAGCACGACCGAACTCGGCGCCTCGATGCGCGAACTGACGGCGACGATGGTCGCGCGTCATACCGACTTCGGCACGCTCGACAACTATCTCGACGGCTATTCGATCGCCGGCGACCGCCTCGCCGACCTCGTCGTGCCGGCGACGATCCTGACCGCGTCTGACGACCCGATCATTCCGGTCGGCGGCTTTCACGAACTCAAGCTGCCGGCGCACACGGAACTGGAAATCGCGCCGGCCGGCGGCCACTGCGGCTTCATCCGCGATTTCAGCCTGCACAGCTGGACCGAGGATTTCATCGCGCACCGCCTCGGACGGCTCGTGGCCTAAAGCGGCCGGGTGTTGCGGTTCCGGCGCGCGGCGGGCCGCGGCGTTGCCGGAACCGGGCGGCGGAACCCTGCCGGAGCGCCCCGGCGGTAGCTGCGGCATAATGGCCAGCTCGCGTCCGCCGCCGTCCCATTCCATGAATTCCATGCTGCAAGATTTTGCCCGACTGCATTCCGAAGGCCGTTTCGACGAGGCCGAATCCGGCTATCGCACCGTTCTCGCCGACGAACCCGACAACGTGGACGCGCTGCATCTGCTCGGCCTGCTGCGCCGCCAGCGCCAGGATCTCGGCGAAGCGCGCCGGCTGCTCGACCAAGCGCGCAAGCTCGCGCCGGAACGCGGCGACGTCGCACTCGAGCTCGCCGGCCTCTATTTTCTCGAACAGGATCTCGTCGGCGCGCGCGCGCTGATCGAGAACACGATCCGTCACAACCCCAACCAGCCCGGTGCGCACACGCTGCTCGCGCGCATCGCGATCGTCGACAACGACCTCGCGAAGGCCGAGTCGCTGTTCCGCACGGCGCTGCGCTCCGATGAAAACGACGCGCACGCGATCTCCGGCCTCGGCCGCCTGCTGCTCGATCGCGGTGACGCCGACAAGGCGCTGGCCTATCTGAGCCGCGCGGTGGAACTCGCGCCGAAGGACGCCGGCATGCAGTTCGCGCTGGCCCGCGCGCTCGTGCTGCGCGGCAATCGCGCGTTCGGCGAACAGGCCGCGCGCAACGCGCTCGCGCTGGCGCCCGAACTCCACGGCGCGCGCTACCTGCTCGGCCAGGTGCTGCTCGAAGACGGCAAGGTCGACGAGGCGCAGGCCGCGTTCGCGGTGCTCGGCGAGGCGCCGGGCTACCAGGCGATCGCCCGCTTCGGCCTCGGCGACGTCGCGCGCCATCAGCGCCGCATCGATCAGGCGATCGAACACTATCGCGCCGGCCTCGCGCTGCAGCCCGATCAGCCGCGCGCGGTGCAGCTGCTCGGCAACTGCCTCGTCGTCAGCGCGCGCGAAGACGAAGCGCTGCAGCTCTATGCGGATTTCCTGCAGCGCAATCCCGAGACCGTCGCGATCGAAGCGGCGCAGGCCGAACTCCTGAGCCAGCTCGGCAACGACGCCGGCGCGCTCGCGATCTGGCAGCGCCTCGCGCAGCGCCGGCCGAACGATCCGATTCCGCTCGCGCGGCTCGCGCTGCTGCACGAACGCGGCGGCGACACGGCCGGCGCCGACGTGCTCGCGCAGCGCGTTGCCGCGGCGCTGCCCGAAGACGCCGACCTGATCCTGCTGCGCGCGCGCGCCGCCCGGCGCGAAGGCCGCGATACCGAAGCGCTCGCGCTGCTCGAATCACTGCGCCGGCTGCAGCTCGCGCCGCTGCAGGTCATGCAGGCGGCGCATCAGTTCGGCGTACTCGCCGACCAGCGCAACGACGTGCAGCTGGCCGTGCCGGCCTGGCTCGAATCGCAGTCGACGCTGCCGGTCCAGATTCACGAACAGCCCGCGCTGCCCGATTCCTTCGCCGCGGCGCTGACCGCGCCTGCGCCCGCGCCGCTGGCCAATCCGCCGATCTTCCTCGTCGGGCTGCCCGGCAGCATGGTCGAGCGTGTCGCCGCACTGCTGCACCAGCAGGCCGGCGTGCAACTGCTGCGCGACCGCGCGTTCTCGCCGGTGCGCCGCGACGTGTTCGCGGAGCCGGATTTCGCCGGCTGGGCCGACGGCATCGACGCGCCGACGGCGCAGGCCGCGCGCGCGCAGTGGCAGGCCGAGATCGAACGCCACGGCGTCGATTCGCAGCAGGGCCGCATCGTGGACTGGCTCGTGCGCTGGGATGCGCGCTTCCTGCCGCTGATCCGCCAGGCGTTTCCGGGCGCGACCGTCGTCATCGTCGAACGCGATCCGCGCGATCTGCTGCTGAACTGGCTCGCCTACGGCTGGATGCCGGGCTTCGCGCTGCACGACCCGGTCTCCGCCGCCGGCTGGCTCAACCGCGCCAATGCGCATCTTGCTGAATGTAACAACGCAAAAGATATAAACGTGGTCCATGTCGATGCCGACGCCGTGCTGGCCGACCCGGTCGGTCAGGGCGGCGCGCTCGCCGCGGCGATCGGCGGCACCGAGCTCGCCGCCGGCACGCTGCAGCGCGGCCTCGGCGGTCTGCCGATCGGCCTTGCGCCGGGCCGCTGGCAGGCCTATACCGAAGTTCTCGCGGCGCCGTTCGCCGAACTCCAACTGCCACGCTGAGCGCCCGCCGCCGGAACCCGTCCGCATGAACGCATCCGCCAGCCCGCCGCCGGCCCTGCAGGCGCAGATCGCCGCGGCGCGCACCGCCGCCGCGCAAGGGCGCATCGCGGAGGCCGAGCAGCAGTTCCGGCAGCTCGTCGACGTGCTGCCCGATCTCGCGGAAGGGCTGAATTTTCTCGGCATGTGCGCGCTGTCGCGGCAGCAGGTCGACGATGCGATCGTGCTGTTCGAACGCGCGCGCGGCGTCGCGCCCGACGATGCGGAAACGCTCAAGAACCTCGGTCAGGCGTACCGGCGTGCCGGCAGCCCCGACACGGCCGCGACGATGCTGCGCGCGGCCGTCGAGCGCGAACCGGACTATTTCCTCGCGCGCTTTCATCTGGCTGCGACGCTGCAGCAGCTGCAGCGCGACGACGAAGCGCTGCCCGAATACTTCCGCGCGCTGCGCACGGCGCAGCAGTTCGGCGAATGGCTGAACGAAGCGACGACGCCGCCCGGACTGCGCCAGCCGGTGCTCGCTGCGATGCGTTACGTCGACCAGCGCCGCCATGCCCTGTTCGACGGCGCGCTCGCGCCGCTGCGTGCGCGCCACGGTGCGGCCGAGCTGCGGCGCGTCGAGCAGGCGCTCGCGATCTACCTCGGCGACGCGCCCGCGCACTACCCGGATCCGGCGCAGCGGCCGCTGTTCCTGTTCTTTCCGGGCATTGCCTCGCAGGCCTACTACGAACGCGCGCGTTTTCCGTGGCTCGAGGCGCTCGAAGCGAAGACCGACGCGATCCGGCTCGAACTCGTGAACCTGCTTGCGGCCGAGCACGGCTTCGAGCCGTTCCTGCGCTTTGATTCGGATGCGCGCGTCGAAGATTACCTGCGCGGCCGGGAAGGGCAGTCCGCCTGGACCGGATTCTTTTTCTACCGCCACGGCGAGCGCCGCGAGGACAACTGCGCGCGCTGCCCGCAGACGACGGCGGCGCTGGACAACCTGCCGATCGTGCGCATCCGCGACCACGCGCCCGAAGTACTGTTCTCGCTGCTGACGCCCGGCGCGCACATCCTGCCGCACCGCGGCGTCACGAATACGCGCCTCGTCACGCACCTGCCGCTGATCGTGCCCGACCGCTGCGCGCTGCGCGTCGGCGGCATCGACCACGTCTGGCAGGAAGGCCGCTGCGTCGTGTTCGACGACACCTACGAACACGAAGCCTGGAATCGCAGCGAGCGCACGCGCGTCGTGCTGATTCTCGACACCTGGCACCCCGACCTGACCGCCGCCGAACGCGACGCGCTGACCGCGCTCGTCGGCGTGATCGGCGATTTCAATCAGAAGGCGGGAATTCGCTGACGGCGAGTGGACAGGAGTGAGAGGCGAGTGACCGGCTCTTCTTCCTCGGTTCCCACTCCTGGTCACTCTCTTTCTCGCCGCTCACCCCAACCCGTAGGCCTTCCGCTTCCGGTACAGCGTCGACGCATCGATGCCTAGCTGCTTGGCCGCGACGTCGAGCGTCGGCGTCGCGCCGAGCACGGCTTCGATGTGCGCGCGTTCGAGCTGTTCGATCGTGACCGGATCGCCGGCGCGCGGGGTCGCGCTCGCGAGGCTCGTCGCGGCCACGCCCGAGGTCGCGAACGGCAGATGCTCATACGCGATCTCCTCGCCGGCGCAGAGGATCACCGCGCGCTCGATCGCGTTGGCGAGTTCGCGCACGTTGCCTGGCCACGAATACGCGAGCAGCGCATTGCGCGCGGTATCGGTGAAGCGGCGCGCCGGACGGCGGTAGCGCGCGACGAGCGTCGTCAGCAGACGGTCGGCGATCCCCAGGATGTCTTCCGGGCGCTCGCGCAGCGCCGGCACGGTCAGCGCGATCACATTGAGGCGGTAGTACAGGTCCGTGCGGAACGTGCCTTCGGCCACGGAATGGGCGAGATCGCGGTTCGTCGCGGCGATGATGCGGACGTCGGCCGTGCGCGTACGCGGATCGCCGACGCGCTCGTACTCCCGGTCCTGCAGGAAGCGCAGGAACTTCGGCTGCAGCGACAGCGGGAATTCGCCGATCTCGTCGAGGAACAGGGTGCCGCCCTCGGCGACCTGCACGCGGCCCTGGCGATGATCGTGCGCACCGGTGAAGGCGCCTTTCACGTGGCCGAACAATTCGCTCTCGAGCAGTTCCGCCGACAGCGACGGGCAGTTCACCGTCGCGAAGCCCGCCTTGCGCCGGTTGCTCCACAAATGGATGTTGCGCGCGAGTACATTCTTGCCGGTGCCGCTTTCGCCGAGAATCAGCACGGTCGCATCGGTCTCGGCGGCCTGCCGCGCCATTTCGAGCAGACGGCTCATGGTCGGATTCGCGCTGTCGAGCAGGTCGGGCAGCGTCTCGGAGCGCGAGGCCTCGAGTTCCTCGATGCGGCGCTCGAGCCGGCGCGCCTGCATCTGCTGGTCGACCGCATGCAGCAGTTTCTCGGGCTCGCACGGTTTGATCAGATAGTCCGCCGCGCCGGCGCGCATCGCGCTGACGGCGATCGCCGCATCCGACTCGGCCGTCGCCATGATCACGCGCATCCACGGCGCGGCAGCCCGCAGCTGCGGCAGCAGGTCGAGGCCGAACTCCTCGCCGATGTGAAGGTCGAGCACGCAGACGTCGAAGACACTGCGGGCGACCGCCGCGAGCGCCGACCCGGTGTTCGGCGCGGTGTTGACCTGATAACCCTCGTCTTCCAGGCACAGCCTGAAGTTGCGCAGCACCGTGGCGTCGTCGTCGATCAACAGTACGCGTTCGCGCGGCGTGTTGGCGGTTTCGTTCATTGCGTTCCCATGGGCTCAAGCCCTTGCAGTCTGCACGGGCAGTTGGCGCATTCCTGCAATCCGCCTCGTGAAAGCGATGTCAGCAGATAGCAAGATAATGAAAAACAAAGGGAAATTTCCAGCATCGCGGTTGGCATGCGGATTGACTCTATTGCTTCGACCGCGGCGGCATCGGGATGCGACGCGGATGGCAAGCCTAAGGAGATAACCCATGTTGCATTACGCCGTTGTGTTTTTGGTCGTCGCTCTGATCGCGGCGGTGCTGGGTTTCGGTGGTATCGCCGGCGCGGCAGCAGGCATCGCCAAGATCCTGTTCTTCGTGTTCCTGGTGCTGTTCGTGATCTCGCTGATCACCGGCCGCCGAAGCGCTTAGCCGTCATCGGCCGGCATCGACGACGACGCCCGGCCGCCTGGGACGGCGGCCCGACCACCCTGCAGAACCAAGGAGAAATCCATGAGTACCACGAGCAACCTGAAAGACCTGATCGAGCTGTTGAACGACGGCGAGAAGTTCTACAGCGAGGCGGCGACGAAGGTGAAAATTCCCGCGTACGCCAACCTGTTCCAGCGCATGGCGCAGCAGAAGCAGGCGATCGCGAGCGACCTTTCGGCCCGCCTGGCTTCGCACGGCGAAACCGCGCCGCAGGGCGGCACCATGCTCGGTTCGCTGCGCAAGTTCTACGCCGACGTCCGCGCGAGCATGAGCAAGGACAGCGAATCGGTCTACGTGGCGCAGCTCGAACAGACCGAGGACCGCATCCTCGAAGCGTTCCGCGACGATCTGACCCAGAGCGACGATATGGAGCTGCGTCGCATCGCCGAACGCCACTATCCGGATCTCAAGCGCACGCATGACGAAATGCGCGATCTGAAACGCCGTCTCGCTGCCTGAGGAACCGCCATGAACCAGGACATCATCAAGGGCAAGTGGAAGCAGGTTGCCGGCCAAGCGAAGGTGCAGTGGAACAAGCTGACCGACGACGACCTCGGTGTCGCCGACGGCCACCGCGAATATCTCGTCGGCAAGCTGCAGGAACGCTACGGCTGGGCCAAGGACCAGGCCGAGAAGGAAGTCGACAGTTTTGAATCGCGGCTGCAGTAGGCGCCGCACCTGACACATCGTCCCGTGTCGCCGCCGCGAACCAACGGCGCGGTGTCGACGCGAAACGGTGCGAATCGCGGGGCGACCCGCAACGGAAGACGCATCGACACGGAAGTTCTTTTCCCCAAGCGGACCGGTCACTGAACCCTTCCCCGACCGACCGGTCCAGCACCGCTGTGAAGCGGCGCAGCACCCGCCCACCCCAAGGGGCGACGTGCGTGGTCCAAGGCGGCGACGTTCCCCTGCGTCGCCGCTTTTTTTTCGTTACGGGAACTCGGCCGAGATGGTTCCGAGATCGAATACGGGCGGCAGCCAGCATTGCGTGTTCGATGCGATGTCGAAGCGATCGACGACGGTGGCCGGTTCGAACACGTCGCGCGGCTGCGGCGCGCCGCGAGCCGGCATAGCACTCGGCAGGTCGCATAGGGCTGCGCGGTGAAGCTTCTTTCTTCAGCATGTCGCGAGCCGCCCGAACAGCGGTTGCGACAACGAATAGCCGAGGCTTTCGAGAATCTGCTGCGGCGTCGTCGGCAGCGACGGCGGGGTACTGGCCGCGCCGCCGGCGACGACCAGTTTTCCCGTGCGGCGCAGGCGGCAACCGCATCTTCCGTGCTTCAGCGCAGCGTCGGTTCAGAACCGCTGGCGGTAGCTCGCATACCAGTAGCGCCCCGGCACGTCGTAGTCGGCGAAGAACGAATTGAACTGGGTCGAGTAGGCGACCGGCGGGTCGCGGTCGAACGCGTTGCGGACGCCGAGCGTGATCTTCGCGTTCCAGGGCGTCTGCCAGCCGGCTTCGAGATCGAAATAGGTGACGCTCGCGACGCGGTTCTGCGGTGCGGGAGACGCGGTGCCGGAACCGTCGACGTCGATCTCGCGGCCGGGGTTCGAGCACAGCGCATTGAGTTCGGGCCGTTCGAGGTAGGCAGCCGTGTCGGTGACGATGCTGCAGTCTTCGTCGCCCGGCGAGAAATAGCGCGCGCCGACCGAGGCGTTCCAGTCGCCGCGGCTCCAGGCGAGGCTCAGGTTCGAGCGCAGGCGCCAGACCACGGTGTAGAAGCCGCCCGGCGAGCGGTTGTCGGCGACGACGTTGCCTTGCGCGCGCGTGCCGTCGGGCAGCAGCGTGTTGCGCGCGGGCTGGTGCAGTTCACCGTAGTAATCGACATAGGCATTGTCCCAGGCAAACACGAAATCGCCGGCCGACGTGCTGCGCCGGTAGTTGAATCCGAAATCCACGCCCTCGGTTTCCAGGCCGCCCGGCAGGTTCTGCGCCGTCGCCACGACGCGCACGAGACTGCCGTCGGCGGCGCGTGTGATGCGCGCGCAGGCCGCGGCGTCGCCGCGCTCGTAGCAGTCGGCCAGCACGGCATCGGGCGAGCGGTCGCCGATCGCGTCGCGGATCTGGATGCGATACCAGTCGACCGTGGCCTCGAACCCGTCGAGCCAGTGCGGCGAATAGACGAAGCCGACCGATCGCGACAGCGCGCGCTCGGGCGCAAGGTCGCGATTCGCGCCGTAAGTGATGTAGCTCTCGCCCTCCTGCACGTCGACCGGGACGCCGGCGGCCTGACAGCGCGACAGCGTCGCGGCCGACGGAGAATTCACGGCCGCGCAGGGATCGGGCAGCTGGCCGATGCTGTCGTAGGCGCCGGAATACAGATCGAACAGGCTCGGCGCGCGGAAGCCTTCGGCGATGTTGCCGCGCACGAGCAGATCGTCGACCGGCTTCCAGCGCAGGCCGAACTGGGAATTGGTCGTTGCACCGAACGCGGAATAGTCGGAATAGCGCGACGCGAGCGACACGTCGAGCTGGCGCGCGAGCGGCCGGCCGGTCAGCAGCGGCAGGTTCACTTCGACATAGGCTTCGTCGACGGTGTAGTCGCCTTCGGTCGCCTCGTAGGTCACGCCGGTGCCGTTCGCATTGCCGCTCGCGATCACCGCGTCGGGCCGGTTGTAGCCGCTTTCCCGGCGGTGTTCGTAACCTGTCGCGATGCCGACCGGGCCGGCCGGCAGGTCGAACGCCTCGCCTTCGGCGTGCAGCAGCAGGTCGCGCGAATCGGCGCGCCGTCGGTTGTGCGCCGACACGCCGACGTAGTCGAGCATCTCGCGTGTGATCGAGCCGGGCGGGCCGAACAGATCCAGCGGCACGCAGCCCGCGATCACGGCGCCCGGCGTACCGCAGCGTTCGACGCCGGCCGCGTCCCGGAACGACGGTCCGAGCGCGCGCGCGAGCCGCGCGTTGTCGGCATAGGGCGAGACGAACTCGCCCTCGTCGGCGCGCGTCGCGCTGTAGTCGACGCCCCAGGTGAACTCGCGCGCGCCGAGTTCGAACAGGCCGTTGAGGCCGAAACTCAGGCGCGTCGTGTCGACGTCCTGTTCGAAGCGGCGCGGCCCGGCTTCGACGAAGCGGCGCGAACCCGTGACGATCGCTTCGCCGAACGGGTTGTAGACGTTGTCCGCCGCGATCCCGATCGGATTGCCGTCGGCGTCGAGCAGGAACGGCGAGAACGACACGACCGGTTCGGCGAGCTGTTGCGACGAGCGCCGCTCGGTGCGCAGCAGGTTCGTGCGCAGTGCGAGCCGGGAACTGAACTCATAGCGCGCCTGCGCGAACACGGAGCGGCGTTCCTGCGGCGTCTTCAGATAGTTCTGCAAGGTGTAGTTGTAGCCGTCGGTGGCCGGATCGAGCGGCCGGAAGTCATCGGCCGACGTACCCGGGCGGCCTTCGATCAACCGCACGTAGCCACCGCCCGATTCGCGGATCAGCCGCGTGTACGGCGTCGTCAGCGAACCGGTCGCGGCGAGCGGCAGACCGAAGTAGGGCAGCCGCGAAATCGCGCGGTCGCGCGCGAGGATCGGGTCGTCCTTGCTGTAGCTCGCACCGGCGGCGACGTTCCAGCGCTCGCCGGTGATGCCGTAGGTGATGTCGAACGCGCGGCTCGCGCCGTCGCCGTGCGCGTTTTCGCCGAACTGGATGCCGGCTTCGCCGCCGGTGTAGTCGCGCCGCGTCACGATGTTGACGACGCCGGCGATCGCGTCGGAGCCGTAGAGCGCCGAAGCGCCGTCGCGCAGCACCTCGACGCGCTCGACCAGCGCGAGCGGAATCGCGGTCAGGTCGACCGCGCCCTCGAGGCCGGCGACGAAGCGGCGGCCGTCGAGCAGTACGAGCGTGCGGTTGTCGCCGAGGCTGCGCAGGTTCAGTCGCGCCTCGCCGTTGCCGCCATTGTTGATGTTGCGATTGAGCGTCTGGCCGTTGCTCGTGATCGTCTGCAGGATGTCGGCGACGTCGGTCAGGCCGGTGCGCAGCAGCGCTTCGCGCTCGATGACGAGGACCGGATGCTGCGTTTCCATATCCACGCGCCGCAGATGCGAGCCGACGACTTCGACGCGGTCGAGCTTGATCGCCTCGTCGTCGGGCGTGAGCTGCTGCGCGAACGTGTTGCCGCCGCACAGCGACAGCAGCGTCGCAGCCAGCGGCGAAGCGCGGCGCACGAGGCGCGCGCCGGACGAGCCACGGCCGGAGCCCGGCCTGATCGAGTATTTCATGAAGACTCCCCGGTTCTGACGTAGCGGAAATTGCGCGCGGCGAGCGATGGTAGCGAAACGCCCGACTACTATGAAGGCCTTCGTACGAACCAATTACTAATCAGGCAATCGGCACAAGGCTACGTATCGACATTGTGCATTGCGTGATTCCGCGGCCCGCCCGCGAGCGCGCAGGCGGGACCGCAGCCGGTTGCGGTGCAGCAGCCGGCGCTGGCCGTTCGCCGCCAGTGTTTGCGACACTCGGGTTTCGTCGAAGGAGTCGCGCGCGACATGCTGAGCCCGCCGCAGATCATCTGCCTGATCGTCATCGCCCTCGCGCTGCTGCTGCTGGTCACCGAATGGATGCGGTCCGATCTCGTCGCGATGGCAGCGGTCGTCGTCCTGATCGGCGGCGGCGTGCTGACGCCGGAGCAGGCGCTCAAAGGGTTCGGCAGCGAGCCTGTCGTCGCGGTGATCGGCGCGTTCGTGCTGTCGGCCGCGGTGGTGAACACCGGCCTCGCCGAACGCCTCGCGAGCTGGGTCATGCGCGTTGCCGGCACGCATCTCGCCTGGGGCATGATCGTGCTGATGCTCGCCGCGGCGCTGCTGTCGGCCTTGACGCACCATCTGCTGATCACCGCACTCATGGTGCCGATCGCCGGCACGGTCGCGACGCGCGGCGGATTCTCGGTGTCGCGGCTGCTCATGCCCGTGTCGCTCGCCGCATCGATCGGCACGACGCTGACCCTGATCGGCGCGCCGGCATTTCTCGTCGCCGACCACGTGCTGCAGGAAGCCGGCCGCGAGGGGCTCGGCATCTTCTCGCTGACGCCGATCGGCGTTGCGCTCGTCGTCTGCAGCCTCGTCTACATGGCGCTGCCCGGACGCTGGCTGCTGCCCGAACGCGTCGCGGCCGGCAGCAGCGGTGAACGCTTCGCGCTCGAGGACTACTACACCGAAATACTGATCCGCGACGGCGCGCCGCAAGTCGGCCAGACCTTCGCCGCGATCGCCGAGCGCTACGCGAGCCGGTTCGAGATCGTCGACTGGCTGCGCGGCGGCGACCCGATACGCCACGGCCGCGACGAGCGCCGGCTCGAAGCCGGCGACGTGCTGCTGGTGCGCTCGACGCCCGAAGGCATCGCCGGCATCGCCGACGAAAAAGGGCTCGCACTGCACGCGGTCGCGAAGTACGGCGAGGCGCACGAAACGCAGGGTGCCGAGGCGTTCGGCGACGAGCGCCTCGCGCAGCTCGTCATCGCACCGCGCTCGTACCTGTCGGGCCGCGCGGTCGGTGAAGTCGATTTCCGCGAACGCTACGGCGTCATCGTCGTCGGTCTCTGGCGTCGCGACGGCTGGATGCGCGGCGAACTGGCCGGCGTGCACCTGCAGCCGGGCGACACGCTCGTCGTCTGGGGCGAGCCCGCGCAGCTCGACCGGCTCGGTGCGCAGCGCGAGTTCCTGATGGCGCTGCCGTTCCCGGCGCGGCGTCTGCGCCGCTCGCGGGCGTGGTGGGCGCTCGGCATTCTCGGCGGCAGCGTGATCGCGGCCGCGACCGAACTGCTGTCGGTCCACGTCGCATTCCTGACCGGCGCGATCGGCGTCGTGGTCGCGCGCTGCCTCAGTGCCGAGGAAGCCTACGCGGCGCTGGAGCTGCGCGTGATCGCGTTCATCGCCGGTGCGCTGGCGCTCGGCGCCGCGCTGGAACAGACCGGACTGACGGCGCTCGCGGCGGCGGAGTTCGCGCCGATGCTGCAGGACTTTTCGCCGTTCTGGATCCTGATCCTCGTGTTCAGCGCCGGCGCGATCGTGACGCAGGTGCTGTCGGATGCGGCGACCGTCGTGCTGCTCGCGCCGATCGTCGCGCGCATGGCCGAACCGCTCGGTCTCGCGCCCGAAGCGCTCGTCGCCAGCCTTGCGATCGGTGCGGTCGCGGCGTTCCTGACGCCGCTCGGCCACCACGGCAATCTGCTGGTCTATCTGCCCGGCGGCTACCGCTTCGGCGATTTTTTCCGCGTCGGCGCGCCGCTGACCGTGTTGTTCGCGGCCATCACCGCATTCGTCGCGCTCGCGCTGTGGCCGGCGCGCTGAACGCTCAGCCGTCGACCGTGCGCGCGAGCGGCAGCTCGAACGCGAACGTGCTGCCGCCGCCGCCGCGCGGTTCGAACCAGAGATAGCCGCCCATCTGCTCGATGTCGTCGCGCGCGATGGCGAGCCCCAGCCCGGTCGACAGGCTTTCGTCGGCATCCGTGTCGACATGCGCGATGCGCGCGAAACGTTGGAACAGCTTGGTGCGCTCGGCTGCCGGAATGCCCGGGCCGCGGTCCATCACGAACACGCGGGCGAAGCCCGGCCGGTCGGAATCCAGCAGCACGTCGATCGCCGATCCGCGCGGCGCATAGCGGATCGCGTTGCTGATGAGGTTCTGCAGCACATTGCGCAGCGCGGCCGGATCGCCCTGCGCGGCGAGCGGCTTGCCGCCGCGAACGAGGCGGACGCCGCGCGCCTCGGCCGCGGCCTGCTGGCGCGCGATCGCGCGGTCGGCGAGCTGGCCCAGGTCGACTGCGGCGGATTCGAGCATGCGCACGCGCTCGATGTTCGCGCGGCGCTGCAGGAAGCGCTGCACGAATTCGATCGCCTCGTCGCAGCAGCTCACGATATCGTCGACGAGTCCGGCGTGGCGTTCGGCGCTGATGGAGGGCCGCCGCAGCATCTGCGCGGCGAAGCGGATGTTGGAGATCGGATTCTTGAGATCGTGCGCGACGATTGCGGTGACGTCGTCGCGCTCGCGCACGATCAGGCGCAGGTGTTCCGTCGCGCGCTTCAGGTTGACGTGCGTGCGCACGCGCGCGAGCAGCTCCTCGGCGACGAAAGGTTTGGTGATGTAGTCGACCGCGCCGAGTTCGAACGCGCGCACGAGGAATTCGCGCTCGGTCGCGGCCGTCAGGAAAATCGTCGGCACGTCGAGCAGGTTCGGGTCGGATTTCAGGCGCCGGCACAGCTCGAAGCCGTCCATCCCCGGCATCATCATGTCGAGCAGCACGAGGTCGGGTCGGCGCGCCTGCGCGCGCGCGAGCGCCTGTTCGCCGGAATTGGCCGGCATCACGTCGTAGCCGGCGTCCGACAGGATATGGCCGAGCAACTGGACGTTCGGCGTCTGGTCGTCGACGATGAGAATCAGCGGCTCGCGCGGGGGAGCGGAAAACGGCATTACACAGTGTCCTGCAGATGCGCGGCGAGATGCGCGCGCTGGTGGGGAAAGTCGGTCAGCGTGGCTTCGAGCGCAACCGGATCGAACTGCGCGGCGGCCGATTGCAGGCGCCGCGCATAGCGTTCCAGGCCGGCCGAGCCGCAGCGCTCGGCGAGAACGAGCAGTCGTTCTGCCAGCCGCGTGGTCTCGCGGACGGCCAGCGAATCGCGCAGCCGCGGCCACACGTCGCGCTCGACGCGTTCGAGTTCGGCCAGCACGTCGGGCAGAGCCTGCGGTTCGCGAGGCGCATCGTCGCCGGCGCCGTTGGCCGGCGCGCTTCCGGGCAGCGGCAGCACGCGCAGCAGTTCGGCCGTGAGCAGCTCGCGCGTGATCGGCTTTCGCACATAGCCGTCGAAGCGTTTGCGCAGCGCCGATTCGTCGCCGAGCAGGTTCGATGCCGTCACGGCGATCACCGGGATCTGCGCGAGTTCCGGATCCGCGCGCAGCCGTTCGAGCGCGGCGACGCCGTCGAGGTTCGGCATGCGGATGTCCATGAGCACGATCGCCGGACGATGCACGCGCGTCAGCGAGACGGCCTGGCTGCCGTCCTCGGCCATGATCAGGCGATGCGGCGAGCCGCGGAACAGCGCCTCGATGAGCTGCCGGTTCAGCGCGACGTCGTCGGCGACGAGAATGGTCAGCGGTGCGATCGTCTGCAGTTCCGTCGCTGCGGCCGGCGCCGCCTCCGGCAGCACGGCGAGCGGCACCCGCGGCAGGCGCAGCTGGAAGCACGAACCCTTGCCGGGTGTGCTTTCGAGCAGGATTTCGCCGCTCATCAAGTGCGCGAGCCGGCGCGTGATCGACAGCCCGAGCCCGGTGCCCTCGCGCTGGTTCGCGTCGGCCGCGGCCTGCATGAAGGGCTCGAAGATGCGCTCGCGATCCTCCGCGGCGATGCCGACGCCGCTGTCCTCGACTTCGATCAGCAGCGTCGCGCGCAGTTCGTCGTCGGCGTCCGGTGTCGCACTCGCTCGCAGCCGCACGTAGCCTTGGTCGGTGTACTTCACCGCGTTGCCGACGAGGTTGAACAGCATCTGGCGCAGTCGTGCCTGGTCGAGTTCGACCCCGTCGGGCACCGAGGCGTCGACGCGCGTATCAAGGCGCAGCCCCTTGTCCGCCGCGAGCTGTGAGAACACGAGCTGCGCGCTTTGCAGCAGCTCGCGCACGTTCATCGGAGCGGGCCGCACGTCGAGTTTGCCGGCTTCGATGCGCGAGAGGTCGAGTACGTCGTTGATCAGCGCGAGCAGCGAGCGCCCGCTGGTCACGATCGCATCGACGTAGCGCTTGTCCTGCGGATCGCTGACGCGTTCGGACAGCAGCTGGCTGAAGCCGAAGATCGCGTTGAGCGGCGTGCGGATCTCGTGGCTCATGTTCGCGAGAAAGGCGCTCTTCTCGCGGCTGGCCTGGTCCGAGCGCGCAGCCGCGGCGCGCAGCCTGCGCTCCTGGCGCAGGGCGTTCAGATGCCGGCGCAGCAGCACCACGCCGGCGACGCTCGCGACGATCGCCAGCCCCAGCGCGGAGAAGATCGACACGTTGCGCTGCGCGATCGCGCGTTCGAGATGGATCTGCCGCTCGGCGATCAGGCTGCGCGCATCGCGCGTGAGTTTCGCGATCGCGTTGCGGACGTCGTCCATCATCTGGTTGCCGAAGCCCGAACGCATCAGCGTCAGCGCAGCCTCGGCGCCCTGTTCGCGATAGACCGCGAGCGAGGTCGCGATTTCGCCGCGCTTCTTTGCGAGCGCGTCCTCGATCGCGGCGAGTTCCTCGCGCGCCTCCGGATACTCGCGCAGCGCCTCGTCGACGGCGCGGAAGTCCGCCGAGATCTCGGCATCGGCCAGGCGGTACGGACGCAGGTATTGGTCGTCGCCGGTCAGCAGATAGCCGCGCTGACCGGTTTCGAGATCCACCGTGCGCGTGAGGAGCAGCGACAGCCGCTTGGTCGCCTCCTGCAGCCGGGTGACGTCGCTCAGCGTCGTCGTCAGCTGCTCGCCCGTGCCGAGCGCTGCCCAGCCCACGCCGAGCAGCAGCAGCAAAGTCAGTGCGAACAGCAGCAGATAGCGCTGCCAGCCGTCCCAGTCCGGGGAATCGGCGGTCCGCTCAGCAGTGTCGTCGACCACGTTGCACTCCGGCCCTTGGGCAAGCCACTGCCGGCGCGGTGTCATGCGTTCTGCATGGCCGCCGCGGCCGACGCTGGGATTACTGCATGCCGTGCCTCGCCACACTCCCTTCCAAATCAGCGGCTTGCGATGCTGCTGGGGCTGGCACGGACTCTGTACACCCCCGACTGTAAGTCACCGAACCTGATGGAGTCGTCATGAATACCAAACCGCTGTTGCTGAGTGCCGGTCTTGCCGCTGCGCTGCTGCTGAGTGCCTGCGACCGCCCGGAAGATCCCGCCAAGACGCGCGCCGACGTTGCCAAGGCCCAGGCCGAGGCGAACCAGAAGTCGCAGGACGCGCGCGCCGAGGCCAACAAGGACGTCGCGGCGGCTCAGTCCGATCTCGCGAAGACCCAGGCCGACGCGAACAAGGACCTCAATTCGGCCGAACGCTCGGCCGGCGAGCAGCATGCCGACGCGAACAAGGAAGTCGGCCAGGCCATGGCGGACGCGTCGGGCAAGATCGGCAAGGAAGAGGCCGACGTGATGCGCACGCGCGCCAAGGCCGACTACGACGTCGCGAAGACCGACGCCGAAGCGGCGAAGAAGGTCGCCGACCAGCGCTGCGATGCGCTGACCGGCGCGGCGAAGGACGGCTGCCAGGACAAGGCGAAGGCTGACTACGACGCCGCCGTCGCGGCCGCCGAAGCGCGCCGCGACGAACGCCTGCGCGAAGCCGACGCGCTCGCGGCGAACAGCAAGTAAACCCGTCGTCACGGCGGCGCCCGAGCGCGCCGCCGCTTCATCACACCGAAGGGATCCATGCCATGAAAACCACGCTGAAGACCGTTGCTCTGCTGCTCCTCGTCGCGATCGGCTCGAGCTCGCTGACTGCCTGCCACAC
>NZ_DATIGT010000295.1:0-27321 GCF_035481375.1 Tahibacter sp.
GGCGGCTCCTGCCACTGCGGCAGCGCACTCGCGCGGTCGAGCCGCGTCAGCCGCAGCCGGTTCGCTTCGATGAGTCGCAACAGCGCGTCGCGATGCCGTACCGCCCACGCACCGCAGTTGCCGAGCGAAGGACGGCAGACCGTCGCGAAGCCGTCGCGTTCGGAGTCGGGCTTCACGCCGGGCACGGCCTCGGTCTCGACCGGCTCGCGATCCGCGCCCGCGAGATACGCGTCGACGTGCCTGCGTCCGGCAACGGTGGGCTCGACGCCGTCGGCGGCGCCGAGCCCGGTCAGATACAGCCATGCGTTTTCCGCATCGGCAACGGTGCGTGCGGGCCGCGATGCGACGCTCTGCGCGGCGCCCGACGGCGCTTCGTCGAGGCGGTAGTGGAGAAACGCCACGACCGGCACGGCCGCGAGCGCGAGCAGCACGAAACGCAATCGCCGGCGCGGCCGGCGGCGGAGCGTCGAGGCAGTGCGATACGACGGCATGGCGGCACGCGGCAGTGGCGGTGCCCGCTATGCTGCCATGTTCGCCCGGCGATGCACCGCGCGCCTTCGCTCAGTCGGGCTGCGCCGACGGCGGCGCCACGAACTCGGCGTCATTCTCGAACGCGCCGGGCCCGGCGAGCGGAAGGTCCGGCAGGTTGCTGGCCTCGTCCCATTCCGCCTCGCGCGCGCTGCTGATGCCGCCGACCATGACTTCGACGAGTTCCGTCTGTTCTTCGGCTTCCGTCGCACAGTCGGCCCTTGGTTCCGACGGAATCAGTGCCTGCGCCGCAACCGGCGAACGATCGGCCGGAATCTCCGCCGCCGCCGCACCGAAACTCAGCGCGGCCGCGAGCCCGAGGCCTGCTGCCGCCGGCGCGAACCGGCGGCGCGGCACCGAATACGACACGCAGATATCCGTTTCGCAGCCCGCGAGCAGCGCGCGCCGCTGCGCGTCATCCAGGGCATCGAGGTTGTGCACGCGGCGGCGGCACTGCGTGCAGAAATCGCGCCCCGCTTCGGGGGCGGATTTCCAGCGCAGCGGGCAGGGCGAGTCGATCTTCGGAAACGAGGACATGAGCGGCTCCGGCGGACAGTCGTGACCCCGCTCCGACGCCCGCGCGCGCAATAGCGTCGCAGTGCGGGCGCCGGTTGGCCTGAGCCGAAGAAACCCGCATCGAGGTCGTCGCTTCGGCGAAAACGCCTGGCGGAGCCCACGCGCCGTGCGCCTGGCGAACTCAGTTCGCCCCGTCCGCAATCTCGAACGCACAGCCCGTCTTCGCCTTCACATCATCGAGGCTCACGCCGTCATGCAGTTCGATCAGGCGCAGGCCGCCGCCGTCCTTGACCTCGAACACGCAGAGTTCCGTGATGATCAGGTCGACGACGTTCTTGCCGGTCAGCGGCAGCGCGCATTCCGGCAGGATCTTCGGCGAGCCGTCCTTCGCGGTGTGCTCCATGAGCACGACGACGCGCTTGACGCCCGAGACGAGGTCCATCGCGCCGCCCGGGCCTTTCACCATTTTTCCGGGCACCATCCAGTTCGCGAGATCGCCGTTCTCGGACACTTCGAGGCCGCCGAGAATCGACAGGTCGATATGGCCGCCGCGGATCATCGCGAACGAATCGGCGCTCGAGAAGAAGCTCGAACCCGGGATCGCGGTGATGGTCTGCTTGCCGGCGTTGATGAGGTCCGCGTCGACGTTGTCTTCGGTCGGGAACGGACCGATGCCGAGCAGGCCGTTTTCCGACTGCAGCGTCACGTTGACGCCGGCCGGAATGTGGTTGGCGACGAGCGTCGGAATGCCGATGCCGAGATTGACGCAGTAGCCGTCGCGCAGTTCCTTCGCGGCGCGGCGCGCCATCATGTCGCGCACCGGGTTTTCCTTGCCCGACGGCGCACCGCCGGTCACGGTGCGGAACTCGATGCGCTTCTCGTAGTTCCTGCCCTGGATGATGCGGTCGACGTAGATGCCCGGCGTGTGGATCTGGTCGGGTTCGAGTTCGCCGGTCTCGACGAGTTCCTCGACCTCGGCGACCGTGACCTTGCCGCAGGTCGCGATCATCGGATTGAAATTCCGCGCGGTTTTTCGATAGACCAGATTGCCGAACCTGTCGCCCTTCCAGGCCTTGACGATCGACACGTCGGCGGTGATCGCGGGTTCGAGCACGTATTCCTTGCCGTCGAATTCCTTGGTCTCGCGCTTCTCGGCGAGCTTCGTGCCGAAGGCCGTGCGCGTGTAGAAGCCCGGGATGCCGGCGCCGCCGGCGCGCAGGCGCTCGGCGAGCGTGCCCTGCGGCGTGAGTTCGAGTTCCAGTTCGCCGGCGAGCACCTGGCGTTCGAATTCCTTGTTCTCGCCGACGTAGGACGCGATGACTTTCTTGACCTGGCGCGTCTTGAGCAGCGGGCCCATGCCGAAGTCGTCGACGCCGGCGTTGTTGCCGACGATGGTAAGGCCCTTGGTGCCGGCTTCCTTGAGTGCCTGGATCAGGTTTTCCGGAATGCCGCAGAGACCGAATCCGCCGGCGGCGAGGGTCATGTCGTCGAACAGCAGGCCGTCCAGGGCTTCGGCGGCGGAGTTGTAGACCTTTTTCACGGGGCGTCCTTTTCGGCTGGAGCGAGCGGGGAATGCGCGCCGCCGCCGGGGACGGCGCGGCGCGGAAACGGCGGAAGCGTAGTGCGCCTCCGCCGCAGCCGCCAATTGTACTTCCGGGAAGCGGCCCTACGGGTCTGACCGGAGCAGCGACCCGAAGCTCAGGTAGAACGAATTGTTGCCGCCCTCGGCATGGCCGAAGCCCAGGAACATGGGCCCGAGGAAAGTGTCGATGCCGACGAACACGCTGCCGGCACCGATCAGGTCCTCGCGATTGATCGCCTCGCGCGAGTCCCAGATGCCGCCGGCTTCGAGGCTGCCGCCGAGATACACCGGCACCGAGATCAGCTTGGTCGCGTCGGTGAGCCGCCGGTAGTAGACGATCCGGCCCAGCGCGATCTGGTTCGCGAGCAGCTGATTCTCGGTATAGCCCGACAGATTGCCGAGTCCGCCCAGCGTGCCGAACGTCGACAGCAGGTCGCCGTCGCCGCCGGCCGAATGCATGCGCGCGCCGAGCAGCCAGCGGCTCGCGCCGTGCGAGAACGCCGTGTCCCAGCTCAGGCGCGACACGTCCGAGGTGCCGAAGTCCTCGGCGCCGGACAGGAATTCGTGCGACAGGTCCAGGCGCGTGCCGCTGCCCGGGAAACCCGAATCGTCGAGGCTGTCGCGCGTCGCGCGCAGTTTCACGCTGCCATAGGTGTTGCTGACCAGACCGGGCAGGTCGGGCGTGCCGACGCGGCGTCGCGCCTCGTCGTAGCTGTAGCCGAAGGTCGTCGACAGGCGCCAGGTCGAATTCGGCGTATAGCCGAGATCGATCGCCGCGGTCGAACTGCTGCGGCGGTATTCGGCGAGCGCGCTGTTGGCCGCCGCACCGTCGGCGCCGAGCGGAAAGTTGTACGCGCGATAGTCGAGATACGGCGCGACGTAGTACTGCCCGGCGTCTCCGAACGGCTGATAGAACTCGCCGTGCAGGCCGGTCACGCGGCCCAGTTCGATGCGGTTGCGCGATTCGCCGCCGTGCTCGTTGAGGCCCGTGAAGTTGACCTCGCCGATCAGCTGATAGCTGTTGCGGCCGGCGAAGTCGTCGGACAGGCGCAGGCCGAAGCGCAGGAAGTTCGGTCCCCAGCCCTTGTCGACCGGCTGCACCGCGAGACCGGTCTTGCCGTCGCGCTGTTCCAGCTCGTAGGTGATGCGTTCGTAGCTGCCGTCGCCGTAGGCGAGGCCGATGTCCTTTTCGAGCTGCGTGGTATCGAGCGGTTTGCCGACGGCATCGGACAGGCGCTGCTCGACATAGGCCGCCGTGCGGCTGCGGCCGCGCAGCACGTCGAGGAACGCGACCAGCGGCGGATCGAACGCACGCCGCCGGTGGCGCGCGCGGAACTGCGCGTATTCGGCTTCGCCGACGCTGTAGCGGCGCAGCGCGTCGAGTTCGGCTTCGGCCGCGCGCTGGCCGGCGGCGACGGCTTCTTCGGCGCGATGGAAATCGGCACTGCCCATGTCGCCCATGTCGGGGATCAGCAGCACGTCGTCGTCGACGTCGAGCGTGGACTGCTGCGCATCGGTCTCGCGCTTCATCAGCGTCGAGAGCATCTGGTTGGCGATGCTGAACGGCGAGTTGAGCCTGTCCTCGCTCAGCAGCGGCTCGCCGACGTTGACGACGATCAGGCGCGTGCCGCCGATCTCGCGCGCGATGTCGATCGGCAGGTTGTCGACGATGCCGCCGTCGACCATGAGACGGCCGCGATAGCGGATCGGTGCGAACGCGCCGGGTACCGACATCGACGCGCGGATCGCCATCGCGAGATCGCCGTCGGCGAAGACGACCTTCTCGCCGTTGCCGATGTCGGTGGCGACCGAGCGGAACGGAATCGGCAGCTGGTCGAAGTCGGCGAGCTGCGCCGTCGACAGCAGCAGCCGGCGCAGCAGAAGCTGCAGCTTCTGGCCCTGCACGAGCCCGCGCGGCAGCGCGATGCTGCCGTCCTTGAGTCCCAGTTCGATGCCGCCGAGAAAGCGCAGCTCGTCTTCCTTGCGCCGCATCGGCAGTTCTTCGCGCGAGGGATCGTCGCGGAACATGTCCTTCCAGTCGATGCCCTTGAGCACGGCGTCGATCGCGTCGGCGTCGTAGCCCGCGGCATACAGGCCGCCGGCGATCGCGCCCATCGACGTGCCGGTGACGCAGTCGATCGGAATGCGTTCGCGTTCGAGCACCTTGAGCACGCCGATGTGCGCCGCGCCGCGCGCGCCGCCGCCGCCGAGCACGAGGCAGGTCCTGGCCTCGGCGATCGGCGGCAGTGCTGCCAGCAGTAAAAGTGACAGGGTTCGCAGAATGCTCATGCCGCTAGGTCTTCGGGCTGATTCGGATAAGCCTTTCGGCCGCGTTTTTCCGCGTTGCGCTCGGCATCGCGCTGCATACCGGATGGCGGCGCATTGTGCGACTTTACAAAGGTTGCGTGCGCAACCGAGTGCCATGACGGCGCTCCGTTTCGCGCATGCGATCGTCGATGCGCCGAGCCTGCGGCTCGTGCATCGATGCGTCGTTGTGGCCACGTCGCTGCGGCTGCCAGGGAACCGTCAACGCGGGGTCGCGTTCTTGCGTCGGACCGTTTTTTCACTTGTGGGGGTTCCATGCGTAAGCCAATCACGGCGGCGATTCTAGCCGCGCTCGTCGGCGCGGCCGGAGTTGCCGGCCTGCCTGTCCCGTTTGTTCACGCCAGCGCGACGACCGTCGCCGATGCGGAAGCGAACATGCTTTTCCTGGCGCGACCGTTCGACACCCAGCGCGACACGATGCGCGCTGCGGCTCCGTTCTCGCTGCACGCGCCGGCCGGCCCCGCGCTGCAGCTCGTCCAGTTCACCGGCCCGGTGCAGCAGCGCTGGCTCGACGAACTGACCGCACGCGGCATCACGCCGCTGCAGTACATCGCGAGCAACGGTTACATCGTCTGGACCGACGCGTCCGGCCGCACCGAACTCGACAACCTGCGCAATCGGGCGGGCTGGCTGCAGTTCTCCGCACCGTTCCATGGCTATCTCAAGGTCGAGCCGAAACTCGCCGCGCGCGTCGAAGCGGGGGCGGGCAGCGACGAAGTCGACATCACCGTGCAGATGTACCGGCACGCACGCGCCGAAGATACGCAGCGATTCATTGCCGAACGCGCGCGCCTGTCGCCGGACCAGCTCGGTCCGGTCGGCGACGGCAAGCTGAATCTCCAATGGCATCCGGTGCTCGCCTTCCAGAACATCAAGCTGCGCGTGCGCCTGTCGGACATCGCGGCGATCGCCGAGCGCGACGACGTCGTCGCGATCCTGCCGCAGAACGTGTTCCGCAAGTTCGACGAAAAACAGAACGTGATCCTGACCGGCGCGATTCCGCCGCCGTCGCCGGCACCGGCGCCGAACTACATCAGCTGGCTCACGGCGCGCGGCTTCTCGACCGATCACACGCAGTATCCGATCGTCGACGTGACGGACAGTCCGATTCATGAAGGCGGTACCGGTCCGACCGTCGTCGCGACGGCCGACCAGATGCTGCATGTCGGCGGCGTGATCGGCAATCCGAGCCGCGTCGCGTACTTCAACAACTGTTCGAGTTCGACGACCACCACGGTCGGTGCGGTCGACGGCCACGGCGCGCTCAACGGCGGCATCGTCGCCGGCTACGACGTCACGGCGGCGTCGCCGAACCGCGACGCCGACGGCTATCAGCTCGGCATGGGCGTCAATCCGTTCGGCCGCGTCGCGAGCACCGCGATCTTCGTGCCGGGCTACAGCATCGCCGGCTGCGGCAATACCGACGCGGGCGTGATCAAGAGCGTCTACACCAAGGGCGGGCGCATCAACACGAACTCCTGGGGCGCAACGATTCCGCCGACCGTCTACGACGATTCGGACCAGGCCTACGACATCGGCACGCGCGATGCCGATCTGACCGTTGCCGGCAACCAGGAGCTGATCCAGCTGTTCGCCGCGGCGAACGACGGACCCGGCGCCTCGACCGTGTCCTCGCCCGGCGCGGGCAAGAACGTGATCACCGTGGGCGCATCGGAGAACGTGCGTCCGGGCTGGACCGATGGCTGCAACTCGGGTCCGACCGACGCCGACAACGCGATGGACGTGGTCGGCTTCTCCAGCCGCGGACCGGCGCCGGGCCAGCGCGCCAAACCCGAGGTCATCGCGCCGGGCACGCACATCCAGGCGCGCGGCAGCCTGTTCTCCGGCTACAACGGCAACGGCGTCTGCGACCAGTGGTATCCGCCGGCGCAGACCGTCTTTGCCGCGTCGTCGGGCACGAGTCATTCGACGCCCGCCGTCGCCGGCGTGTCGTCGCTGGCGTGGTGGTGGATCGAACGCGGCGGCGTCGGCGCGGCGGCAGGCACGATCGACGAAGTCGGCGGCTCTCGCGCGCCGAGTCCGGCGCTCATGAAGACCTGGCTCATCGGTCATCCGACCTACCTGACCGGCGTCGACGCGAACGACAACCTGCCGAGCAACGACCAGGGCTACGGCATGCCGAACCTGTCGATCATGTTCGACGCGACGCCGAAGGTGCTCGTCGACCAGAGCCAGACGCTCGACAACACCGGCGAGTTCTACGAGATCGCCGTCGGCGTGGCCGATCCGACCAAGCCGGTGCGCGTCGCGATGGCCTATACCGATGCGCCGGGCGCGCTCAACTCGACCGCGCCGCAGGTCAACAACCTCGACCTGCGCGTGGTCAACGGCGCGAACACCTACCTCGGCAACGTGTTCACGAACCAGTGGAGCGTCACCGGCGGCACGGCCGACACGAAGAACAACTACGAAGCCGTGTTCCTGCCGGTCGGCACGACCGGCGACGTGACGATCCGCGTGACCGGTACGGCGGTCGGCGGCGACGGCGTGCCGAACACCGGCGACGCGACCGACCAGGACTTCGCGATCACCTGCTACAACTGCTCGCGCGCGCCGTCGTTCACGCTGAGCGCGACCACGCCCGACACGCGCGTCTGCGCCGGCGGCAACTTCTCCACGCCGGTCGCGATCGGTCAGATCACCGGCTACACGACACCGGTCACTCTGAGCGTCAGCGGCGCGCCGACGGGCTCGACGGCAAGCGTTGCACCGACCGCGGTGACGCCGCCGGGCACGGCGACCTTCAGCCTGACCAACACGGCGTCGACGCCGGCCGGCGACTACACGACCACGCTGACCGGCGTGTCGGGTGCGATTACGAAGACCTTCGATCTCGACATCACGGTCGACACGATCACGCCGGCGACGCCGACGCTCGTGACGCCGGCCAACGGCGCGACGGGACAGCCGTCGAATCCGACGCTGACCTGGAACGCCGTGCCGCAGGCCGAGAACTACACGGTGATCGTGTCGCGCAATCCGGACTTCTCGACCGTGTTCGCGACGACGACGACGACGCAGACCAGCTGGACCGTCACGCCGGAGCTGCCGGGCGGCCAGCGCTTCTACTGGCGCGTCTATGCATCGAACGCCTGCGGCACCGGCGGCACCACGCCGCCGGCCGATCGCGTCTTCGCCAATGGCTTCGAGACGTCGGCGGCGACCGGCAACATGTTCACGACGACGCCGCTGCCGGGCGACTGCCCGGTCGACAGCACGCAGACCGTCGTGTTCACCGACGGCATGGAAACCGGCGACAACGGCTGGACGCATTCCGCGGGCACGGGCACCGATTCGTGGACGCGCGGCACCGGCGCGCCGCACGGCGGAACGATGGCCTGGCAGGCGAACAACTTCGCTGTCGCCAACGACCAGCGTCTGGTATCGCCGGCGATCGCCGTGCCGTCGGGTCTGAGCAATCTCACGCTGTCGTTCTGGAACAAGCAGTCGCTCGAGACGTCGTCGGCAGGCTGCTTCGACGGCGGCATCCTGGAAAGCTCGACCGACGGTGGAACGACCTGGACCCAGGTCACCACCGGCCTGCTCACCGATCCGTACAACGGCGCGGTGTCGACGCAGTACAGCAACCCGCTGCAGGGTCTGCAGGCGTGGTGTTCGGAAGGCGGCCCGCACGTGAAGTCCGTGATCGACATCCAGTCGCTCGCGGGCCAGAGCGTGAGGTTCCGCTTCCGCATGGGCAGCGACTCGTCCGTCGCCGAGCCCAATCCGGGCTGGGCGATCGACGATGTCAGCGTGCAGGGCTGCACACCGTAACGCGACGCGTCATGCAGGAAAAAATACGGCCGCGACAGCGGCCGTATTTCTTGAGCCCTTCGGGGCGGCATCGCGAAAATCACGAAAAAAAGCGGGAATTCGCTGTATTCCACTCAGCGCCATTCGTACTGCCAGCGCAATTCCACGCGCCGCGGATCGCCGAGGCGGTAGCGCGTCTCCTGGCGCCGGTCGTTGTAGCGGAAGTCGACGCGGTCGAGGTAGAGCTCGTCGAATGCGTTGGTGACGGCCAGCGAGAAATCGGCGTCCTCGAGGCGATAGCCGATGCGCAGGTCGGCGAGGCTGTAGGCCGGGCGGCGGTTGCCCGGATTGATGTCGAGCGTCGTCTCGGCCTCGGCCGTGTGATACGCGTCGAGCGTGCCATACCAGCCGGTCGGCGCGCCGTAGCGCAGGCCGAACAGCGCGGTGTACTTCGGCGCGCCGGGCAGGCGCGGCGTCGGGTCTTCGTTGTAATAGCGGTAGTAGTCGTAGCGCGCGTTGAGGCGGCCCAGGCCGAGCGTGGCCCGCCAGCGCTCGCCGAGGCGCGCGTCGATCTCCAGTTCCGCCCCGTAGACGCGGCCGCGCGCGCCGACGTGGTTTGTCACATAGTGGAAACGTTCACGAATCAGCGTTCGGAACAGGGCGAGGCGCGCCTTGAGGCGCTCGTCGAACCATGCCGACTGCCAGGCGAGCTGGGTCGAGTCGTCGCGTTCGGCCGGCTGGATGAACTCCGGCCGCACGCCGGCGCTGCTGCGCACGCCGCGGCCGTGGCTGAGGCTCAGCGTGTTGGTTTCGTCGACCTTCCAGTTGCCGACGACGAGCGGCACCGGCGTGCTCGTGTCGATGCGGCCGGTCTGGGCGAACTGCAGCTCGGATTCGCGCTCGGCGCAGACGCCCGGCCGCGGAACGAGGCCGGTGCCGACGTTGCATGCGACGCTGATGTAGTTCTGCTGCGCCTTTTCCTCGACCTGACGCAGGCCGACGCCGACGCTGAAGCGCTCGCCCCAGTGGCGCCCGAGCCAGAGCCAGCCGCTGCGCGTGCGGAAGTCGAGATCCTGGCGGTTGTCGCCGACGCGCCGGAAGCCGGCGACCCAGATCGCTTCCTGGTCGGCGAAGGACACCGCGCTGAACTCGACGCCGCCGGCCATTTCCCACTCGCCCGGCGTGTAGCGCGCGCTCAGGCCGACGGCGCGGCGGCGTTCGTTGTTCAGATCGCCGCTCGGGCCGAAGCCCGAGCCGAGCCACAGGCCTTCCTGGCGCGAGAACGTGCTGTTCGCGTTCAGCCGCACGTTCCAGTCGTCGCGGCCGTACTGCAGGCTCAGCGCGGAGCCGAGCGCACGCGTCTGCGTGCGCGCCGTGTCGCGCGCGAAGCTTTCGCGTTCTCGCGACAGCGGAAACGGAAACTCGCCGGCCGCGGTGTACAGCGCCGGGTCGTCGCCGGACACCGCGAGCAGCGCGAATTCCATGCTGAAGCCCGGCAGCCACTCCGGCACCAGATTGAGCTTGGTGTAGAGGTTGTCCACGACGCGGTGGTCGCGATTGGCCTCGGGTACATAGACCTCGTGCACATAGTCGGCCATGACGCGGCGCTCGAGCGCGACGCGCACGCCGCTCTCGCCGCCGAAGAAGCGCGTCGACCACGCGGTCGAGCCGCGCAGCGCGCCGTCGTTGCCGATGCCCGCGCTCGCGCGCAGGCTCGGCGATTCGGTCGGCGCTTCGGTGTAGAGATCGAGCGCGCCGGCCGTCGCGCTGCCGCCGCGTTCGAAGCTGCGCGGGCCGCGCTGCAGCTGCATGCCCGACAGTCCCTCGACCGGCACCATGTCGCCTTCGATCAGGCTCGTGCCGAGATCGATGCCGTCCAGGCGCACGCTGAGACCGCTGAACTGGTCGAGATCGCGCTCCTGCCCGCGAATCGCGAGGCTCGCGCCGCTCGCATAGACGTTCGGCGCATAGCGGCCGATCTGGCTGAGGCTCAGCAGCGGCGACGCGGTCATGCGTTCCTGCTCGATGCGCGTGACGCTCATCGCCTCATGCGCGAGTTCGGTCACCGGCGGCGTCGCGGCCGTGACCGGCGCGAGCGACGGCAGCGGCGTGTCCTCGATCGTCAGCGGCGTGAGATTCACGCTCTCGCCGGGCGCGGCCGTCACGATCTCGATCGCGCCGTCGCTGCGCCGGCGCCACGCGAGACCGACCGGTACGAGGATCTCGTCGAGCGCCTGCGGCACGGTCGCGCGCAGCGTGCGCTGCGTGCAGACCGCGGCCGCGACGCGTTCGGAGCGGTCGACGATCGGCACGTTCGCGAGCAGCGCGAGGCGTTCCAGACAGCTCAGCAGCGGCCCGTGTTCGAAAGCGATGTCGTAGACCGGCTCGGTCTCGCCGGCGGCGAACGGAGTCAGCGGGACGACGGCGGCGAGCAGGCCAGCGAGGCGGCCCAGGCGGGCCTGCCTCATCGCATGACGTAGGCGACGCGCGGGATGTGACGCAGGCTCAGCTGCGAAGTCTGCGCGAGCGCGCGCAGCGCCGCGGCCGGATCGTCGAGCGGCAGCGTCGCCGTGATCGGCATCGCCGCATGCGCGTCGTCGGCCAGCACGATGCGCTCGGGCAGATAGCGGTCGAGTTCGGCCAGCACTTTGGCGAGCGGCACCTGCTCGACGCTGAGCACGCCGCGCGTCCAGCCGTCATTGGACGACAGCGCGCCGACGCGCGCGGCGGGTTCGTCGTGGCCGACGAAGGCCTGCTGGCCCGCGGTCAGTTCGACCGGCGCCGCATCGCCCGCGGTCACGCGCACGATGCCTTCGTGCACGCCGACCTCGGTGCCGGCCTCGTTGCGGTCGACGACGAAGCGCGTGCCGACGGCCATCGCGTCGACCCGGCCGGCGCGCACGTGCAGCGGACGCGTCGGGTCTTTCGCGACGGCGATCGCGAGCCGGCCGCGCAGCAGCTCGATGTCGCGGCGGTCGCTGCCGAGGCGCACGCGGACCGCGCTGTCGGTGTCGAGTTCGAGCACCGAGCCATCGGCCAGGGTCTGCGACTGCGACTTGCCGATCTCGGTGTAGAGGTCGCTGTTCCAGTTCTGCCAGCCCGGCGCGATGCGCGGGCCGACGAGCAGCGCCAGCGCGAGCAGCAGCGGCGCGCCGGCCGCCGCGCTCCAGCGCAGCCAGGTCCGCGGCGCGCGTGCGGTCGCGGCGGGCGCGACCACGGCCTCGGCCGCGGCGCGGCTCTGCTCAAGCGCGAAAGCCGCCGCGCAGACGTCGGCGTAGGCGAGCCGGTGCCGCGGATTCTGGGCAAGCCATTGATCGAGCGAGCGTGTTTCGTCGGCCGACAGGTCCCTTCCACTGGCAATGGCGTGCCAGCGGGCGGCTTGTTGCAGCAGCGATTCGGTCGAATTCATGGACATGTCTCCCGCATAGACGCGCGAGTGCTCGCTTGCCCCCAACGGCCGGTCGGGCCGGGTCGTGTCGGGTGCCGGTTCATTGCCGCCGCCTGCCGCCGAGCGCCGCGCCGAGCTGGGCCAGAGCGCGGGTCAGGTGGTTCTCGACCGTCTTGGGCTGCAGGTTCAGCCGGTCGGCGATTTCTTTCTGCGTGTGTCCGTGGATGCGCGCGAGCACGAGCACGTCGCGCGCGCGCGGCGTCAGCGTGTTCAGCGCGGCGCTGACGCGGGCCACGTCTTCCTGCACGGTCGCGATGTGGTCCGCGCCCGGCGCGAAACCGTTGTCGTCGAAGTCGCCGTCGACCGCGTGCGAATCGCTGACCATGCGCCGGCGCAACTGGTCGCGCGCGAGGTTCGTCGCGACGTGGAACAGGAACGCGCGCGGCTTCTCGACGGTTTCGCGCCGGGCCTGGGAGATCAGCCGCATCCCGGCCTCCTGGGCAAGATCCTCGGCCTGGCCGTGGTCGGCGCAGAGCCGGCGCAGGTAGGCGACGAGCTCGCCGTAGCAGCTCGCATAGAGTTCGGCGATCGCCTGGGATTCGGCATCGGGAGCGGCCCGGGGCGAGATCGAACTCATGCCTGCCAGCGACCGCCGGCAGCGCAGGGACTCGGGCCGTGCCGGCGCGCGCCGGACGGAGCGGGCGAAGTCGTCGGCATCAGATGCTCAGGCGGTAGATGATGGGCAGACGCAGTTCGAGCTGGCGCGCCTCGCCCGTGAAGAACGCGGACACCGGCACCGGCGACGCGCGGCGCAGCAGGTCGAGCGCGGCCTTGTCGAGAATCGCGTGGCCGGAACTCTGCGCGATGCGCTGGTCGACGAGACGGCCGTCGGGCATCAGCACGACGACGATCTCGACCGTGCCCTGCAGGCGCGCGCGGCGCGCGGGGCCCGGATAGCGGCGGTGCTGCGCGAGCCATTCGAGCACGCGCATCGTCGCGGTGTTGACCAGCGGATCCTCGGGCGGCGTGACGACGTCGGTGCCGCTGGTGTCGGCCTGCGTCGTCGCGGTCGAGGCCGGCACGACGGGTGCGGGTTCCTGTGATGCGACCACGGGCGGCGCCGTCGGCAATGTGGCAGTCTTCGCGCGTTCGGACGGCGGCGGCGCCGGAACGGGCGCCGGCAGGCGCTGCGGTTTCGGGGTTGCGGCGACCGGCGCGGGAGGCGCCGGGGGCTGGTCGGCGAGCGGAGCCGGTGCGGGCTTGCCGCCGCCGGCGCGCAGGCGGACCTGCAGCACGGGCGATTCGGGTTTCGGTGCGATGTCGGTCGTCCACTGCCACAGCAGGGCGCCGGCGAGTACGTGAAGCGCGAGCGACAGCAGCAGCGCGAACAACGCGGGACGCCGCGGGGCCGGGCCGGCAGGAACGAGGAGTTCGTCTTCGCCGCCGGGCGTCGCGACAACAGCGGCCGATGCCGCCTCCGACGGTGCGAGCAACAGAACCTGTGCGGCGTTGGAGGGCGAACTCGGCATCGCTGAGGTTGAACTGCAGCAGGATTGGCGGCGGATATTAGCCACGTTAACGCGAAAAGGCACACGCACGAAGCGAAATTGGGGACTTGGGGGGATTTGCCGTTTGATGCGTCTACCCCGAGTGAACACGCAACCGAGGCCGCGACAGCGCCATCGCCGCCTCAGACGGGGAATCGAAAGATCATGACCAACCGGATCACCACGCATCGCCGCCGCATCGCCTGCCGGGTCGGAGCGCTCGTCGCTCTCGGACTCGGTGCGTCGACCTGTGGCGCCGTCCGGCTGGATCCCAACGGCCTGGGCCAGGTGCTGATCTATCCGTATTACACGGTGCGCGGCGGCAACCAGACGATCTACACGGTGACCAATCACACCGACCGTCACAAGGTGCTGCAGGTGCAGATGAGCGAAGGCCGCAACGGTCGCAACGTCATCGCCTTCAACGTGTTCCTCGCGCCCTACGACAGCTGGTCGGCGACGGCCTTCAGTTTCTCCGAGTCCGACGAAGCCTCGCTGCTGCCCGGCGATTCGTCCTGCACCTATCCGCGCTTCGAGGCGTTCACGCTGCCCGACGGCCGCGGCTATCAGAACCTTGCGCC
Source organism: Tahibacter sp. (assembly GCF_035481375.1). Taxonomy (GTDB): domain Bacteria; phylum Pseudomonadota; class Gammaproteobacteria; order Xanthomonadales; family Rhodanobacteraceae; genus Tahibacter. Next base: position 14,242 of record NZ_DATIGT010000295.1, read on the forward strand.
CTTCGGCTTCACCGGCACGCGCCGCGACGCCGGTCCCGGCACCTACGACCGCACGCGCGAGGGCTACATCAAGATCTTCGAACTCGCGACCGTCGTGCCGGAAACGCCGCCGGCGATCGCGATGACGCCGGCCGCCACCGGCGTGCCTGCGGGCTGCGCGTCGCTGGTCGAAGCCTATGACGCGGGCTACTGGGCACAGGACCGCAAGGCGCACCTGACGAACCCGACCGGCGGTCTCAGTGGCGAAGCGATGGTGCTCAATGTCGCAGCCGGCACGGTGATGGCGTATCAGGCCACCGCGCTCGCCGATTTCCGCACCGATCCGTCCGACGTGCCGCAGGGCGGCCGCGCGACCGTCGTGAATCATTTCAAGCCGGCCGAGGAAGGCATCGGCCTCGACGACGCGCTCAGCGATCCGGCCACCGTCTTCGTCAGCGCGACGATCGATCTGCCGAATCGCCGCCAGGAACTCGTCTATCCGCGCGAACGCGCGATCGACGCGGTCAGCGCCGTGCTTTCGGCCGACGCGGTCAACGTCAACTACGTCAACGACGCGAGCGTCGGTGCGACGACCGACTGGGTCGTCACGTTCCCGACACGGCCTTTCTATACCGATCAGGCCATCGTAGGCCCGGCCGCGATCAAGCCGTTCACGAGCATCTATCCCGGTGCCGGCGGCAGCGAAGCCTCCGCTGCGATGCCGGTGCCGTACTCGCTGCGCGACCGCGACGGCCGTCGCGTACAGGTGACCGGCGGTACGAACGAAGTCATCGATCTGCGCTTCAACACGCAGGTCGTCGCCATCGCGCCGAGCGTCAACATCATTCCGCTCGCGGGCCGGCCGCTCGGTTCGTCGCTCGCGGCGCGCATCGGTCCGGTGTCGGGCACGGCGCGTCGCGACGGCGGCTGGATGACGCTCGATTTTCTGCGCTATCAGGAAAGCGGTGCGACCGCGAACCGCAGCCTGCGCCCGGCCGAAGACGGCACGGTGATGCTGGGTCTGCCTGCGATCGGTTTCGCCGCCGTCAATTACGTCAATGCCGCGGCGGGGCCGGGCGTGCTGGCGAACTACAGCATGGCCAATCCGCAGCGGCGCACGCAGGACTGCCGGCGCAATACGGTGTCCTGCAAGTAATCCCGTGCCGATGCTGCGTTCTGTAGAACGCGGCATCCGGTAGAAAGCGGCGTCGCGGAACGGCGCCGGCAAAAACCCCATAGAGGTTGGGATGGATTCGTGCGTGCCACGGATACGGCGTGCCGTTGCCTGAATTTCGTGTCGCTGCGTCTGGTGTCGATCCGATCTTGCTGAAGGAAATAGCGCTATGTATCGCGTCCCCGATCTGCACAGAGTCATGAATGCCGGCCGCCGTCCGCGTCTGCAGCGCATCGCTGCGTACCGCCGGCTCGGCTATCGCGTCATCGTTGAAGGTACGCCGGACACGCCGCTGCGCTGGAAGGTATTCCGGCCGTGGCTGCGCACGGTGTCGGCGTCCGGCATCGTCGCCACGCGCGAAGCTGCGATCGATGCGGCGAACGCCTGGATCCGCCACGACGTCGAGACCACGCGCGCCGCGGCGCTCGCCATGGCCTCCGCCGCGCACTGAGCGGCGCGTGCGGCCGCAACCCACGGCACGGCGCTGCGGCGCCGGCGAGTGCGGTTCACTCTTCGCATTCTGGAGTTGTTGATGAAAGGCAATGCACTGCGTGCCGCCGTCGCGGCAGGCCTCGTCGCGTCCGCCGCGAGCGCGAATGCGGTCGAACTGAGCCCCGACGGCACCGGCCAGGTCCTGATCTATCCGTATTACACGGTCAACCGGAATCAGCAGACGATCATTTCCGTCGTCAACGCGACCAACGTGGCCAAGGCCGTGCGCGTGCGCTTTCTCGAAGGCTACAACGCGCGTGAAGTCATGGATTTCAATCTGTTCCTGTCGGATTTCGACGTCTGGACGGCGAGTATTTTCGCGCTGAGCGATGCAGGGCTGACCGGCGACGGCGCGGCCATCATGACCACGGACCGCAGCTGTACCGCGCCGGGCAAGGACTATTGGACCGGCGCGCTCGGCACCGGCCGCCCGTACAACGAATTCCGCATGTCCGCATTTACGGGCGCACGCGCCGACTCCGGGCCGACCGACGTGACCCGCACGCGCGAAGGTCATATCGAACTCGTGCAGATGGCCGATCTCGGCGGGCCGCTGCGTACGGCGGTGACGCATACCGCCGCCGGCACGCCGGCCAACTGCCAGGTCATCCAGAGCATCGACCCGGCGCATACCGCGCTGCTGCCGCCGACCGGCGGCCTGTTCGGCGCGGGCGGCATCGTCAACGTCGCACAGGGCACGTTCCACGCCTACAACGCCGATGCGATCGGCGGCTTCAGCAAGGTCGTGCTATTCGCGGAACCGGGCATGCCGACGCCGTCGCTCGCGCAGACGAATACGGCACCCGGTGTGGCGACGGCCTTCACGTTCGACGCGGCCGGCGAATTGTTCCGCTCCGACTACGTCACGACGGGACAGCCGAGCCAGGCCGTCGATGCGGTGTCAGCGCTGTTCATGGCGTCCTATCTGCTCAACGAATACAACGTCGATGCGTCGGCCGGATCGAATACCGACTGGGTCGTGACGTTCCCGACCAAGCGCTTCTATGTCGATCCGGAAATTCTTGGCCTGCCGCTTCGCAGTGCCGGCGCATTGCCGCCGTTCACTTATACATTCGGCGAGCGCTCCGTCGTCAACGGAACGACTTACAACGGCGACGCGCAGTCCTGCAGTCGCGTGGATGTCGTGCCGTTCGACCGCGAGGAAGGTCGTCCCGTGGGGCCTGCGCCCGGATTTCCTCCGGTCCCGCCAGTCCTCCCGACCGCGCTCTGCCGCTCGGTCAACGTCGTGAGCATGCTGTACACGTCCGCGACCGAACCGCCGGCCGAATCCGCCGTGCTGGGATCGCGGCTGCACGACAATGCGCGACCCTTCTCGGCGGCGGGCTGGATGCGACTTTCGTTCGATCCTTCCTCGCAGCCGCATGCGTTGCGCGCGTCGCGCGACGGCGATGTCTTCCGCGGTCTGCCGGCGACGGGATTTCAGGCCGTCAACTACGTCAACAGTAATGTCGTCGCGGGCGTGCTGGCGAACTACAGCGCAGCATTCCGGCATCGTGCGGTGCGCACCTGTGTGAACGGGACGTCCTCGCCCTGCAACTGACCGCGTTCGCTGAGTGAGTTCGACGGCGACGCGCTGTCGCCGATGTAACGAGCGTTGGGCGCAGCCCCCGAACGGGCTGCGGCCTTTTGTGCAGCGCACGCCCACTGTGGGGACGTGCGCTGCATTTTTTCGACACTGCGCGCGCAGCCGCAGACGACAGCACTGCGCAGCCGCACCAGCGGGTGCGGTTCACTCTTGGCATTCTGGAGTTCTGGATGAAAGGCAATGCACTGCGCGCCGCGGTTGCGGCGGGGCTCGTCGCGTCCGCCGCGAGCGCGAATGCGGTCGAACTGAGCCCCGACGGCACTGGCCAGGTCCTGATCTATCCGTATTACACGGTCAACCGGAATCAGCAGACGATCGTTTCGGTCGTCAACGCGACCAACGCGGCCAAGGTCGTGAAGGTGCGCTTTCTCGAAGGCTACAACTCGCGTGAAGTGCTGGATTTCAATCTGTTCCTGTCCGAGTTCGACGTCTGGACGGCCAGCATCTTCGCGCTGAGCGATGCAGGGCTGACCGGCGACGGCGCGGCCATCCTGACCACGGACCGCAGCTGTACCGTGCCGGGCAAGGATCAATGGACCGGCACGCTCGGCACCGGCCGCCCGTACCAGGAATTCCTCGTGTCCACGTTCACCGGCGTGCACGAGGACTCCGGACCGACCGACGTGACCCGCACGCGCGAAGGTCATATCGAACTCCTGCAGATGGCCGATCTCGGCGGAACGCTGCGTACTGCGGTAACGCATACCGCCGGCGGCACGCCGGCCAACTGCCAGGTCGTACAGAGCATCGACCCGGAGAATACCGGGTTGCTGCCGCCGACCGGCGGCCTGTTCGGCGCCGGCGGCATCGTCAATGTCGCGCAGGGCACGTTCCACGCCTACAACGCCGATGCGATCGGCGGCTTCAGCAAGTTCTCGCTGTTTACGATAACCGGAACGATACCGTCGCTCGCGACGGCGAACACGGGAGACGGTATCGCCATCGCCTTCACCTTCGACGCAGCCGGCGAATTGCTCCGCTCCGACTACGTCACGAACGTGCCGCCGTTCCAGGCCATCGATGCGGTGTCCGCGGTATTCATGGCGTCCTCTCTGCTCAACGAATACAACGTCGATTCGTCGGCCGGGTCGAATACTGACTGGGTGGTGACGTTCCCGACCAAGCGGTTCTACGTCGATCCGGACCTCCTCGGCGTGCCCGTGGGCGATGCCGGTGCGCTCCCGCCGTTCACATTCACGTTCGGGCAGCGATTCACGGTCAACGGAAGCGAGATCAACGGCGACGCGCGGTCCTGCAGTCAGGTCCAGTACCTTCCGTTCGACCGCGATGCGGGGCGTCCGGGTCCTCCCCAACTGCCCTGGGGTCTGCCGCTACCGATTCCTGCACTGTGTACTTCGGTCAATGTGATCACCATGCCGAACGTCCGCGATCGGCCGATCGAATCCGTTGTTCTGGGATCGCGGCTGCATACCCATGTGAAGCCTTTTTCGTCGACCGGATGGCTGCGCCTTTCGCTCGATCCAGCGTCGCAGCCGCACGCGCTGCGCGCGTCGCGCGACGGCGATGTCTTCCGCGGTCTGCCGGCGACGGGCTTCCAGGCCGTGAACTACGTCAACGCCAAGGCCGCGCCGGGTTTGCTGTCGAACTACAGCGCGGCGTTCCGGCACCGCGCGGTGCGGGCTTGCGTGAACGGAACATCGGCGCCCTGCAACTGAGCGCGCATTCGCTGATCGAGTTGGACGGCGACGCGCTGTCGCCGATGCACGAAGCGTTGGGCGCAGCCCCCGGACGGGGCTGCGGCTTTTGTGCAGCGCACGCCCACTGTGGGGACGTGCGCTGCATTTTTTCGACAAAGCCTGCTGCTCGCGCGCGAGACGCTTTGCCGCCGTCCGAACTTCGCGACACGAAAGAAGTCCATGACGAAGCAACGCGTCGTATCACTCCGTCGCAGCGCCGATGCCGGCGCTACTGCGGCCGGCGGATGAGCGTGCGGCATACGCACCACCAAAGTCGCGGGGCAAAATTCTTCCGCAAGTATGGAACTCGTCACAGTTGCACTGAGATACTCCGCGCTCTGCGTGCAGTAGTGCGCATCGTTCGATTGGTTCAGGGGCCAACCATGAAGTTCGTCAACGTGCCGGCGTCGGTCGGCGCTGCGTATGCGGCTGTGCCGCGCGTTTCTTCCCGCATATCGTCCGGCATCCTTCGCGCGCTCGTGCTGGCCGCCGGCCTCGCCGCCGCGCCGCTCGCGAGCGCGCAGGTGCAGCGCACGTTCGTCAACCTCGGTTTCGAGCAGCCCTCGGCCGGTTCGTCGACCTGCTACTTCCAGGTTGCCGACGCGCAGGTGCCCGGCTGGACCACGAATCACCCGAGCCAGGCCGGTGCGAGCTGCGCGCCGTCGATCGCGGCGCAGACCGGGCCGCTGATCGAAATCTGGGCCAACACGTTCAATGGCGTGAACGCGCGCGCCGGCACGCAGTTCGCCGAACTCAATGCGGAAGCCGCGTCGCGCATCTACCAGAACGTCTGTCTCGCGGCCGGCGAGCCGATCGACTGGCGCTTCAGCCACCGCGGCCGGCAGAGCGCGACGACGAACGACGTGACCGAATTCCGTGTCGGGTCGAGCACCGGTACGAACCGCGTCGTGCGCGCGGGCACGCAGAGCGACGGCGGTGGCGGCGTCGTGACCTGCTATGCGAACGACGGCGGTGTGAACACGAACACGTGCACGTCGGCGCTCGCGACCTTCGGCTGGCGCGACTACAGCGGGCATTTCACGTGGCAGGGTTCGACCGGCGTGCAGGCGATCGGCTTCGAAGCCGTGTCGGCGGCCGGCGGCGCCACCATCGGCAACTTCATCGACGACATCCAGGTGACCCTGCGGCCGTTCGTCGAACTGTCGACGGCCAGCGTGAGCCTGCGCGAGAACGCGACCAGCGGCTGGCCGATGCTGCGCGTCGTCGGCACCGTGCCGGCCGGCGGCATCGTCGTGCCGCTGACCGTGCAGGGCAGCGGCACCGCCGTGCGCGGCAGCGACTTCGCCACGACCGGCGGCAGCGACACGTTCAGCGTGACGATCCCGGCCGGCGTCTACGACGGCAACAGCGTCGCGCTGCCGCTCGCCGCGATCGACGACACGCTGATCGAGGACAACGAATTCGTCGACATCGCGATCACCGCGTCTCCGACGAACTATGTGCTGAGTTCGACGCAGGTCTGCGGCGCGGCCGCGATCCTGTCCGCGCGCGTGACGCTGCTCGACAACGACGTCGATCTCGGCGTCGCGCTCGACGCGCCGGCCTCGGTGCGCGACGGCGCCGCGCTGACCTACACGGCGACCTATCGCAATCGCACGGCGCGGGCGACCGCGGGTGACGCGACCGCGCACGACGCGACCGTCAGCGTGAGTTCGACGACGCCGGCGGGCCTCACGATCCACGGCTGGACCTGTGCCGCGAGCGGCGGTGCGCGCTGCCCGGGCGGTGCGCCGAATGCGAGCGTCACCGGCAGCGGACCGATTGCCGGGGCGCTGCTGCTGCCCGGCGGCGCCGGTGCGGCCGGCGGCGAGGTCACGTTCACGGTCGGCGCGACGGTCACGCCGAACCACTGCAGCGCGATCGGCCTGAGCGCGAGCCTCGCAGCACCGACGGGCTTCTCCGAAGCGACCGGCGCGCAGCCGGGCTTCACGACGCCGGCGCCCAACGGCAGCAGCGACAACACCGCGTCGCGCAGCGTGAGCGTGACCTGCAACAGCGCGCCGGTCGCGCAGGCCGCGAGCGTGTCGGTGACGAACACGACGACGGTCGCGATCACGCTGGGCGCGATCGACGCCGACGGCGACGCGCTGACCTATACCGTGACCACGCCGCCGGCCCACGGCACGCTCAGCGGCACGGCACCGGCGCTGACCTACACGCCGGCTTCGGGTTATGTCGGCAGCGACACGTTCGCGTTCACTGCGAACGATGGCACCGCAACCTCGGCGCCGGCGACGATAAGCGTCACCGTCACCGCGGCCAATCGCGCGCCGGCCTTCACCGGCGAGGCGCCGACCAGTGTGGACGAAGGTGCAACGTATACCTTTGCCAATCCGGTCAGCGATCCGGACAGCGGCGACACGCAGAACCACAGCCGCCTGAACGGTCCTGACGATCTGGCCGTGAGCGCGTCGACCGGCGCGATCGGCTGGCCGGCGAATGCAGCGATCGTCGGTTCGAACCGTGCGCCGAACACGCTGTGCTACGGCGGCGGCACGACGGTGAGCGCCGTGCCGCTGATGGCCGACGTCATCGCGATCGTCGACGAATCCGGTTCGATGATCGGCGAGCACGCCTGGACCGCGGATTTTGCGATTCCGTTCCATGCGTATCTCACGGCGAACGGGATCGGTGCCGGCGGCGACGCGAACCGCTACGGCCTCATGGGCTTCAACGAAGCGCCGCGCGTGATTCCCGTGGGCGGCCTGCTCATGGGCAATCACCTCGACTTCCTCGAAGCCACCTCGCACTACGTCATTCCGGAATTCGGCGGCACCGAGGACGGCTGGAACGCGATCCACGGTGCGCTGATGCAATACCCGCTGCGCGAGAATTCCTCGCGCCAGGTGATGCTGATCACCGACGAGGACCGCGACGCGGCGAACGTGTCGCTGAGCTATGCGAGCGTGCTCGCGGAACTGCAGACCTACAAGATCGCGCTGACCGCCGTCGTCAACGCGCGCTTCCAGTGCGGCGATGCGAGCGTCGCGCTCGGTCTGGGTCCGGACGGCCTGGGCTACAAGGCCGACGGCGGCGGCGGCTACGTCACGTGCACGAACGCGAGCGCGGTCAGCGGCGACGGCACGACGATCGCCGACTACGTGAACCTGGCGCTCGCGACCGGCGGCACGGCCTGGGACATCGAGCTGCTGCGCGACGGCGGCCACATGGCCGAGTCGTTCACGAGTGCACTGATCGCCGCACAGGTGCGCGAGATCCTGACGCAGGAACCCACGGCCGCGCAGGCCGATCTCTACGTGCACGACCTGCGCCTCGTCGAAGGCGCGAACGACGTCGAAGTGATCATCGGCAATCGCGGCCTCGCCGCGGTCACGCAGGCGTTCACGGTCGCGTTCGCGGCCGACGGCAACCCGTTCGCGCAGGTCGACGTCGCCTCGCTCGCCAACGGCGCCACGGTCACGCGCCGCGTGCCCTGGACCGGCGGCAATCCCGCGCAGATCAGCGCCACGATCAGCGCGCCCGGCACGATCGACTGCCGCGCCGACAATGCGTCGCTCGCGGCCGTCGTCGCGCGCGTCGGCGTGACCGATGCGGGCGGACTCGCCGACGAGCGCCAGTTCAGTATCGGCGTCGCCGACGTGAACGCCGCACCGTCGATCGGCTCGACCGCGCCCACCGGCGTCGTGCCCGGCGATCGTTACGTCTACGCCGTGCAGGCCACCGATCCGGATCGCGGCGATGCGCTGGAATACACGCTGACGACCGCGCCGTCCGGCATGACGATCGACCGCCTGACCGGCGTGATCCGCTTCGCGCCGACGAGCAACCAGAGCGGCTCGCACGCGGTCACGGTCAAGGTCGCCGACCTCGCGGGGCTGTACGCCACGCAGTCCTACTCGCTGAGCGTCGGCGCGGGCCGCGTGCTGCCGCGCTTCACGTCCTTGCCGAACCGCCGTGCAGTACAAGGCCAGACGTATACCTATGCCCCGACGGTCAGCGCCGCACCCGATGCGGTGCTGAGCTTCACGCGCGTCGAAGGGCCGTCCGGCATGCAGGTCGACGCGACCAGCGGTGCGGTCAGCTGGGGCGTGCCCGGCGACTTCGCCGGCAAGTCCGCGCGCGTCGCCTTGCGCGTCAACGACCAGTTCGGCGGCTTCCACCTGCAGTTCTTCACCTTGCTCGGCGACAAGCCGAACGAGCCGCCGGTGTTCACGACGCAGCCGCCGACGACGATCACGGGCACCGGCGACTACGTCTATCCGACCCGGTCGAGCGACATCAACCTGTTCGAGACGCAGACCTGGAGCGCGCCGCTGAAGCCCACGGGGGCGGCGTTGACCACGACGCCGGCGAACCCGGCGCCGGGCACCTGGGGCCGGCTGACCTGGCCGCTCACGAGCCAGACCCCGGTCGCACCGGCCGGCCTCGACCTGCAGAACCCGTGGTGTTCGATCGTGCCGGCGAGCGTGCGCGCGTTCCAGCCCGCGGTGGCCTGGCGCCAGTCGTCCAACGGGACGAGTTCGCAGCCGCTGGTCGGCCCGCTGACCGACACCGACGGCAACGGCGTGCTCAACACGAACGACCGCATCGCGGCCGTGTCGGTCGCCGGTCTCGGCGGTCCGCGCCTGCGCGCGCACGATGCCTATACGGGTGACATTCTCTGGACGTATACCGGCGGCTATGCCGACTACGAAGTCGCGCCGGCGATGGCCGACCTCGAAGGCCGCGGCCAGGTCACGATCCTCTATCTCGACACGACGCGCCGGCTCGTCGCGCTCAACGGCGACGGCACGCTGCGCTGGACCTCCAGCGCGCAGGCGGGCAACTACGCGTTCTATACCAACGCGATCAGCCTCGCCGATCTGGATCGCGACGGCGTCGCCGAAATCCTGATCGGCCCGGCGGTGTTCAGCGCGAACGGCACGCTGCGCTGGCAGTACCCGAGCCCGACCTACGAATACAGCCGCGCGGTCGCGCTGGATCTCGACGGCGACGGCGTGCAGGAAGTGCTGTATCGCAGCGAGGCGCGCTCGGCGACCGGCACGTTGCGCTGGAAGACACCGAGCGCGCTCGCGAATGAGACCGTGCAGCACAGCCAGCTCGCACCGATTCCGGTCGCGGGCGGCGCGCAGCTCGGCGTCGTCGTCAGCGAACAGACCACGGCGGGCTATCGACTGAGCCTGCTGCGCAGCGACGGCACGGCGATCTGGCGCCTCACCGACCAGACCATCGTCGATCGCGTCGGCGCGCCGCTGGTGGCCGACTTCATCGCCGAGGAACCCGGCTATGAAATCTATTCGGCCGCGATGGAAAAGCTGTTCAGCAGCCAGGACGGCCGCGTGATCTGGTCGCTGAAGGGTACGCAGGGCGCACGCCGCTACAGCGGTGCGACCGCCGCGGCGCTCGACGGCGACAACGACGGGTTCCTCGAAATCTATTCGCCGTCCTGGGACGGCCTCAATCGCGTCGACGCGCGCACCGGCGTCGTCACCGCGCGCGTCGGCTCGTACTCGTATCAATTCCAGTACGCCGGCCCGGTGCCGACCTTCGCCGACCCGCGCGGCGACGGCCAGGGCCGCCTGTGGCTCGGCGAGGGCGGCTACGCCGCGAGCTTCACGCCCGCGATCGGCAACTGGGCGATCGGCGCGCGCGTCGTGCATCAGCAGGCCTATGCGGCCGATCGCATCGGCGAGGACATGCGCGTGCGCGTCGCGATGCCCGGCGTGCTGCCGGCGCCGCTCTACGTCTACGGCGCGCCGAACCCGGCCGTCACGCCGACGCAGTACCAGAGCGATCTGCGTGCGTTCGGCCCTTACATCCAGGGCACCAGCGGCGAGATCACGCTGCGCGCCGACGTGCGCAACCGCGGCACGCTCGCGAGCCAGCCCTATGCGGTCGCGTTCTATCGCGGCACGAGCGCGATCCAAGCCAATCGCATCGGTCGCGTCGAGCTTCCCGCCTTGCCGGTCGGCACGACCGCGACGGCGAGCCTGCCCGGCCTCGAACCCTCGGCACTCGGCAGCGGCCCGCTGTTCGCCGCGATCGAGCCCGCGTCGAACGAGAACGAATGCGCGACCGGCAACAACACGAGCGGCGGCTGGGCGTTCCAGGTCGCCGTGACCGACAACGAAGCGGCGACGACGACGCAGACCTGGGCCGCGGGCTTCGTGCAGGCGACCGGCGTCGCGCCGACGTTCACGACGACCGGCCCGACCACCGGCAACGAGCAGCAGCCGTATCGCTACGACGCGGTCGCGACCTCGCCCTACGCCGGCGATGCCGTCACCTATGAACTCGCGTTCGGTCCGCCCGGCATGGTCGTCGATTCGCGCCGCGGCACGGTCGAGTGGACGCCGGCCTGGGGCCAGACCGGCTGGTGGCAGTTCACGATCCGCGCGACCAACCTCGCCGGCAGCTATACGCAGCAGCAGACCTGGGTCAACGTCACGCCGTCGAGCGCGCCGAACACCGCGCCGGCGTTCACGTCGACGGCGCCGACCAGCGCGATCGTCGGCGTGACCTATGACTACGCCGCGCAGGCGGCCGACGCCGAAGGCCACGTCATCACCTACGCGCTGAACACGGCGCCGACCGGCATGACGATCGAGGCGGCCACGGGCCGCGTGCGCTGGACGCCGAGCGCGACGGCGACCAACGTGCCGGTCACCGTGAAGGCGACCGACGCGCGCGGCGCGTTCGTCACGCAGTCGTTCACGCTGAACGTCTATCCCGGCGCCAACCGCGCGCCGGTCATCACGAGCACGCCGGGCTACACGGCCGCGCCGGCGAGCGCCTATGCCTACACCGTCACCGCGACCGACGCCGACAACGACACGCTGACGACGACCTGGCTGACCGTGCCCGGCGGCGCGACGACGACCGGCGCGACGGTCAACTGGACGCCGCAGACCGCGCAGGTCGGCGAGCACACGTTCGCGCTCGAAGTGCGCGACGGCCGCGGCGGCATCGCGTCGCAGAGCTGGGTCGTGTTCGTCAACGACGCCGCGACCAACGGCGCGCCGAGCCTCAGCGGCACGCCGGGCACGAATGCGACCATTGCGCAGTCGTATACCTATGCACCGAGCGCGACCGATCCGGACAACGACACGCTGGCCTGGCGCCTCGCGCGCGCACCGGCCGGCATGACGATCAGCGCATCCACCGGCGCGATCGCCTGGACGCCGGTCCGCGCGCAGGTCGGCACGCACGCCGTGCGCATCGAGGTCAGCGACGGCCACGGCGGCGGCGCGTGGCAGGACTACACGATCACCGCGGCGATCGATCCGCAGAACCCGCCGCCGAACACCGCGCCGGTCATCGACAGCGAACCGCCGACCGCGGCGAAGATCGGCCGCGCGTACCGCTATGACGTGCTCGCGCACGACGACGACGGCGAGACGCTGTACTACAGCCTGCAGCAGGCGCCCGCGGGCATGACGATCGCGAGCGGCACCGGCCGCATCGACTGGGCGGCCGCGCAGACCGGCACCGTCGAGGTGCGCGTGCGCGTCGCCGACACGGCCGGTTCCTGGGCCGAGCAGAGCTGGGAGCTGACCGTCGGCGAATCCGGTGCGATGAGCCTGAACCTGCTCGTGGCACCCAACGTCGTGCTGCCGAACCAGAACGTCAATGTGAAGCTCGTGCCGCTGCGCGACGCGGGCCCGCTGACCGGCACGCTGACGCTCGACGGCCAGGCCGTCGCGCTCGATGCCGAGCTCGAAGCCGTCGTCACCGCGGCCGCGCCGGGCTATCACACGCTGAGCGCCTCGCTGAACGACGGTGTCGAAACCGCGGTCGCCGCGGCGCAGTTCTTCGTGCTCGATCCGAGCCAGGCCGACGCGCCGCGCGTGGACCTGACCGCACCCGAGGACACCGCGCGCATCACCAGGCCCACGGCGATCCGCGGCTCGATCCAGGACGCCGATCTGGCGAACTGGACGCTCACGCTGACCGACACCAACGGCGGCGCGCCGGTGACGCTGGCGAGCGGCACGACGACGCAGGTCGACGCGGAACTCGGCACGCTCGATCCGACGCTGCGCCTCAACGGCCAGTACCGCCTGATGCTGGAGGCGACCGACGCTGCCGGTCACCTGAGCCGCGCGACGCGCACGGTGCTGATCGACGGGGAGATGAAGGTCGGCCACTTC
>NZ_DATIGT010000296.1:0-19496 GCF_035481375.1 Tahibacter sp.
GGCTGGGCGCGCCACGGCGGCGGCGCCTTCTCGGGCAAGGACCCGTCGAAGGTCGACCGCTCGGCCGCGTACGCCGCGCGCTACGTGGCCAAGAACATCGTGGCCGCCGGCCTGGCCGACAAGTGCGAAGTGCAGGTCTCCTACGCCATCGGCGTGGCCGAGCCGACCTCGATCTCGGTCACCACGTTCGGCACCGGCAAGATCAGCGACGACAAGATCGAGAAGCTGATCCGCAAGCACTTCGACCTGCGCCCGTACGGCATCATCAAGATGCTGGACCTGGTGCACCCGATGTATCAGCAGACCGCGAGCTACGGCCACTTCGGCCGCACGCCGTACGACGTCAAGCTCGACAACGGCGAGACGTTCACGGCGTTCTCGTGGGAAAAGACCGACCGCGCCGACGCCCTGCGCAGCGACGCGAAGCTGAAGTAAACCGCATCGCCGATCCGGTGAGACGAGGGCCGCCGTGTGCGGCCCTCGTCGTGTCCGGCACCGGCGTATCGAGACCGCTGCGCCGGTTTTCCGCGTTTCTCCGTTACGGTTGAATCGATCAACGGCGCAACATCGCCCCCCGAAGTGGGGGTTGGCGCGCAGCGTAACGTCTCACTAACACTGCACTCGTTTCGTCCAGGGGTTTCCGTATGACTCGTTCCTCGCGCGCCGTCGTCCGCGGCCACGCCCGTCTCGCTTCGCTCGCGCTGAGCTGCCTCGCACTGCCGGGCGCCTTCGCGGCCGGCTGGGACCAGACTCTGCCATCGAGCGGCGCCGTCTCCGCACAGGTGCTCGATGTCACCGCGGCGCCGGGCGCGCGCTGGCTGCTCGTCGATCGCGGCGACGCCACCGTGCTGCAGCGCGAAGCGAACGGCCAGACGACCTTCGTCACGACCACCATCGACAGTGCGCGCCTGATCGCCGTCGCCGACGGCGGCGTGCTGCTGGCCGAGAACGCGTCGAACCGACTGCGCCGCTTCGACGCGCAAGGCCAGTTCGTCTGGCAGCGCGACGTCTCGCCGCTGTTCGTGCTGCCCGACGCGGCCGGCGGCAGCTGGATCGAAACCGCCGACAACCTGCAGCGCCTCGCGGCCGACGGCAGCCTGCGCGCGACGCTGACGCCGACCGCGTTTCCGGTCGTCGCGCGCACGGTCGGCGACGAGCCCGCGCCGCTGCGCTTCCAGCGCCCGCAGCGCGCCGTCGACGCCCCCAACGGCGACCTTCTGATCGCCGGCCGCAGCAGCACGACGCCGGGCCAGGGCCAGGCGCAGCTCGCGCGCTTCGATCGCCTGGGCCGCCAGCGCTGGGTCTGGAATGCGACCGGCGCACTGTCCGGCATCGAGTTCAGCGCCGTCACCGCCGGTTACGGCGTGAACTGCGCCGCCGCGCGCACGCCGAGCGGCAGTGGCGTCGTGCGCCTGTGCCTCGACGCGAACGGCCGGCCGATCTGGCAGGCCGCGCAGGAACTCGGTCCGAATTCGGCGATCGCCGTCGTCGCGCTCGCGCAGGACGGCGGACTGTTTTCGCTCGACACGATCAACCGCACCGGCGCGCAGCTCACGCGCATATCGCCGAGCGGCACGCCGTTATGGACACAGGCGCTGCCCGCCGCGATCGGCGACGCCTGCGCCGCACCGGGTCCGGGCTGCTCGCTGTACGTGGCACCGAGCGGCCGCGCGACGGTGCTGACGTCGACGCTCAACGGATCGACGCAGCGCGTCCGCCTGATCGGCTTCACGACCGCGGGCGCGATCGCCTTCGACCGCGAGCTGCCGGTCTCCACCGCCGTCTCGCTCGCGCGCGAAGCCAACGGCCACACGCTCGTCGTCGGCGCGAGCGAGGCCGGCGTGAACCGTCTCGTCGACATCGATGCGCAGGGCACCGTCGTCGACGGCAACACGGCCGTTTCGTCGCCGCTGCGCACGCGCGCCCGCGCGCTCGCGGCGAATGCGCAGGGCGATACCTTCGTCGTCAGCGCCGCCGCCGGCGCGTCGACCTATCGCGTGCGCCGCACCAAGTCCGACGGCAGCACCGCCTGGGACGTCGAGTTCCCGGGCGTGTTCGATCTGGCCCAGGCCACCGCGACGAACGAGCGCGTCTGCGTCTCCGAAGTCCAGGAACTGCAGGGCGAACCCGAGAACCGCGTGCGCTGCCTCGACGTCGCCGACGGCCGCTCGGTCTGGTTCCGCGAGATCGAGGAACCGCTGAACTTCCGCTCGCGCAATCCGCTGCCGGCGAGCATGTTCCGCCTGCGCGAGGACAGTCATCTCGTGCTGTCCTACGTCTTCCACGGCGCGCAGCTGTTCGATCCCTCGGGCGCGTCGGAAATGCATCTCGCGACGACCGAGCGCACGCCGCTCGCCGACATCAACGGCGACGGCGATTCGGTCGTGGTCGAACGCCTCGCGACGACGCCGTCGACCGGCGACGAAGGCAAGCTGATCCGCCGCAACAGGAACGGCCGCACGATCTTCGAACTGGATCTGCCGTCGGTCGGCATCCAGCCGCAGCAGCTGCGCATCGACGACAACGACAACGTGTTCGTCGTCGGCAAGGACACGCCGTCGTCGTCGGACACCTTCGCCTGGCTCATCGACGCCAACGGCGACGTGCGCTGGAAGCGCGGGCTTGAAAGCATCGTCAACACGACCGTGCACCTGCATCTGTCCGACGATTCGCTGATCGTCGAGC
Source organism: Tahibacter sp. (assembly GCF_035481375.1). Taxonomy (GTDB): domain Bacteria; phylum Pseudomonadota; class Gammaproteobacteria; order Xanthomonadales; family Rhodanobacteraceae; genus Tahibacter. Next base: position 2,686 of record NZ_DATIGT010000296.1, read on the forward strand.
GACGCTTCGGCACGCCGCGCGTCGACGCGCGCGTGTCGATCGAAGTGATCCGCAACGACGTCGGCACGCGCCGCTGGCGCAAGACCGTCGCCGGCGACCGCGCCGACTTTGACGCGGTCGCGCGTCGCATCGTCGTGTTCGGCACCGGCGACGGACGCTGGGACGTGGACAGCTACAGCATCGAGAACGGCAGCGCGCTTTCCGCCGAGACCATCGCCTGCGCCGCGGACGACTGCACGCTCGGCGGCGCCGCCGCCAAGGGCGGCCTCGCCCGCGTCGCCGGTGCCGATCGCAGCGCCGCGCGCGCCTACGCCAACGACGCGACCGTGCGCGTCGACCAGATCGGCCTCAACGGCGCCTGGGGTTCGTACTACGGCGAGGGCGAAGGCCTCGTGCTCGACTGGCTGCCGCAGGCGCGCCTGGTCTTCATGCCGTGGTTCACCTACTCGCTCGACGGCGGAAACGAGACCGCGGGCCAGCGCTGGTACGTCGCACAGGCCGCGAACGTGCCGGCCGGCGCGCGCAGCGCCGCGATCGAGATCTACTACGTGACCGGCGGCATCTTCGATTCGGCCGAGCCGCGCGTGACCACGCGCGTCGGCAGCGGCACGCTGAGCTTCAGCGACTGCGCGAACGGCAGCTTCAGCTACGTGTTCGATCCGCGCTACAACGGCGGCGCCGCGGGCACGATCACGCTGTCGCGCCTGTCGCCGGCAACGCAGCCGTGCATCCTCGCCGACGGCAGCGTGCAGCCGGCCGCATCGCCGCGCCCGGCCAGCAAGGGCTTCGACGCGCGCCAGAGCGGCTCGTGGTACGAACCCGCGACCGGCGGCCAGGGCATGCAGCTCACCGTACAGCCCGACGGCGTGTTCTTCGCCGCGTGGTTCGCCTACGACGTCGCCGGCAATCCCGACGACAACGGACGCCAGCACTGGTTCACGCTGCAAGGCGACCTGTCGCAGGCGGTCAACGGCAAGATCGACCTCGTCATCGTGCAGACCGTCGGCGGCGCGTTCGACAGCCGCGCGACGCGCAACCGCTACATCGCCGGCCAGGCCACGCTGCAGATGCACGGCTGCGACCGCGCGACGCTGACCTATCGCTTCGGCAACGATGAACGCATCGGCGCGTTCGCCGGCAAGACGGGCGAGCTCGAGATGATCAAGGAAGGCGGCTGCGGGCCGTAACGCGGACACGGCCTTGGGGAAGCCTGCGCGACGCTGCGTCCACTCAGCATCCGCCGACCTACCACACGAATGCGGTCGGCACGGCGACATTGCGCCTACGCGGTTGCGATCGCGCCGAGCTCGACTATCGCTTCGACGACGACCGTAACGCAGGCGGCTGCGCCCCCTGACCGCTCACATCGCCCCAACATGACGTAGTGCACAACGGCGCATCATGAGTCCGACCGCCCGCAGTCCGAAGCCGAACGCACCGAATCCCGTGCGTACGCGCCTGCGTGCGGTCGCCGCGCTGCTGCTCGTCGCGCCGTTCGCGGCCACCGCGGACTGGCGCTACGAGCAGGCGATGCCCGACGAGCCGGTCGTCCCGACGTACTACCGCATCGGTACCGATTACGCGTTGTGGACGGTCGCGGCCGACGGTGTCTACCGCAGCGCCGCCGGCGTCACGCGCCAAGTCCACCGCAACGCGACCGGCGAGCGTCTTCCTGCCGACTCCGTGCGCGACCTCGTACCGCTCGCCGACGGCGGTGCACTCCTCGACCTCAGCGCGATACGCGACGGCCTCGGCGGCTACTGCGCGGCGAAGCGCATCGACGCGAACGGACGCGAACGCTGGCGCGTCGAGCTGCCGCTGCGCGATGAAATCTGCCATGGCTATTTCGCGAACGCCGCGGGCCAGGGCTGGTTTCTCGCGACCGAGAAGCTGATCCGCATCGATGCGGACGGCCGCGTCGGCGAACCGGCGAACGCCGTCGGCCAGCCTTATGTAACGCGCCCCGTCGCGGTGTACGCCGACGGCGGTGCCGTCGCCGCCACGCGCCTGCGCGGCGTGACGACATCGCGCCTCATGCGCTTCGACCCACAGGGCAACGAGCGCTGGACGTGGGTACGCGAAGATCAGAAACCGTTGTCGTTCGTCACGCTGGCCGGCGATGGTGTCGTCGCCGTCGCGACCGATGTCGCGACGGCCGCTGTCGACCTCGTGCGCGTCGGCGCGGATGGTCAGCTGCAATGGACCCATGGGCTGCCGCCGCAGCGCTTCATGACCGACGTCATCGCCGCCGACGGCGGCGATGTCTACGTCGTTGTCACGCGTGATCAGTACCGCGCGGGAACTCTGCTCCGCGTCGGCGCCGACGGCCGGTTGCGCTGGCAGCTCGCCGCCGACTGCGACATGCCCGCGATCAGCGGCACGCCGATCGCGCGGCTGCGCGACGACAGCATTGCGCTCGTCTGCCAGGATGGCGGACTGACGTCGCGACTGTTGCGCGTGACGGCGGCCGGTGCGTCGTCCGCTCTGACGCTGCCGCTCCACCGCGCGACGCAGATCGTGCAGCAGGGCGACGGCCGCCTGCTCGTGCTCGGCCATCGCCCATCGCTCGATCAACCGCCGACGCGGCACACGCTGATCGTCGACGGCACGCAGGTCGCCGTCGCCGCGATCGACGGCTATCGCGCCGCTGCGCCGGGCCGGCTGATCGGCCAGGCGATCCTCGCCGACGGCACGAGCTTCATCGCCGTCGCGCCGGCGATCACGCAGGCCGGCACGCGCGGTGCCACGCTCACGCGGCTCGCGGCCGACGGAGGCATCACCTGGACGCGCCGCGTGGAACTGCCGGCTTACCTCGGCGGCGACGCGCTCGCCGTCGGCGGCGGCCTCGCCTGCCTCGCGCTCGCCGACTCTGTCGACAACAGCCTCGTGATGGGCAGCGTTCTCTGCGCCGACGCCGAAAGCGGCGAGACGCGCTGGCGCGGCGCGTATGCCAACGACCAGCGCTACCGCCTGGCCGCGATCGCGATCACGGCCGATGCCAAGGTCTACACGGTACGCTCGGGCGACAACGGTCACGAGGTACAACGGTTCGGCCGCGACGGGCAGATCGAAACGTCGGTGCGCGGCCCGCGGCCCGCACGCCGCGCCGTGTTCGACGCGCACGGTGCCGCCACGGTCGTCACAAGCAATGAACTGCGTCAGTACGCGCCAGACGGCGCGCTGCGCATGAACGTCACGTCGGCGCCGATCTGGCTGGACTACGTCGTGGAAGGGTTCCTGCTGTCGGACGACGACGGCAGCGTCTGGATGATCGGACCACCCTCGCCGGGCAGCAGCAACGGTCGCCGCCTCTGGGCCGTCGCCCCCGACGGCCGCACGCGCTGGACGCGCGATCTCGATGCGGTCGGCTTCACGCGCCTGCTGCGACAGCGCGACGCGCTCTATGGGGTCGGCATGCGCAGCGGGTCGACCGGCGCCGATCGCTCGGTCGAGATCGTGCTCGAGCGCATGAATGCGGCGACCGGCGCGATGGTCTGGAGCCATGCGAGCCGCCATCACCCGTTCGGCAGCAGCGCACTCGCTGCATCGGCCGACGCCGACGACATCCTGGTCGCACACAGCGAACGCGACCGTCTTCACGTCGAACGAGTGAGCGCGAATTCCGGCAACCTCGTCCACGACGCCTGGCTCGCCTGCGACGCGCTCTGCGGCGCGCCCGCGGCGCTGAGCCTCGATGCGACACATACCGCGCGCACCGCGTTCGACGTGCTTGATCGCGACCGCGGCCAGACCGGCGCCGTCGTCGCGAGCGACCTGTCGGCCGCGACCACGCGGCTCGACCAGCCCGGCATTGCCGGCGCGTGGTGGTCGCCCTACGCGCACGGCGAAGGCATCGCGTTCGACTGGCTGCCGGTCTCGCGCACGCTGTTCGGCGCCTGGTTCACGTTTTCCACAACCGGCGGAAACGAAACGGAGCAGCTGCGCTGGTACACGCTGCAGGCCAACGGCGTTGCCGACGGCGCACGCCGCCTCGACCTGCCGATCCTCGAAACCACCGGCGGCAATTTCGACGCCGCGCCGAACGTGTCGCCGCGGCGCGTCGGCACTGCGCAGGTCGAATTCCACGACTGCGCGCGCGCAACGCTGCGCTATGCGTTCGACGCGAACGTCAACGAGGCGCGCAGCGGCACGATCACGCTGTCGCGCCTGTCGCCGGCGACGCAGCCCTGCGTGCTCGCCGACGGCAGCACGCAGCCGGCACCCGGCGCGCAGCCGCCGGCACACGGCTTCGACGCGAAACAGTCGGGCACCTGGTTCGACGAGACGGCGGTCGGCCAGGGCCTGCAGTTCACGGTGCAGCCCAACGGCACGTTCTTCGCGCCATGGTTCACGTTCGACCCGGCGGATGCCGGCGACGACCTGGGCCGGCAACACTGGTTCACGCTGCAGGGGAATCTCGCCGAGGCCCGCGACGGCGTCGCGCCACTCGTGCTCGTGCAGACGCTCGGCGGACGCTTCGACAGCGTGCCGACCTACAACGCGACGGCGATCGGCACGGCGACGCTGCGCCTCCGTGCCTGCGATCGCGCCGATCTCGACTACCGCTTCGACGACATCCCGGGCGCAGGCGCGTTCCGTGGCCGCAGCGGTTCGTTGCGACTGTCGCGCGCCGGCGGTTGCGCGCCGTGAGCGCGATCTGATCGAATCCGCAGCCGCCGGAGGCCGCCGCAAGGCGGCCTCGGCATTTTTGACGTGCGCGATCGGACACATCTCCACTCATGGCGCGACCGGCGCCTTTGGGGGAAGCCTCCGCATGCGTCGTCCCACAGGCATCCACTCCGGACAAGGACGCTCGCATGCGACACCACTCGCCGCTTCCGCTGCACCATCTTGCGCTGCTGGCCACGCTGCTGCCGCTCGGCGCATCGGCCGACTGGCGTCACCTCGCGCCGACGGCGACGACGGCGTCGAACCCGACCGGATTCGTCGTCGCAGCCGATCGCGCGTTCTGGACCTTTGGCGACGGCGCGATCAGCCGCAGCGATACCGGCGGCACGCGCACGCTGACGCGCGAGATGCTCGGCGCGAGCGACGCCGATGCGCCGTTCGATGCGGGCTTCGCACTCGACGGCGGCGACGTGATCCTGCGCAGCGCCAGCTGCAAGCTGATGCGCGTCGACGCGCAGTTGCGCGTGAAATGGCGCATCGATCCCGCCGGCTGCGCCGACGTCGACGTCGCCGCGGACGGTACGTTCTGGGTCGCGCGCGGCGTCACGCTGATGCAGTTCGGCGCCGACGGCATGCAGCGCCAATTCGTCGTCGTCGGCCGCACGCTGCTCAGCGTCGAGGCGCAGGCCGACGGCGGTGCCGTCGCGGTATCGCAGAACGCACGTCCGCCGTTCGGCGTCGTCGCGCGCTACGGCAGCGACGGCATCGAGCGATGGAACTCGGTGTACGGCGCGGCGGTGTCCTCGCCGCTCGTCACCGCCACGCCTGATGGCGGTGCCTACGTCGCGAGCATCCTGAATTCGAGCCTCACGCTGAGCCGTCTCGACGCGCAGGGCGCTGCGACGTGGACGACGACGCACGCGGTCGGCGCCGACACGGGCCTCGCGGACATCCAGCGCTCGGGCGATGCGGTCTATATCGTCACGGGCCTGCGTACCGGCACGGTGCAGCCGCGCACGCTGACGCGTGTCGGCGGCGACGGCCAGCAGCAGTGGCAACGGCCGCTCTGCGACCTGCCCGGCACACCGGATGTCGCCGTCGCGCGCGAGGTCGTCGTGAGCACCGACGGCTCCACCGCGCACGCCTGTGCGCTGCAGGGAATCGATCGGCTGATTCGGCGCAACGCCGCCGGCGCCGTGACGGCGCGCGTCGATCTGCCGCTGGAGACGTCGCTGCAGCTTCGCATCGCCGGCGACATGCTCTATCTGCTCGGCCAGGAGACGCCCGCCGGTCGTCCCACGCATCTGCTCGCGATCGATGCGGCCAACCGGATCGCACCGGCCGCGCCGAACGCGCCGGCCGTTGCCGTGCCGACGCGCCTGCACGCGCATGCCGTCGACGGCGACGGGGCGAGCTATCTGCTGAGCAAGGCCGAAGGCATCCACGGCGCGACGCTCGCGAAGCTCGACGCGCAGGGCCGCGTCGTCTGGCAGCACATCGCGCCGTCGCTGGAGCTCTACGAGGCGCGATTCCGCCTCACCGGAACGCAGCTCTGCAGTTCGGAGCTCGCGGCGTACCAGGCCGTGCCCAACGGCAACAACGTGCGTCGCGCGCGCTGCTGGGATACGCGCGACGGCGCGGGCGGCTGGGAACGCCAACAGTTCTCCAGCTTCACGCGCCTCATGGAAAGCGCGCCGCTGACGAACGGCAACACGCTGCTCGTCGTGGCCAACACGAGCGACTACGCGATCGAACAGATCGCGCCGACCGGCGCGATCCAGCCGGTCGGCGGCGGTGCCGGCGAAGTGGCGCAGATCGGCATCGGGGCGGACGGCCGCAGCGTACTTGCGGTCGACACCGCGCTCGCGCAGCACACCGGCAACGGCACGCGCGTCTATCGCGTGCCAAGTCCGCTGTCGGAATACCGCTCGGAATTCGCGATCGCGGCGGACGGCAGCGTCGTCGTACTCGGCCGCCGCGCGGCACTGCCCGGCGACCGCACGAGCCTGTGGTCGGTCGCACCGGACGGTTCGACGCGCTGGACCGTCGACCTCGACGCCGGCTTCGATCGCGGGCGCATCGCGCGCGACGGCGCTGCGATCTATCTGCTGCAGTACTCCTCGCAGCGCGCCGCCACGGATCGGACCGTAAGCCGCATCGTGAAACTCTCCGCGACGGACGGCGCGCGGATCTGGCAGCAGGAATCGCGCAATCCCACGCTGGCCGCAGCCGCCAACGACGGCGGCCAGATGGCCATCGACGGTTCCGGTGCGCTGCTGCTCGCGCACGCCTGGCCGAACAAGCTGCGCATCGAGCGTCTTGACCGGCAGACCGGGCTGCAGCAGGACGAGCGCTTCGTCGACTGCAACGGCGCGTGCGCGCAGCCGCGCTCGCTCGCGTTCGAAACCGCGGGCGGCGCGCGCCTTGCCGCCGCCGTCGTCGATCGCCAGGCCGGCGCGAATGCAGCGGTGTTCTCGGTCGACGCAATGACGAGCGTGGCGCCGCCGGTCCGTCTCGACCAGCCCGGCGTCGCGGGCCTGTGGTTCTCGCCGTATGCCAACGGCGAAGGCCTCGCGATCGACTGGCTGCCGGCGTCGCGCACGCTGTTCGCCGCGTGGTTCACGTTCACGACCAACGGCGGCAACGATCCGGCCGGACAGCGCTGGTACACGCTGCAGGTCAACGGCGTGCCGGCGAACGCGACCTCGCTCGAACTGCCGATCCTCGAAACCACCGGCGGCAATTTCGACGCCGGTCCCGCAGTCTCGCCGGAGATCATCGGCCGTGCGACGCTGACGTTCCGCGACTGCAGCAACGCCACACTGCGCTATCGCTTCGACGCGGGTCATAACGATGCCGCAGAAGGAACGATCACACTGTCGCGCCTCACACCGCAGACGCAGGGCTGCATCCTCGCCAACGGTTCGACCCAGCCCGGCGCCGGCGCGAGACCGCCGGCCAAGGGCTTCGACGCGCAGCAGTCCGGCGCGTGGTACGACGATTCCGCAATCGGCCAGGGACTGCAGCTCAACATCCAGCCTGACGGCGTGTTCTTCGCGCCATGGTTCACCTACGACCCGGCCGGCACGCAGAACGACCCGGGCCGCCAGCACTGGCTCACGCTGCAGGGCGACCTCGCGCAGGCCGTCGACGGCCGCGTCGAGCTGCAATTGATCCAGACCATCGGCGGCGCGTTCGACCGCGTCCCGACCTACAACGCCTACGCCATCGGTTCCGCGACCTTGCGCATGCTGGGCTGCGGCCGCGCGGCGCTCGACTATCGCTTTGCGAATGCGCCGACCGCCGGACCGTATGCGGGCCGCAGCGGCACGCTCGATCTCAAGCGCATGGGCGATTGCGCGGGTGGAGCGCAATAGCCAACGGCATCGGACGCACGCGGCGTAGGGCGCAATAACCGAAGGGCATTGCGCCGTATGTCAGATGGCGTCGCGTCGCGGAGGTGGCGCAATGCGCTTCGCTTGTTTCGCCCCACGTTTCCGGGTTGCCCCGCGGACGTAGGGCGCAATGACCGAAGGGCATTGCGCCGTGTGTCAGATGGCGTCGCGGAGATGACGCAATGCGCTTCGCTTGTTGCGCCCTACGGTTTGGCTATGCGCTTCATGATCGCGTCTACGCCGGTGCGCAGTTGGCGTACCTGGTCCCACATGTCGTGATCGAGCGTCATCTTGTGATGCAGCGCGGAGACCAGCGGCACCAGGGTCTCCTCGTACGCGCGCGCCATCTTCGTCAGTGCCTCGGCGAGCGCCGGCGGCGCTTCGAGGCGCGGTTCGCGCTGCAGCGCGGTGTGGATGTCGGCCAAGGTCTTCAGCGCATCGAGCGCGCTGTTCAGCGATTCGCTGCGGCTGCCCTGCTTCTCGATCTGCAGCGCGATGTCCGACAGCGTCGTCGCCATGCGCGTCGTGCCGTCGGCGTCCTTGCCGCCCTGCCGCGCGAGACGGCGGAAATTCTCGACGAGCGCATCCCAGCGCGCGGTTTCGTCCGCACCGGGCGCGCCGATCAGCTGCGCGAGACGCAGCAGGTTTTCTTCCGCACGCGCGCCCAGCGTCTGCGCCTCGCCGCGATAGTGGTCGCGGATCAGCGCGTCGAGTTCGGTCGGCGTCAGCAGCGGACTGAGCTGCGCCGACAGCTTGGCCATGTTGCGGTAGCTGCCCTGCAGCTTGAACGGCGGCTCGCTGCGATACGCATCGTCCTGCGCGGCGCTCTCGACATAGGCCGCATTCACGCGCATCAGCACGTCGCGCACGGCGACCATGCGCTTGAGCAGTTCCAGCGTCTGCGCGCCGCCGGGCAGTTCGCCGGGCAGCTCGCCGTCGTCGCGCGCGGCACGCAGCGCGGCGAGGATCTCGCTGCGCGGGCGCTCGGCGAGCGGTGCGGTGATCGCATTGCCGGTCATCGCGTTCTCGATGTAGCTGTCGGCGAACAGCGCCTCGCGCCCGCTCAGCACGTCGCCGAGGTTGTAGACGTCGGCGCGGTTCGCGAGCATGTCCGGAATACGGAACACCTCGCCCGATTCGGTGTATGGATTGCCGGCCATCACGAGCGCGAAGCGCTTGCCGCGCAGGTCGAGCGTGCGCGCCTGCCCGTCGACGATCGCGTCGATGCGCCGCGTCGCATCGGCGAGGCTGATGAATTTCTGCAGGAATTCCGCCGACAGATGCTGGATGTCGTCGAGATAGAGCATCACGTTGACGCCCATCGCGAGACCGAGATTCAGCTTGACCAGCTCCTCGGCCGCACCGCGGTGCGCGGCGGCGGCCGGATCGAGCGAACTGACGTCGTGTCCGAGCGTCGGACCGTTCACGCGCACGAAGATCATGCCGAGGCGATCCGCGATGTATTCCATCAGCGTGGTCTTGCCGTAGCCCGGCGGCGAGATCAGCAGCAGCAGGCCGGAACGGTCGCTGCGTGCGTCGCCGACGCTGCCGATCTGCTTGGCGAGGTTGTTGCCGATCAGCGGCAGGTAGACCTCGTCGATGAGCCGGTTGCGCACGAAGCCTGCCATCGGCTTGGCCAGGAAGCGATCGAGGCCGAGCCGCCGGCGTTCGGTCTCGACGAGTTCGTGACGCAGCTTCGCGAACGCATGCCAGTCGCGCCCGGTCGTGTCCTTGTGACGCGCGAGCCGCGCGAGGAATTCCGGCAGGTTCAGCGCGAGCGCGCCGTCGCGCACGCGCGCATGCGCGCCGCGCAGCGCGCCGACCGTCGCCTGCAGTTCGGCATTGACGCGCTCGCGCGGCAATTCGGCGAACGCGAGCATCGCGCCGGCTTCGAGCGCGGTATCGGCGTCGCTCGCACCGAGCCGGCGGCACCACTCCACCGCTAGCTGCAATCGCTCCGGCGCGACGAGTTCGGAATGCAGCGCGGCCAATGCGCTGCGCGGCAGTTCCGCCTGCGCGCGCTGCGCGAGATCGGCCGCGGCACCGTTCGCGGCGAAACGCGCCGCATCGCCGCCGAGACTCGCGACGAGATGGCGCGCCGCCGCATCGGCGATGGCCTGGTCGAGCCCGAACGCCTGCGCCGCGGCGCGCAGGCCGCTGCGCCACGATTCGGGCAACGGCAATTCACCGCGCTGCAGGAACCAGTGCAGGCCCGCCGCGTGCGCGCGGACGACGGCCCGGTCCTGTTCGCGCCGCTGCGCATACCACGCCTGCGCGAGCACGCGTGCCGCCGCCGGGACGCGAAGTTCCGCCGCGCCGGCGGCGAGCCGCACGACCTCGCGCAGGATCGCCGCAGCATCGGCATCGTGCACGCCGCGCTGATAGTCCTCGCCCGGGCGCCGTTGCGCCTCCTCGGCGACGAGGTCGACGAGCGCCTGCGGATCGGACGCCTGCAGCGCATCGCGCAGCGCGGTGTCGCCGGCCTCCAGGCGATCCCACAACTGCGCCGCGAGAAATTCCGCGCGGTAGACCTGGTCGGTCTCGTTCGGCAGCGCCTGTCCCCAGACCGCGCGGAACGCCTCCGCGCGCGGCTCGGCGAGCCGGTGCCGATAGTCCGTGCCGGTCAGCTGCAGCGACAGGCCGTCGGCGTCGTGCAGCAGCGCGAGATCGAGCGTGCCGCGCTCGATCGTGAAGCGATGCGCGCCGAGCGCGAGCGCCTCGCCGCTCGCACCGAGTTCGGTGCGGTCGCGCAGATCGCGCAGGCCGGCTTCCTTCAGCGCGCGCAGCCGGCCGGCGAGTTCGTCGGCCGCGACCGCCTGGCCGATGCCGCGCAGTTCGGCGAGCTGGCGCTGCGCGCGCTCGACCAGCGTGTCGCCGGCGAAGAACGCATGCAGTTCCTCCGCGGCGGCGATCTTCGCGATGCGCCGCGGCACGCCGTCGAGCACGCGCGCGATCGCCTCCTTCAAGCCCTGGGCGCGTCGCTCGCGCTGGCCGGCGATCTGCTCGCGCCGCGCGGCGAACGCTTCGAGCGCGCTCTCGCGGCGCGAGGTCAGTTCGACGAGGAAATCGGGCTGCTCGCCGAAGCGCGCTTCGAGCTGCTCGATCTGGCTGAGCACCTGTGCCAGCGCGGCGTCGGCGCTTTCCGGCGTATCGCAGCGGCCGATCAGGTTCAGTACCGACTGTTCGAGCACGGTCAGCTGCGCGCCGAATTCGAGTCCCTGCTCCTGCACGAGCAGCGCGTCGCGGCGCGTGCGCAGCGCCGCGCGGATCCGGTTGACCTCGGCATAGAGCTGCGAGGTTTCGCCGAGCAGCGACGCGCGCTGCTGCGCGTCGCTGTGCTCGAAGCCGGCAATGAGTTCGGACAGGCCGTCCAGCGATTCGGCGAGCGCATCGAGCTTGTCGGCGATCGGCGCGAGCGCCGCGGTCGTGCGCGACTGTTCGACCGCCGCGGCGCTTTCGGCGAGCCCCTGGCGCAGGCTCGCGAACGCCGCCGGCTCGGCGAAGAATTTCAGCGCGCGCGCACCGATGCGATCGAGTTCCTCGCGCAGCTTCGCATCGAGTGCCGCGATCGCCGCCGCGTCGACGTGCGGCTGCTCGCCGAGCACGGTCAGCTCGCCGCGCTTGCGCTTGAGCTGGCGGATCGCGTCGGTGAAATCGTCGGGCTTCTGCCAGAGCAGGCTCGCCACGCGCGACAGCAGTTCGCCGACGCTGCGGCCCGCGTCGCCGACGAGCTGCCGCGCCGCGGTCTGCGCCTGTTCCAGGCGCTCGTACGCGGTCAGCGCTTCGCGGCCGCTGCGCGCGAGCGTCGCGACTTCGGTGCCGATGTCGCCGGCCTCGGCCTCGGCCAGCCACGGATAGGCGTCGCTGCAGCGCGCCGCGACACGCAGCAGCCGCTCGTAGGCACCGCGGCTGCCGGCGTCTTCGGCGAGCCGGCGCAGTTCGCGCAGATCGGCCAGCGCGCGTACCACGCTCGCGTTGCCCAGCCGGCCCAGCAGGCCGGCCACGCGCGGCTGCGCGCTCGCGTGTTCGTCGAACGCGAACGGCGTGCGCCAGAGTTGCATCGTGTGCAGCCGCGAGGCCTGGTCCGGCGCTTCGGGCGTGATCAGCAGGATGCGTCCGTCGACGAAGCGCGCGTAGCCGTTGCCGAGCAGCGGCTGGCTCATGCTGCGTTCGATCAGGTGGTACGACAGCAGCGCATAGGCGCCGGCCTGCGGTTCGTAGAACACGTAGAGCATGTCCTCGCCGCTGGCCGCGCGCACGACGCGCTTGATGCGATACGCCGAGAAGTCGTGGCCGAGATCGGCGAAGCGCTTGAAGTCGCCGGACTCGAGGTAATAGCCGCCCGGAAACACGAGGCCGTGGTCTTCGGGCAGCTGCATGCACGACGCGCCGATCTCGTCGATGCGCGTGACAGTCTTCAGGCGCCTGTTGAACACGAGATAGCGCGTCGTGTCCTCGCGATACGGCCGCACGCGCAGCACGATCAAGCCGCGCAGATCGGCGTAGGCGATCTCGGCATCGGCAAGCGACTGGTTCTTGTCGTCGACGGGTTCGCTGTAGACGCCGAGCCCCGTTTCGGTGTTGTTCTCGACCTTGATCGTGAGATCGCCCGCAACGGTCTCGACGAACACCGTATCGAGCACGTTGACGTGCGGGTGGCGGCCGAGCACGTACTGGTCGCGCGTGACCGGCGTCCACTCGAAGTCGTGGCTCGGCGGCAGCACGTGATCGCGCTCGCCGCGATTGTCGATGTAGCTGATGCGCCCGTCCCGCTCGATCGCGAAACGGAACACGCGCTTGTCGCCGACCTGCGAGCCTGTGCGAAACACGAGCAGCAGCCGCTCGTCGAGCACGCGCAGCTGATCGAGCGTCGTCGACTTGTAGTACGTGAACAGCTCGCGGAAGTCGGCCACGAAACGCGCGTCGGCGAGGAAGGTGCCGTCGAGCGGCACCGGCGCGAGTTCCGCGGTTTCACCCGTTTCGTCGAGGCGGTACAGGCAGAACACGTCGCCGACGGCGGTGTCCTTCTTCAGTCCGATGAAGACGTTGTAGCCGAACAGCAGCAAGTCGCCGACACGCACGATGTCGCGCGCGACGCAGTTGTGCTCGGTGCGCGCATTGAGTCGCGCGACCAGCTGGCTGTCGACGCGGCCGTAGGCCTCGACGCGCCGCGCGTTCAAGGCCTCGGCCTTGGCGCTCAGCGTTTCGGCGGCAGCGACGAGGCGCTTGCGCAACAGCTCGAACGTGGCGGAATCGGACATGGCATTCCCTTGGAAAAGCGAAACTGGCGTTGGGGGGCTCCGCTGGCAACCCCGGCATCGAGAACGAAACCGTCGGCTGGACCGAGCCGCAGGCGAAGCCCAGCATCGAGGTCGCACGGCAGCGAACAACCACGAAGCGATCGACACGACGCGTCGTCGCATGCCGTACATCCCGACGTCGGGCTTCGCCTTCGGCTCGGCCCAACCTACGAGCGGTTCACTTCGCCGGCGGCACGAGCTTCTGCGCGAGCGAGGCGAGCGACAGATCGCGTACCGAGTCGGTGCCGCCGAGCGCGGCGATCAGGTCGCGCGCGTCGGCGATCAGGTCGCGCTTGCCGGACTTGTGGTCGGCCAGCGCCTGGCTCAGGAGTTCGCTCTTGTCGACCGTCGTGTCGATCGCCTTGCCGAGGCTCAGGCTCCGCATGAAGCGCTCGAAGTATTCGCCGTCGCCGCCGACGATCTCGATCTTCGACGCGGACAGCGCCTTGGACAGGATCTCGGCCTGCTCGCGCGCGATCGCCTGGTTCGCCTCGATCGTCCTGAGGCGCTGCGTGTGCGCATAGTCGAGCTGCATGCGGTGCTCTTCATGCGCGCGCGTGTCGGCGCTCATGGCCTGCATCGCACCGAACTTGTCCTTGAGGCCGCCGGCTTCCGCGGCGAAGCGCGCCGCGATCGCCTGCGCTTCGGCCTCGCCGTGCTTCTGCTTGCCGACCGCTTCGGCTTCGAGCCTCAGGCGCAGCGCTTCGGCACTCGCCGCGCCCTGCTTCGCGACCGCTTCGGCATCGGCCAGCTTGACCTTGGCCGAGACGAGACCTTCCTTCTCGGCCGCATCGGCGCGGGCCAGCGCGACGCGCGCCTCGGCCAGTCCGTCGGCAGCGGCAATCGCTTCCATGCCCTCGGCTTCGCGCTTGCGGCCCTCGGCCGTCTTGCTCGCGATCGCCAGGCGTGCCTCGGCCATCGTGAGTTCCTCGGCCGCCTTGTGCTTGGCGCGCTGCTCGTCGGCGAGCGCGATCTTCACGTCGGTGATGAACTTCTCTTCGGCCTGGCCCTCGGCCAGCACGATCGTCGACTTCTTCGTGCGCTCGGCTTCCGACAGCGCGCGCAGGTTCTTGATCTCCTCTTCCTGCTCGGCGACGGTGCGCTCGACGACGATGCGTTCGCGGATCACGTCGGCGATCGCCTTCTTCTGCACTTCGACGGCCTTTTCCTTCTCGATGCGCTGCAGCGTCACTTCGCGTTCGCGGTCGACCATCTCCAGCTCGCGCGCACGCGTGACCTTTTCGTCCTCGATCGCGACCGCGCGCTGGCGGTTCTTCTCGGCGACTTCGGCCTCTCGCTTCATGTTCTCGGTCTGCACGAGGATCTGCTGCTCGGCGAGCAGGCGCGCCGATTCGGACTTCGCGCGTTCCTCGGCCATGACCTTGGCGGCCTCGGCTTCCTCGCGCGCCTTCGTGATCGCGATCTCGCGCAGCTGGTTGGCCTCCGCGTGCGCCTTCTGGCGCTCGAGCTCGAGCACGGCCTCGGCGGTCTCGACGTCTTTCTTCTTGATCCGCATCTCTTCGTTGCGGCGCAGTTCGTTCGTGAAGATGGCCTGCTCGGCGGTCAGCTCGGTGATCTTCCGGATGCCCTGCGCGTCGAGGATGTTGTGCGGGTCGAGCTTCTCGAGCGGCGTCTGCTCGAGATAGTCGATGGCCGCGTCCTCGAGCACGTAGCCCGAGAGTTCATCGCCGATCTGGCGCACGATCTGGTCGCGGAAGCGGTCGCGCGCCTCGTACAGGTCGACGAAGTCCATGTTCTTGCCGACGGTCTTCAGCGCTTCGGAGAACTTCGCGCTGAACAGGTCTTCGAGCGTCGCCTGGTTGCTCGCGCGCTCGCAGCCGATGCCCTGCGCCACGCGCAGCACGTCTTCGCTCGTCTTGTTGACGCGCACGAAGAACTTGACCTTGATGTCGGCGCGCATGTTGTCCTTGCAGATCAGGCCCTCCTTGCCCATGCGCTCGATCTCGATCGTCTTGAGCGAGATGTCCATGACCTCGCGGCGATGCAGGATCGGAATCACGAGGCGGCCGGTGAACGTCACGTCGGGTTCGGCGCGCATCGTGTTGACGATCATCGCGCGCCCCTGGTCGACCTTCTGGTAGAACTTGGCCACGAGGGCCATGAAGCCGAGCAGGAACACGACCAGAATGCCGACCGCGGCAATCAGTGTGGTGAAGGCGATGTCCATGGTGACGCTCCGCAGAATTGGGGGAAACGTGCATTACGTTTCAGCGTACCGGCGCTACACGAGGCGTCGGTGCGGGTCTTGCCGCGCGTCCTTCCCGGGACGCGCCATGATCTGAACGCCGCGCGCGGCGCTTCCGAACGTTCAAGGCGGATCGAATTCGGCGACGAGATAGCGCTTGCGCCGCGGGTCGAACTCGAGCACGACGGCCGGCGAGTCGCGGCTCAACCGGTTGGGCTGTGCCGCATAGACCTGCAGGGTCAGGCGCGTGCCGCCGCCCATCTCGACCTCGGCCTGGCCGAAATTGTCCTCGACGCTCAGGGTCAGGATGCGGCAGCGCCGGCCGACGGCCGATTCGCGCGTGACCTTGTCGTTCACGACGAACAGCGGCTTCAGGGGCCGCAGCGACGCCGACGCCAGCAGCATCGCGGCGAACAGCGCCACCGTCAGCACCAGCGTGCCCGACGCCCAGAGCGGCAGCGGCACGTGCGGCATCAGCAGTCCGGCCGCGAGCATCGTCAAGAGCCACCAGTAGAACGCGACGCCGCTGATGACGATGGAGAACGGCAGCCGGTCCAGCCCGAGCGCGACCAGCATCTCGGGCAGGCCGCTGACGTCGGCGTCTTCGCTGCCGCCGAGCCAGTCCGGACCGATGCTGTCCATGTCGAGCAGACCGGCGATGGTCAGCAGCCAGAACACGAGCATCACGCCGACGAAGATGCTCGGCAGCAGACCGGGATAGCTCGTCAGAAGTTGTAGAAAGCTCACGACGCAGGGTTCCTTTTTCCACTACGGGATTTGCGCTGCTTTTCCGCGAAGGCCACGAGCGCGGCGCCGACGCGTTCCTTGATCGCCAGATGGTTGCCCGGATCGAGATCGTAGCGCTCGCCGAGCAGCCGGTAGTCCTCTTCGCTGAGACTCACCGTCAGCCGCGGCCGCTTGGCCTGCCGCAGCAGCGGCAGGCCGAGCACGACACGGACCTGGTCGGAATTCGACAGGTTCGCCTCGAACGCCGCGGCGCGGATCGCCTGCAGCACCGCTTCGGAAACGTCGAACGCGACCTGGACCGCACGCAGCGCCGGTTGCGAGGAACGCCAGCGGCTCGGCAACTCAGTCTTCATGCGGGTCGCGTCCGGTGCGCCGCCGCGGAAGCTGCTGCAGCGCGTCGATGACGCGGTTCGCTCGCGCGCGCCGGAAGGCCGGCGCCGCCGGCGATGCGGCCGGCGCGGTTTTCGGCGCCTTCTTCGCGGAGCCCTTCGCCGGCTTGCGCGCCGCGGCCGCCGCCGGCGCGCGGCGCGGCTT
>NZ_DATIGT010000297.1:0-11825 GCF_035481375.1 Tahibacter sp.
CCGCGCCGTCGCGCGGCGCGTTTGATCTCGGTGTCGGATGACGCGGCGGGCCGGCCGGCCCGCTCGGCTACTGCAGTTCCTGCTCGATGATCTCGAGTGCGGCGTCGTCGCCCATGGCGGTCAGCATGCGCAGGATCTGCTGTTTCTCTTCCTTGCTTTTTGCACTCTTGTACAGCTTCGTCATCGCCTTCTCGTCGTCGGCGATCAGCAGCCCCTGCAGGATCGCGTCGCGCTGCGCCGCGCTCGCCGCCTTCGGATACAGGCCGATCAGCGCCGTGCTGGCCTCTTCGCCGCCGGCCACGCCGATCGCGCGATAGGCTTCGAGCCGCACCGATTCGCTGGCATGCGTGCCGGCGATCTGCACCAGCGCATCGACGTCCTCGGCCACGCCGAGCGACTGCACGATCTGGCTCTGCAGCTCGGGCTCGTTGACGCTCGGCAGCAGCTGCTTGAGTTCGTCGGTCGCTTCCATCGCGCCGAGCAGCTGGATCGCTTCCCGGCGCAACTTGGTATCGGTTTCGTCGCGCGCGGCGCCGAACACGAGATCTTTCCGGTCGGCGATCATCCACGCCTGCAGCACTTCTCGCCGGTCGGCGGGCGCAGCTCCCTTGTACAGCGTCGCGAGCTCGGCGAGCGCCTTGTCGTCGCCGCTAATGCCGAGCATGCGGATCGCCTCGCCGCGCAGCGCCGGATCGCCGGTGCGCGCGATGCCGGCGAGTTCGGACAGCGCCTCGCCCGAATCGAGCTGGCTCAGTACGAACAGCGCGCGCCGCTTGACCTTCTCCGGATGCTGGCCGCGCAGCACCTTCTTCAGCAGCGGCAGCGCGCGCTCCGGCGGCGCGTTCATGAGACCTTCCACCGCGATCTCGGCGAGGTCGCCGTCGCCGCCGCCGGACTTGGCCGCGTCGCCGTCGTTCTGGCGCAGCAGGGTTTCGGCTTCGGCGATCCAGCGGCTCTGCGGGAAATTCTTGCGCAGGCGCTCGACCATGCGGCGCGCGTCGGCCGGCTGCCTGGCCTGCACAAGCACGTAGGCCTGCCAGAAGACTGCCGTGTCGACGTTGGATTCGCCGCGCTCGACCATGCGCTGCTCGAGTCGCTTGAACTGGTCCAGCGCCTCGTGCCAGTCGGACTTGGCCATCAGTTCCTGGCCCTGGCGGTAGAGCTGGTTCAGCTCCTTGTCGGCGGTGTTCATGTCGGCATCGGCCGGAACCGCGGCCACAGGCAGCGCGGCGGCGGCCAGCAGCAGGCCGAGCACGCTACAAAGTACAGTTTTGTTCATCATGAGCTCCATCAGATCGAGGTCGGACGCTGCGGCTCGATGCGCGCCTGCGTGGCGCGCAGCTGGAACAGCAGATCGGTCTTGTCGACGTAGTCGCGCAAGCCGTCGGAACCTTGGATGGCGTCAGTCGGCGCCGGGTTAGCCAGCTCGATCAACAACGGTTCGAGCTGCTGCAGGAAATTGGCGAGCCGCGCGTTGCCCGCGCGCGTCGCGGCCTGCGCATACAGGCGATTGGATTCGAGCAGACCCGCGGCGAGTTCGCGATTGCCGGCGAGCAGCGCGGCGTTGTCGCTGTTGACCGCGGTCAGCACGACGCCTTCGGTTTCGCGCAGGTGCGCGACGACATAGGCATCGAGCACGCGCGTCGCGATGTCGCGCTGCGTGGTGGCGGGCGGCGAACCCGTGCCGGTGCCGGCCGTGAGCATCGGCCCGGCAGGCTGGCGTCCGAGCAGGAACCCCACGCCGAGCGCCGCGACCAGCGCGAGCGCGCCGCCGACGACGCGCAGCAGCGCTCGCGTACCGGCGCGGTGACGCGGCCGGCGATCGGTGCGCGGCTCGATCGCGTGACGCCGGTCGGACGGCCCCGCCTCGGTCTGCGCTTCCCAGCGTTGCCAGATGCGCCGCTCGAATTCGGTATCGGCGGCCGGCACGGGCACGGCGTCGGCGGCCAGCAGGGTCGCCTGCAGTGCGGCGTAGCGCGCGCGCAGCGCCGCCGAAGCGGACAGCGCGTGCCCGATCGCGGCGAGCTCGTCGGCGCTCAGTCCGTCGCGGTAGTGATACAGGATCAGGTCGGTATCGCGGATCGCGTCCATCGCTTACCTCAGCGGTTCCAGCGCGCCGCGCAGCTTGCGCACGGCACGGAATATGGCCTGCTTGCAGGCCGAGACATTGATCGCCAGCACGCCGCAGATCTCCTCCAGCGACTGGCCTTCGTGATGCCGCAGCACGAAGGCGCTGCGTTCCAGGTGAGTCATACGGTCGAGCTGGGCCTGGACCTTGAGCCCGATCTCGCGGCCGCCGGCGAGCTGTTCCGGCCCGGGCAGGTCGTCGGCGTGGGCCGCGAGAAAGTCCTCGGCGCCATCGTCGGTCTGGGCCGCGTCGGCCAGGAACTGCTCGCGGCCGCTGCGACGGCGCAGCTGTTCCAGCGCCGCGTTGACGGTGATCCGGTGCAGCCAGGTCTTGAAATTCGCCCGCCCGTCGAAGTCGCGCAGGTGGCGCCAGGCATTGAACAGCGCTTCCTGCACGGCGTCCTCGGCCAATGCCGCGTCGCGCGTGATGCGCGCGGCCACCGCGTACAACGGCCGCGTCTCGCCCTCGACCAGGCGCCGGAACGCGTCACGATCTCCATTGCGGGCCCGGGCGACCCGTTCGTCGTCGACTGTCATGGCCGGATGGATGGGCGGAACGGGGATTTGGTTAGCAAGGCCGGGAATGGGGAATCGCAGGGGCAAGGCAAGACACGGCCCGGTCCGTCCTCCCGTGCCTGCGCTGGTGGCGGGCTTTCCAAGGGCCGCCATGACGATTCCCGATTCCCGATTCCCCGCCTATTGCTACAATCCCGTGTCTTTTCGCCCATCCCCACCCTTTTTCAGGAGCCCTCACCATGGCGGTGAAAGTTGCCATCAACGGCTACGGCCGTATCGGCCGCAATGTTCTGCGTGCGCTGTACGAAGCCGGCCGCAACCAGGAAATCCAGATCGTCGCGATCAACGACCTGGGCGACGCCGAAACCAATGCGCATCTGACCCGCTATGACACCGCACACGGCAAGTTCCCGTTCGACGTGAACGTCGACGGCGGCGAGCTCGTCGTCAAGGGCGACCGCATCAAGGTGTTCGCCGAACGCGATCCGGCCAAGCTGCCCTGGGGTGCCCACGGCGTCGACGTCGTGCTCGAATGCACCGGCCTGTTCACGAGCAAGGCCAAGGCCGGCGCCCACCTCGCCGGCGGCGCGAAGAAAGTCATCATTTCCGCGCCGGGCGGCAACGATGTCGACGGCACCTTCGTCTACGGCGTGAACCACGACCAGCTCAAGGCTTCGCACGAAGTCATTTCCAACGCCTCGTGCACGACCAACTGCCTCGCGCCGCTCGCCAAGGTGCTGCACGAGAAGATCGGCATCGAGCACGGCCTGATGACGACGATCCACGCCTACACCAACGACCAGGTGCTGACCGACGTCTATCACTCCGACCTGCGCCGCGCGCGTTCGGCGACGCAGTCGCAGATCCCGACCAAGACCGGTGCGGCCGCAGCCGTCGGCCTGGTCCTGCCGGAACTCAACGGCAAGCTCGACGGCTTCGCGATGCGCGTGCCGACGATCAACGTCTCGGTCGTCGACCTGTCGTTCGTCGCCAAGCGCGCGACGACCAACGCGGAAATCGACCAGGTGATCAAGGAAGCCTCGGAAGGCGCGCTCAAGGGCATCCTCGGCTTCAACAAGGCGCCGCTCGTGTCGGTCGACTTCAACCACGACGCGCGCTCGTCGGTCTACGACGCGACGCTGACCAAGGTCATGGGCGGCACGCTCGTGAAGGTCTGCTCGTGGTACGACAACGAGTGGGGCTTCTCCAACCGCATGCTCGACATGACGCTGGCGCTGATGGCGGCGAAGTAAGTCCTGCGGCAACGCGTTCGGGAAAAAGGCCCGCGCCCGCAGCGCGGGCCTTTTTCGTTTGTGGACAATGCGAACCGGCTGTGATGCGGGAGAACGAACCGCGACACCGCTGTTCTGGCGCAGCGTGGATGCCCCGATGAATTCCCGCACTGCCCACGACCACGTCAGTAGGGCAGCAGCAGTCGGCGCTCGGCTCGCGGTCGCATGCGGGTTCTCTCCGAGTGGTTCGCGCGTTCGGACATCGGCCGCCGCGACGGGTTCCGCAAGGCGACGCAGAGCGCCCTCCGATCACGATCGGGGCGCAGAAGAATCGAGAAACGAAGAAAGCCGCCCCGCGTCCCGCGTTTCCACCCACTCCTCTACACTCGCTCCTCAGGTCGCGCAGGCACATGAACCGTCGTCCTTCTCGCGCGCCACCGGAGCGACACCCGCATGCTGCATACCTTCGCCGTCGCCAACTACCGCTCGCTGCGTGATCTGAAACTGAAGCTCGAACCGTTGACGCTGGTCACCGGCGCGAACGGCAGCGGCAAGTCGAATCTGTATCGCGCACTGCGGCTGCTGCAGGTCGCGGCGAACGGGCGGCTCGCCGAGGCAATCGCGAACGAGGGTGGGATTCCGTCGCTGCAGTGGGCCGGTCCGGCGGACACGCGCAGCCAGCGCAAGCGCGGCGTCGCGATCCAGGGCACGCGCCGGCATGAAGCGCTGCGCATCACGTTCGGCTTCGCCTCGGACGATGTCGCCTATCGCATCGAACTCGGCCTGCCGCCCGGCGGCGAGTCGCGCTTCAACCTCGACCCCGAGGTCAAGGCCGAGTACGTCTGGCAGGCGCCGCCGCAGCGCAAGGGCAACACCTGGCTCGAACGCGAAGGCGCCGCAACCCAGCTGCGCGGCGCCGACGGCAACTGGCAGCGCCTGGGCTTTCGCGTCGATGCGGCGCGCTCGGTGCTGTCGGAACTCGCCGAGCCGCAGCGTTTCCCGGAAGTCTTCGCGCTGCGCGAACGACTGCGCAGCTGGCGCTTCTACGACGGATTCCGCACCGACGCCGACAGTCCGCTGCGCCAGCCGCGGACCAGCGTGCGGACACCGGTGCTCGCCGACGACGGCCGCGACCTCGCCGCCGCGCTGCAGACCATCATCGAGATCGGCGATGCCGGCGCGCTGCACACCGCGGTCGACGACGCGTTTCCGGGTTCGCGCATCGCGATCCTCGGCGACGACGCGCGGCTTGAAGTCGGGCTCGACGTCGAGGGCCTGCTGCGGCCGCTGCATGCGACGGAGCTTTCCGACGGCACGCTGCGCTACCTGTGCCTGCTCGCCGCGCTCATGAGCCCGCGCCCGCCGCAGCTGCTCGTGCTCAACGAACCCGAGCAGAGCCTGCATCCCGATCTGCTCAAACCGCTCGCGCGCCAGATCGTCGCGGCGTCAAAGCACAGCCAAGTCTGGGTCATCAGTCACGCACCGAAACTCGTCGCGGCGATCGAGGATGCAGCCAACCTCGTTGCGATCGAACTTGCGCGCGAATTCGGCGAGACGCGCGTCGTCGGACAGGGACCGCTCGACGAACCGGCGTGGCCGTGAACCACAGGCGGCGGTGAGACGGCACGCACGAAAAAGGCCGGAGCAAGTCCGGCCCTTCGTCGACGATGCCGTCAGCGCAACGATGCCTTTCCTGTTGAAATATCGAGACCGCTCTTCAACGTGTCGCCCCAGCCCGCGACGACCTGACGCACCCAGGCCTTGGCCTCGTCGGCGGCCTTGCGCGGCAACTCCTTCGGCTCGGGCCCGGTTTCCTGATCGAAGGCACGCAGCACCAGATCACCGCTGGCGGAATCTCGGATGGCCGCGACGAGGGCGAGTTTGCCGAGCGACGTCGACACGGTCTGATTGCTGCTCATGCCGCCGTCGACCGCGATCAGATAAAGGTTCACGATCGACACCTCGAGTTCGGCCACGTCCTCGCCCGGTGCATCCGCCAGCGCGTAGCCGCCGGCCTGCAGTGCGCGCACGGTTTCTTCACGAACCATGGTCTCGACCTCGGCCAGAACCGGCTTGATGTTCAGCGCCGAATTCGACGCGCTCATCGAGGCGTTGCGCCGCCAACCGGAATCCGGCGTCACGCTGACGGACTTCAGCAGCACGCGCCGATAGCCGTTCAGGCGCGCGTCCTTGCGCACGTAGGTCAGATCGAGCGCCGCCGCGCGGACCGGCTGCAGACCTTCGCTCTTCCAGGCGTCCGCCGCCTGCTTCGCCGTCGCCGGCGGCTTCGCCGCGACCGCGGCAGTGGAACCGACACAAAGCAGCGCCGCGGCGAGAGCCGCAGCGAAACGACGATAGCGCATGGAATCCCCCTCGATGAAATGCGGAGGGATTTTGCGCAAATGCCGAGCTGCGCCGCAATCCGTACGGAAACGGCCAGCGCGACCGCGACGGCATCGACTCGTTCGCGAAGACCGTACGCGACCGCTCCGGCAATGGCACCGGCATGTCGCCGTGCGGCGCCATGCACCCCGCTACATCGTCAGCGACTGCTCGACATCCTGGCAGTTGCGGCGCGCGAGCGCGAGGTTCGAACGGTTCTTGTCGAGCACGAGATACAGGAACAGTCCGGCTTTCGAAACGACCGGCCGGATGATGTGGTACTGCTTGCCGAGCGTGATCAGGATGTCCTCGATCGCGTCGTTGAGGCCGAGGCTCTTCATCGTTTTCATCTTCGCGCGCACGACTTCGGTATTGCCCGCCGCGGCGAGGTCGAGGTCCACGCCGGTGCCGATCTTGCCGAGACTCATGCCGCTGTTCGCGTCGACGAGCGCCGCGCACAGCGCGCCGTCGGTCTGCATCAGGGAAGCGAGGCTGTCGTTGATGTTCGCCACGGTGACTCTCCTTGGTTACGGCGCACCGATGAGATCACGCGCCGGCAGGCACGGTGCTGGGCCTTGCCGGCGACCTACTCGCGAAACGCCCGCGCGATCGCGATGCAGCAGTTCTTCGCGGCCCAGAGCAGCTGGCCGAGCACGCCGCCGTCGCCAGCGACGATGGCGAGCGAAAGCGGCGGACGCGCGTCGGGAATGTTCATGATGACGACGGTGCCGCTGTCGGATTCGATGATCATGCGGCTGCACTCGACGATGCCGGCTTCCTTCGCGATCGCCGAGCCGATCGCCGACAGCGACGAACCCATCGCAGCGAGCCGCGCCGCGCCGCCGCGGCCGACCTGGAGCGAGGCGACCTCGAAGCCGTCGGCGCTGAGCAGCACCGCCGACATGACGCCGGGCGTCATCTGCGCGAAGGATTCCAGGTGCTTCTGCGCCACACCGGTGGCGACGCGACCGAATCGCGGTACGGCACTCATGCGGTTCTCCGGGACGCGTCGTCGAGTTCGAGCAGGCAGAGCAGCGTGTCGACGAGCAGCAGCACGTCGTCGCGACGGCGCACATCGACACCGAACACCGGCAGGGTCAGGCCATGGCTTTCGAGCCGTTGCGCGAACGCGTCGAGCGGCAGCGCGCCGGACTGGCCGCTGCGACCGATGCCGACGACGATCGGTGCGCGCCGGCCGCCGCCGAACGCGTCGACGAACGCATCGAGCTGCACGAGCGCATCGGCCTGCGCCGCGTCGATCAGCACGATGACGCCGGCCGCGTTGCTGCCGAGGATGTCCCAGAGAAAGCGATAGCGCAGTTGCCCCGGCGTGCCGTAGAGCCGCACCGATGCGCCGCCGTCGAGCGCGATGCGGCCGTAGTCGAGTCCGGCCGTGGTTTCCGGCTTGTCGAACGCGGCGCGGTCGGTATTGACGACGTCCGTCGACACCGGCGGCTCGTCGCTGATCGCCGCGATCGCCGTGGTCTTTCCCGCGCCCATCGGCCCGGTGAACACGATCTTGAATTCGTGCTCGCTCATGCGGTCAGGTCGTCAGGCCCAGGCGCGCGCGCAGCCCGCGTATCAGCCCGCCGAAGCGCGCGGCCGAATTCGCGATGAAGGCACCGGCGCCTTCCGCACCGCGCGCCGCGTCGCCGGTCGACGCGAGCACGCCCGACAGCGCGCAGGCGTTGAGGAAGCGATCGACGTTCGCCGCGGGCTGACGCGACACCTCGACGAGCCGCGCGCGGCTGTAGCTCGCATGCGTCAGCAGTGCGGCGAGCGCGAGCTGGTTGCGCGTGCCGCGCAGCAGGCCGAAATCCGGCCAGCGGCGCAGGCGGTGCGTCGCGCCGCGGTCGACCCAGGGCGCCAGCGTGTCGGCGGCATGCCAGCCCGTGAACCAGGCGAGTTCGAGCACGGGCCGGCAGACGAAGCCCGGCGGCGGCGTGTCCGCGGTCAGCCGCAGCGCCGCGAGCGGCAGCGCTTCGCGCGTGAGCCGCCGTGCGGTTTCCGCGCCGGCGTAGTAGACCGACAGATCGTCGCGCACGTAGACGCGCGTCGCGGCGTCGCCGGCCGCATGCAGATTGCCGCCGGCGCTGCTGCGCGCGAGCAGGCGCAGCGACTCGGCGAAATCGATGCCGGCGGATCCGATCCGGATTGATTCGGCGCGCGGCGTCCGCGCCGCATCGTGGAGCGTGTCGCCGAGCGCTTGGTCGACGTCCTCGAGCACGCCGAGCAGCTGCATGACGCGGAACGGATGATGCAGCGTGTACGGCGTCAGAGGACGGGCCGCGCTTGCTTCGTAGACCGCGATCAGCGGCTT
The DNA here is from genome assembly GCF_035481375.1 of Tahibacter sp. Classification (GTDB taxonomy): domain Bacteria; phylum Pseudomonadota; class Gammaproteobacteria; order Xanthomonadales; family Rhodanobacteraceae; genus Tahibacter. The sequence continues at coordinate 8,578 of NZ_DATIGT010000297.1, forward strand.
GTCGGTCTTGGCCCAGTGCCGCGCGACGAGATCGTCGCCGTGCGTGCCGGCGATGAGAACGTCGGCCTGGTCCGGCGGCGCGAGCGCCCAGCTCAGACCACCGCGTCCGTCGAGGATCTTCAGCATCGACCGGAAAGCCTGGCTCGCGTCGTCGGCAAGACCGGCGACAGCGATTCTGCGCGTCCTCATCCGCATCCCCTGAAGTCGAGGCAGACAGACGCCGGCGGCGCGAAAACTGCCGCGCAGTTCGCCGCGGCCGCTATGCCGGGGCGACGGGTCGGACGGCCAGATTGCTCGGAACAGGTGCGCCGGCAGTCTAGCATCGTAAAAAAAACTTTGTACAGCTTTGCTCATAGTTCCACAGTGGCGGCGGCGATGCCGCAGGCGCCGCGCGGATGCGGCGAATGCCGCAGTTCCGCAAATACCGGGCGCGGCGGCCGAAGCGAGCCCGGCCGCAGGCGGCGGTCTCGCGCCGTCCGGCGTGATGCCCGCGAACCTGCGCGGCTTCTCGCCGCATTCGCTGATGCCTTCGGCGGACCGGCCGAATCGCCGCGGGCGCAGCCTGACCCACGGCCGCCTGCAGCCGCTGCGCCGTTGCGCCGCGCCGCTGCCGGCCGCGGCGTGACGCGCGTCAATCGAGTTTCAGCGTCTTCCAGAAGCGGTCGAGCATCGCGACATCGGCCGCGGCCCGGTCTTCCTCCATCATCGTGACGAGCAGATAGCCGCCGCCGCGGCCGTCGGCCAGCGCGTAGACGTAGCGGTCCCAGGATTCGTCCTTGGACTGCGTGCGCGCGTACTTGCCGGCGAGATCGCGGCCGTCCGGCAGCTTGCGCGTCGCCGCCTCGATCGTGCGCTGATAGCCGGCAGCGACTTCCTCGTCGGTCATCTCCTTCACCATCAGATCGACGAGCGCGGTCGGGTCGATGCCGTCGTAGCGCTGCAGGATCACGCCGTTGCCGTTGGCCGACACGAGCATGACCTGGCGCACGCCCTTGCTGATGTCGGTCGTCGAGGGCTGCACGATCGCGGGATGCTCGAAACTCAGTCCGCGGTCGCGGAACACCTGCTGTTCCTTGCGCTGCAGTTTCACCGTGACCGTCTTGCCGTCGACGACGACGGCCGTGTCCTTGTCCAGATCGAGTTCGGAGGTCTTGCCGTCGACGGTCAGCACGTAGCCGCCGGCTGCGGCGGCGCCGGCACCGGCAACAAGGGCCGCCGCGACGATGGCGCGAAGAAAGGTGCGCATGTGATGCCTCGCTCAAAAGGAGCCCGATTGTAGGTCGTTCGGCTTGCCAAGGGCGGCTCGGGCTTCTATCGTCGATCCGGCGTGCGCCTGACGGCGCGCGCTGTTCAACTGCACGACCCCGGGCCAAGGAGGCCGCATGAGCTACGCCGAAAAACGCCGTCACCCCCGCCTGTCGGTGTTCTCCGCCGCGATGCTCGTGCTCGACGATCAGGGCTATCTCAGCGAGGTCAAGGACCTGTCCCAGGGCGGCGCGCGCGTCGCGCTGCCGCGCAACTGGAATCTGCCGATCGCGACCGAGTGCCAGCTGTTCCTGATCTTCGACCAGGAAACCGTGATCGGCATGCGCGTGCGCGTCGTGCGCGTCGGGCACGACGACCTCGGCCTCGAGTTCATGCCCGGCCAGGAGGAACGCATCTCCGCGGTGCTCTACGAATCGCGCTTCATCGAACAGGAATGACGCGCGGCGCGCTAGCATTCGGCGCATGAGCGCCTACCTGACCCCGATCCTCCTGCTGCTGGCCTCGAACGTGTTCATGACGTTCGCCTGGTACGGCCATCTCAAATACACCGACCGCCCGCTGTGGCTCGTGATTTTCGTGAGCTGGGGCATCGCGTTCTTCGAATACTGCCTGCAGGTGCCGGCGAACCGCTACGGCATCGGCGTGTTCAATCCGGCGCAGCTCAAGACGCTGCAGGAAATCATCACGCTCGTCGTGTTCGTCGCGTTCTCGGTGCTGTATCTCGACGCGCCGGTGAAGTGGAACCACCTCGTCGGCTTCGGCCTGATCGTCGCCGCGTCGTTTTTTATCTTTCTGGATTAACCGACAAATTCAGAAACGGATCCGCCCGATCAGCATGTCGCGCAGCATCACCCAGTCGCCGGCGAAGCTGTACAGCGGATGCGAGAACGTCGCCGGCCGGTTCTTCTCGAAGAAGAAGTGCCCGACCCAGGCGAAGCCGTAGCCGCAGAACAGCGCGCCGAGCGCCCACCAGGCGTTGCCGGTGACGACGGCGGTCGCGAGGCAGACCAGCGCGAGCGAACTGCCGAGGTAGTGCAGCCTCCGGCAGACGGTATTGCTGTGCTCGCCGAGATAGAACGGGTAGAACTCGCGGAAACTGGCGAAAGACCGGGACATGCCGCAACGCTCCTGATGGCCTGCGTGTCGGCCGCGCTGAACGCGGCGCAACCGCGACGATACTGCGTCCACCGCGGCGCGTCCAAGCGTCAACCGCGGGCGGCCCAGGGCGTTTTTCCGTGCACCAACCCCGGAGAACCGCCATGAAACGCCTGATCCTTGCCGCCGCCTGCAGCACCGTCCTTGCAATCGCGGCCGTCGCCGCCCACTCGACGACCGCGCGAGCCGCAACACCGGCTACCGCAACGACACCGTCCACGACTGCCGCGGACGCGGCGCCGCAAGGCTGGCGCAAAGGCCGTGGCGAGCGCCTCGCCGCACTGCGCAACAGCCCCGCGTTCCAGACCGTGCGCAATCTGCACGAACTCGAACGGCTGTATCTGATCGACGGCCGCGCGCAGGAAATCCCGGCGATGTATCGCGACGTGCTGACGCGGACCGAAAACCCGGCCGTGCGCCAGTTCGCCTACCACCGCATCGCGCGCTACGACATGAAGCCCGCCGACGTCACGAAGTCGATCGCCACCCTGCGTCAGAGCCTCGATGAGAGTCTGCAGCGGCTGCCGCAGTGAGAAGCCGGAATCGGGAATCGCAGGAGCTTGGGTTCGCGAAAACCCGATGCCGCGGGTTCGGAAATGTCCTCCCTCACCCGATCCGCTTCCCCAAGCCAGCTCGGGGAGCGGGCTAGAGCGTCGAGCGACGCCCCCGGATTCCGAGTTCCCGCCAAAAGCGCACATTCGCATCAATCGGCACTGCAACCGTAGGCCGGCCGCGCGCATCTTAGAAACCGGAAGCGGATCTCCTACCGCATCCACCCCGTAGGAAAGCCGCCCCCATCGGCTTTCCGATCTGGCGGGCGCCCAGCG
>NZ_DATIGT010000298.1:0-8634 GCF_035481375.1 Tahibacter sp.
GATCGAGCTGCTGCAGGAACCACAGGCGCTGCTGCGCCGGCCGCGGCCGGTCGGTCGGCAGCGGCAGCAGCGGCGGCTGGTCGCGCAGGTGATCGCGCCAGAACGCGGACTCGCGGTCGTCCGGTCGGCGTCGGTCGTGCAGCCGCCGGCTGTAGTCGACGTAACGGCACGCGACCGGTGGCAGTGTCGCGCGATGGCCGGCGCGGCGCGCCGCATAGCAGGCCGCGAGTTCGCGCACGAGCACGCCCATCGACCAGCCGTCGCTGACGATGTGATGCAGCGACAGCGCGAGCGCGTGCTCGTCCGGAGCGAGTGCATAGAGACAGGCGCGCAACGGCGGCTCGGCCAGGTCGAACGGCTGCGCGGCGAATGCCTGCAGGCGCGCCGCGAACGCGTCGGCATCGCTGCGTTCGCGCGCGAGCGCGAACGTGTCCGGCGCCGGCAGCACGTGCTGGCGCACGCGGCCGTCCTGCTCGCGGAACACCGTGCGCAGACTTTCATGGCGCGCCTGCAGGTCCGCGAACGCCGCCTGCAGCGCGACGATGTCGAGCCTGCCCGTCAGTCTCACTGCGAGCAGCATGTTGTACGCGGCGGAGTCGCGATCGAGCTGCTGCAGGAACCACAGGCGCTGCTGCGCGGGCGACAGCGGCGCGTCGTCGGTTGCCGGGGTTGCCGGCAGAGCGGTGTCCACGTCCTGCGCGTCGTCGATACCCGCATTCGCATCGAGCCAGCGCGCGAGCGCGGCGACGCTCGTCGTATCGAACAGTTGCCGCAGAGGAACCGCGCGACCGGCGAATTCGCGCAGCCGCGCGATCACGCGCATCGCGCTGAGCGAGCTGCCGCCGATCGCGAAGAAGTCGGCGTCGGCGTCGATCGCCTCGATACCGAGCACGGCGCCGAAAATGGCGGCGATGCGATGCTCGGTCGGCGTCGACGGCGCGACGCGCGCGGTCTGCGCCGCGGCCTGCGCGCGCTCGGTCGCAAGCAGCGCGGCGCGATCGAGCTTGCCGTTCGGCGTCAGCGGAAGTCGACCGAGCGCAGTCAGCGTCGACGGAATCAGCGCGTCGGGCAGCCACTGCCGCAACGTCGCGCGCCAATCGGACGGGATCGCGCCGTCGTCGGTCACGACGAAACCGGCGAGCCGCGCGTTCGACGCCGTGCCCGCGTCGGATGCGCCGGGCACGTGCAGCACGCTGGCCTGGCGCACCGCCGGCAGACGGCGCAGCGCGGCTTCGACGTCGCCGGGCTCGATGCGCACGCCGCGCAGGCTGACCTGCCGATCGGCGCGGCCGAGCCCGTGCACGCTGCCGTCGGGCGCGTAGCGGCCGAGGTCGCCGGTGCGATAGATGCGATCCTGCGCGTCGCCGGTGACCGGATTCGCGCCGAAGCGCGCCGCGCCGCCGCCGGCGGCGTCGAGATAGCCGCGCGCGATGTGCGCGCTGCGGATGCAGACCTCGGCGACTTCGCCGATGCCGGCAGGCTGGTCGGCCGCATTGAGCAGCAGCAGCTGCACGCCCGGAAAGCCGCGGCCGAGCGGCACCGTCGCGGGCGCCTCGGGCGAGGTGTCTGCGACCTGATGGCCGAGCGCCCACTGCGTTTCGGTGGCTCCGTAGAAGGAAACTATTTCGCAGTGTGGACAACGCTGCGCGAAATGCTGCGCGTCGGCGCGCGGGAATGCATCGCCGACGACGAAGGCTCGGCGCAGGTCGGGCAGAACCGCATCGGACGCACCGGAGTCGGCGACGATACCGGCCATGGCCGGCGTCAGGTTGGCCACGGTGATGCGCTGCGCGCGCATCCAGCGTGCGAGTTCGCCCGGAGCGAGTTGTTCGGCATCCGGCACGCAGGCGGTCGCGCCGGTCGTCAACGGCAGCAGCAGATCGCGCTGCAGCGGATCGTGCGACAGGCCCGACAGCACGCTGTAGCGATCCTCGGCGGTCAGGCCGAAGCGCTGCTGCAGCCACGGCAGGAACTGCGTGAACGGACCGTGCCGGCCGGCTACGGCCTTGGGCCGGCCGGTCGAGCCCGACGTGAAGGCGATGTGCGACAGCGAATCGGCGTCGATCCCGGGCAGCGGCAACGCGGCATCGGACCAGTCCGCCGTGTCGCGCTCCGCATCGGCGAGCGTGCCGCGCCAGCGCAGGCCGGCCAGCGCCGCGGCCAGTTGCGCGTCGCGCACCTGCGCGCCGCCGACGGCGATCCAGGCAACCGGCGGCGCCGCCTCGACGCAGGCGAGCAGGCGCGCGTCGGGATAGGCCGCATCGAGGATCATGAACGCGGCACCGCACTTGATGACGGCGAGCAGCGCGACGGCGAGTTCGCCGCAGCGCGTCGCGTGCAGCGCGACGACGTCGCCGACGCCGACGCCGCGCGATCGCAGCAGCGCGCCGACGCGGTCGCTCGCGCGGTCGAGTTCGCGATACGTGAACTGCCGGCGCGCGTCGCTGACCGCGCAACGTTCCGGATGCGCGAGCGCTGCGGCGCGAAAGCGTTCGGCGAGCGATCCGTTCCAGCCGCGCGCGAGCGGCAGCGCCGGGTCGGGCAGCACGCGTGCGGCACGCGCGGTGCGGAGGCTGTACGCGGCGACGCGCTGCCTGGGATCGGCGACGACCTGTGCGAGCAGACCGCATAGCTGGTCGAGCAGATCTTCCGCACGCGCCGCGTCGAACAGGCGCGCGTCGTAGTGCAATTGCAGATCGATGCGCGCGTCGTGTTCGTAGGCGTAGAGCGTCAGATCGAATTTCGCCGGCTGCGGCGGCACGGCGACGGTCTCGATCGCGATGCCCGGCAGCGACAGCGCGGCATCGCGGCCCGGCATGTTGAAGAAGACCTGGAACAGCGGATGGCGGCTCAGGTCGCGCTCGATGCGCAGCGCATCGACGATGCGCTCGAACGGCACGTCCTGGTGCGCGTAGGCGTCGAGCGCGGTCCGGCGCACCTGTGCGAGCAGGCCCGCGAACGTCGCGTCGTCCGGCAGCCGCGTGCGCAGCGCGAGCGTGCCGAGGAACAGGCCGAATACGTGTTCGAGCCCGGCGCGGCGACGCTCGGACATCGGCGTGCCGACACAGACGTCGGCCTGACCGCTGAGTCGCGCGAGCTGCAGTTTGAACGCGGCGAGCAGGGTCATGAAGACGGTCGCGCCGTGCTGCTGCGCCAGCGCGCGCAGGCGCACCACGAGCACCGCGTCGAGCGACCGCGTGATGACGGCCGCGACGGCCGGCGCCGCGTCGCGACGCGGCCGGTCGAGCGGCAGATCGAGCGCGGCGGGCGCGTCGGCGAGCTGATGCGTCCACCAGGCCAGTTGATCGTGCGCCGCGGCGTCGCCGGCGCGTGCGTGCTGCCACGCGGCGTAGTCGCCGTAGTGCAGCGGCAGCGGCGGCAGCGCGGGCGCGGAGCCGGTCGCGCGCGCGCGATAGGCCTGGGCGAGTTCGCGCGCGAACAGTGCGATCGACGCGCCGTCGGCAATGATGTGATGCACGACGACGGCCAGCACATGGCTGCCGTCGTCGATGCGCAGCAGGCGCGCACGCAGCAGTGCGTCGGTATGCAGATCGAACGGCTGCGCGAGGAACGCGGCAACGGTCGCGTCGAGCGCATTCGCTGCGATGGCATCGGCGGCGAGCGGAGCGAGCGGGCGGTCGAAGCATTGCATCGCGACGCCGTCGCGTTCGACGAAGCGCGTGCGCAGGCTTTCGTGGCGCTGCGCGACGACGTCGAACGCCGCCGTCAGCGCGGCGGTGTCGAGCGCGCCGCGCAGGCGCACGACGAGCGGCATGTGATAGGCCGTGCTGCCCGGTTCGAGCTGCGCGAGAAACCACAGGCGCTGCTGCGCGAACGACAGCGGCAGCGCCGCGTCGCGCGCGACCGCGGGAATCGTGTCGGCCGGCGCGCCGCCGGCACGCAGCGGACGCAGCATGTCGGCGAGCGCGGCGACGCCGGGCGCTTCGAAGATCGCCGACAGCGGCAGCTCGACGCCGAACTGCGCCTGCACGCGCGCGAGCAGGCGCATCGCCGCGAGCGAATGCCCGCCGAGCGCGAAGAAGTCGTCGTGCGCGCCAACCCGATCGACACCGAGCACCTCGGCGTAGAGCGCGGCGATGTCGCGCTCGAGCGCATCGCGCGGCGCGACGTTCGGGCGCTCGTCGGCGGTCCAGACCGGTGGGGGCAACGCGCGCCGGTCGACCTTGCCCCCTGGCGCGAGCGGCAGCGCGTCGAGCCGCACCCAGGCCGAGGGCAGCTGGAACGGCGGCAGGGTCCGGCGCAGCGCGTCGCGCAATGCGTCGGTCCTGACGTCGCCGGACGCCGCTACGACATAAGCCACGAGCGCGGCGTCGCCGTTCGGCGTCTCGCGCAGCTCGACGGCGGCCGCGCGCACGCCGTCGATGCGGCACAGCGCGGCCTCGATCTCGCCGGGTTCGATGCGGAAGCCGCGCAGCTTGATCTGGCGGTCGACGCGGCCGAGGAATTCGTAGTCGCCGCTCGCGAGACGGCGCACGCGGTCGCCGGTGCGGTACATGCGCGCGCCCGCGTCCACGGCGAACGGATCGGGCAGGAAGCGTTCCGCCGTCAGCGCGGCCCGGCCGCAGTAGCCGCGGCCGACGCTGGGCCCGGCGAGAAACAGCTCGCCGGCGACGCCGTCGGCGACGGGGCGCAGCTTCGCATCGAGCACGTAGGCGCGCGTGTTCGCGATCGGCCGGCCGATCGTGATCGGTGCCGGGGCCGGCGCGACCGCGCCGGCCAGCGTGACGACGGCCGCTTCGCTGGGCCCGTAGGCGTTCTGCAGCACGAAGCCGGCGTCGGCCGGCGCACGCCGCTTGAGCTGTTCGCCGCCGGTCAGCAGTTGACGCAAGTGCGTCGGCGTTTCGATGCCGGGCGCGAGCAAGGCCTCGGCCAGCGGCGTCGGCACGTAGGCGATGCTGATGCGCTGCGACTGCAGCCACGCAGCAAGCCGCGGCGGCCGCTCGCGCGCGGCCTCGTCGGGAATGCACAGGCAGGCGCCGGCCGTGAGGCAGCCCCAGATATCCATGAGGCTGCCGTCGAAGCCGAGCTGCGCGAGCAGGCTGGAGCGATCCGACGCCGCGATGCCGGTCATGCCCCGGTACCACAGCAGCATGTTGTGCAGCGCGCCGTGGCCGACCATCGCGCCCTTGGGTTCGCCGGTCGATCCCGAGGTGTAGACGATGTAGGCGAGCTGCACGGGATGCAGACGCGGCTCCGGTACCGCCGCCGGAAGCTCGGACAGTTGGCACAGTTCGTCGACGCGCAGCAACGGCCGCTGCAGCGATTCGCCGAGCGTCTGCGTCGCCGCGTTGACGAGCACGCCGGCGAGATCCGCGTCGGCGGCCACGTAGCGCAGGCGCGCCGGCGGGTAGTGCGTATCGAGCGCGACGAAAGCAGCGCCCGCGTTCCAGACCGCGAGTGCGGCGACGGCGAAGTCGGCCGAGCGCGGCAGGCAGATGCCGACGCGGCTTTCGGCACCGATGCCGCGTGCGCGCAGCTGCTCGGCGAGCCGTCCGGCGCGCGCGGCCAGCGTTGCGTAGTCGAGCCGGGCATCCGGCGCATCGACGGCGGGCGCGTGCGGCCGTTCGCGTGCCTGCCGGGCGACTGCAAGCGGCGCGAATTCGTACGGGTCAGATGCGACCGGTTCGCCGCACGATCGCGCGACGCGGCGCGCGCGTTCGTCGGCGTCGCCGTGACCGAGGTCCGCGACGGCCGCATCGGGCCGCGCGGCGATGTCGTCGAGCAGCGTTCCGTAGTCGCCGAGCCATGCGCGGATCGTCGCCGCGTCGAACAGGTCGGTCGCGTAGTCCAGTTCGCCGGCGAGACCGGCCTCGGTCTGTTCGAGACTCAGCGACAGGTCGAACTTCGCATGCCGCCGCGGCGCGGCGACGAGGCTCGCATCGATGCCGGGCAGCGGCGGCAGTTCGGCCGGCGCGTTCTGCAGCGCGAACATGACCTGGAACAGCGGCGCATGCGCGGTGCTGCGCGCCGGGTTCGCCGCCTCGACGATCTGGTCGTACGGCAGTTCCTGATGGGCGAACGCCGCGAGCGCGGTGTCGCGCACGCTGCCCAGCAGCGCGCGGAACGGCGTCTGCGCATCGATGCGGATGCGCAGCGGAACCGTGTTGACGAAATAGCCGATCAGCGTTTCGAGCGCGGCATGCGGGCGATTCGCGACCGGCGTGCCGACGACGATGTCGTCCTGCGCCGACAGCCGCGCGAGCAGCAGCTGGAACGCGGCGAGCAGCAGCATGTACAGGCTCGCGTTCTCGCGGCGCGCGAGCTCCGACAGGCGGCGCACGAGATCGGCCGGCACGGCGAGCGGCTCGGCCGCACCGCGCAAGGACTGGCGCGCCGGACGCAGCCGGTCGCACGGCAGCGCGAGCAGGCCCGGCGCGCCGTCGAGCGCGCGCCGCCAGTAGCCGACGAGCGCGGTCTGTTCCGGCCCGCCGCTGCGCGCGTGCTGCCACGCCGCGTAGTCGGCGTACTGCAGCGCGAGCGGCGCCGCGGCGATCGCACGGCCGTCGCGCCGCGCCGCATAGCCCTGGCCGAGTTCGCTCATGAGCACGCCGAGCGACCAGCCGTCGGACACGAGGTGATGCATGTCGAGCAGCAGCACGTGCTCGTCGGCCGCGAGCCGCAGCAGGCGCGCTTCGAACAGCGGACCGTTGGCGAGGTCGAACACGCGGCTGCCCTGTGCGGCGAGATGCGCAGCCAGCGACGCGGGATCGACATCGTCGACCGGCAACGCGACGTCGTGCCTGTCGGCGATGCGCTGGCAGGGCTCGCCGTCGACGGCGACGAAGGTCGTGCGCAGGCTTTCGTGGCGCTGCACGATCGCCGCGAGGCTTTCGCGCAGCGCGGCGACGTCGAGCGCGCCGCGCAGGCGCAGCGCGACCGGCAGGTTGTAGGCGGCCGTCGCGCCGGCGAGCTGCTGCTGCAGCCACAGCGGGCGCTGCGCCGGCGCGCAGGGCATGGCCGGCGTGCGCGCGATGCGCGGAAACGACGGCGGGGATTCGCCATCCGCGGCGAGCAGCGCGATCAGCGCGTCGCGATGCGCACGCAGCTCGGCAAGCAGTGGTTCGTCGAGCACGCCGCGTCCGGCGTTGACGCGCAGGCGGCCGTCCTGCACCGACAGGCGCACGTCGCTGTCGTTGAGGCGGCGCAGCAGGTCGAGCGCGCTCACAGCTCGATCTCTTCGCGCGCGTCGTCGACGGCATGCGCGGCCTGCTGGATGGCGGCGGCTTCGCGCCGGGCGCAGACGACGATGTCGATGCAGGTCGCGAGCGCGGCAATCGTCGGCGTCTCGAATACCTGCCGCACCGGCAATGCGACGCCGCAGCGGTCGCGCACGCGCGCAAGCAGGCGCATGGCAAGCAGCGAGTTGCCGCCGAGCACGAAGAAATCGCTGTCGATGCCGACGCGTTCCTGCCCGAGCAATTCGGTCCAGAGCGCTGCGAGCCAGGTTTCGGTCGGCGTGGCGGGCGGGCGATGGAACGCCTCGTCGGCGAACGACGGCGCCGAGAGTGCGCGCCGGTGGATCTTGCCGTTGTGCAGCGGCAGCAAGTCGAGCACGACGAACTGCGCCGGCACCGCGTGCGCGGGCAGGCTCGCGACGAGCCTCGCGCGCAGTGCGTCGGCATCGATCGTCGTGCCGGATTCGGCGACGAGCCAGGCGACGAGCTGCTCGCCGGCCGCACCGACCGTGCGCACGCCGGCCGCGGCCTCGCGCACGCCCGGCAAGCGGCACAGCGCGGCTTCGACTTCGCCGAGTTCGAGGCGATGGCCGCGCAATTTGACCTGCGCGTCGACGCGGCCGAGGAAGTCGAGCACGCCGTCGTCGCGGTAGCGCGCGCGGTCGCCGCTGCGGTACATGCGCGCGCCGGGCGGGCCGAACGGATCGGGCAGGAACGCCGCGGCCGTCGTTGCGGGCTGGCCGCGGTAGCCGCGCGCGAGCCCTTCGCCGGCGATGTACAGCTCGCCGGGCAAGCCCGCCGGCAGCGGCTGCAGCGCCTCGTCGAGCACGTACATGCGCCGGTTCGCGAACGGCCGGCCGATCGGCACGGTCGTGCCGTCCGCGTCGGCCGCGCAGTCGTGGCCGCTCGCGGTGATCGTCGTTTCGGTCGGCCCGTAGCCGTTGAGCAGCGGCACGCCGGCATACGGCGTGTGTCGCCAGTCGCGCAGCGCGTCGGCAGCCATCGCTTCGCCGCCGACCAGCACGAGACGCAGCCGCGGGTTCGCCGGCAGGTCGGCGCGGCCGCTCCACTCGCGCGCGAGCAGATGCCACAGCGCGGACGGCAGGTCGGCGACAGTGATGTCGAGTTCGACGAGTTTTTCGGCGAAGCGGCGCGGTTCCCAGAGTTCGGCTTCGCGCGCGACGCTGCAGGCGCCGGCGATCAGCGGCGGAAACAGCTGGTCGAGCGAGATGTCGAAGCCGAGCGCGGCGAAGTGCAGTACGCGGTCGTCGGCACGCAGGGCGTAAGCCTGCTCGACGCCGCGGCAGTGCTGCAGCAGCGCGCGATGATCGACGGCCACGCCCTTGGGCCGGCCGCTCGAACCCGAGGTGTAGATCAGGTACGCGAGTTCGCTGCCGTGCCGCGGCGGCAGCGGTGCGAGGACGGGCAGCGGCTCGCC
>NZ_DATIGT010000299.1:0-7063 GCF_035481375.1 Tahibacter sp.
GCGCCGCAATCCCGCGCTCCTCGCTCTTCATCGTGAGCTGGAAGTCGAACAGCTGCGACAGCGATTCTTTCCCCTGCAAGCCGTCGAAGCGCAGCACTTCGGGACCCAGAGGCGTGGTGACGTTCAGCGTGCGGTTCATGGTGATCCCTTGCGCAAGTCCAGGCGATTACGCGGGCGACAGTCAGCCGTCGGCCGGGCCGGCGACGGGCCGGCGGCGTTCCAGAAACTGCCAGGTTTTCGCGCGAGCCTTTCGCGCGCCGATCACGCCGAGGAATGCGAGCGCCTCGGAGACCGAGCACCGCGCCACGCGGTGGCTTGAACCCAGGTTGTACCTTAACGTCTGCTGCGCTGAAGTAAACAGCAACTGCGTCACATTGATGCGCAGCAACATCGAATGTCGAGCAGGCGGGACAATTGCACACCGCGGTCTCGTTGCCATTGCGACATACGTACACGGGTGCATGCCGCACCAGCCGCAGGTCGGACACCGGCTCCCTCGAGGTACGCGTTCGTAGTTAACACGATCGGGCGCGTGGGTTCCCTACCTCGGCGATCCGGCCGCGCACTGAAGCGGGCTCCGCTGTCATGAAGCAGACACGGGCAGCGATGTTCCTTCAGACATTCAGAAATGTCGCAGGCGCGCGTGCATCTGTTCGCCGCCGCGGATGGGCAATCTGCTGGTCCACGGGCACGCACTGGAAATACCGGGCCGACAGAGGCGCGGGATCTGATTCAGTACAACACCGGCAGCGCGACCCGCGCCAAGGCTCCGGCATCGCCGGCGAGCGTACGCGCGAAGGCAAGCTGCCATAGCTGCGGAAAGCTCAGCGCGTCGGCGTCGAAAGTGCCCGGCTCGCGCAGCGGTCGGCCGGCAAGCAACGGAATACCGGCGGCGGCGGCAGACCGCAGCGCCGGCCATGCTGCGAGCGCGGCAGCGTCCGGCGGCAACAGCCCGGCGTCCTCGGGATGGATGCGCTCTTCCGGATCGTCGGAATCAGCGTCACCGACATCACTTTCGGTGCGCGGTTCGGGCGTGGGCACCGGCGCATTCGGATCCGGTGCAAGCCAGAGCCGTTCCGCCTCAATGTCGACACCGGTCACATGCTGAAGGCCGTAAGCTGCGAGACGCGCCAGCTCGCCGCCGAGTGCAGCGCGCAGGCAGTCGATAGCCGCAGCATCGCCGCGGAAGATCTGCAGCCACAGTGCCACTCGACAAAACCGCCGTTTCCGGCGACTCGCCGCCGAGCCGTGGCGTCCCGTGAACCCGGCGCCTGCCCCTCCGGCAGCCACTTGGGCCCGCATAGCCGCAACCGATCGGATTGGCCGGAGGCGCGCGAAGCGCTTCTTCAACGGCGGCCAACGCGCCGACTTCGTATAGGACGACGGCGAGCGCCTACGACCGGGCTATCGGCGATTAGTCGTTCACTGCTTCAAGCAGATCGCGACGGTAGCCCGGCGCGAGCAGCGCGATCGACTCGAGCCGGTTGTCGAGGGTATCGAAATTGACCCAGAGCAGATGCTCGGGCAGATACCAACGCGCGACGCCCCAGATATGGGACTCCTCCCACTGATTCGGCGAACGTCCGACTTTCTGCGGCAACACGGCCGGCGTGTCGTCGAAATGCAGACCGAACGGCAAACTGCCTCGCCATTCGCGCGAATCGCCAAGCCGATCGCGCGTCATGTCGATGCCGGCGAAACCCGGGGTGCCGTCGGCCGCCCGCTGCTTCGGATCGAAATACAGCTCGAAGCCGAATTCGCGTTTTCGATCGATCGCCTCGCCGTCGACGGCTTCGGCGAGATCATCGGGATCGAAATCGCGAAAAGCGTCACGAAATGCAGGACTCGTGATCGGGTGTCCAAACAGCGAGACGATGTCGGCCGGAGACGGATAGTGCGTCTTTTCCGGCGGCGCAGAACCGTCCGTCGGCAGGATGCCCAGGCTGATGTCGAAAATGCCGGGCTCTTCGCGCACGTTCATATCGCCGGGCTGATAGGTCACGCGCACATGATGGTCGGGCAGCCACCAGGCGTCGCGCTTGTACGCATGCAGGCGATCCGCATGCCCAAGTGCCGCCATCTTCGACCGCACCTCGTCGCGCGTGTCGCTCCAGGCCAGTCCGAACGGCATCGGTCCGTCATAGCCGAGCATGTCGCCAGGAATACCTGACGTCAGCGCGACATTGCGAAACACGAGTTCGTCGCCGCGCCCATGCAGGCGCGTCGGCATGTTTTCCCAGTAGTTGCGCTCGGTGAAACAGAGCAGCATGCCGCGCGTGCTGATTTTCAGAATGGCATCGTACGGACTGCGCGGCGGATCGGCGAGTTTCGGACGGCGCTTGACACCGAGCGCGACGAACATCGCCTCCACCGCTGGATCGGTGGACAGCCGGCCGAACAATCGCGCGACGTTCTGTATATCCACGATGACTCCGACTGCACCGGGCGACGCGCTGACGGGTCGCCGCTGCGATTACTCAAGCGGCGCCTGCACGCCAACGGCCTTGATCGCGCCAGACTTGCGATCGAAGTTGACGCTGACGCGATGATCTTCCTTCTGCCAGAGCTCGACCATCGGATTGCTCGACGTCGGTGCACCAAGAAGCTTGGCCAGATCGGCGCGCGTCATGTCGAACGTGATTCCGTAGGGCAGCGCCCCCGCATAGCGGCCACCGCCGGCAGCGCCCGACATGAAGTAGAACTGGAACAGCACCCACGGACCTTCGCCGATGTCATGGATCGGCGTTTTGCGACGCTTGCCCTCGTCGACGAAGTCGAGCTGGATACCGCGCGCCTCGTCCTCATACATCCGATGGCCGACCGTCTCCATCGGATTTTCCTGCAGGTCGGCTTCCGAAATACCGATCGCGGTCAGCAGACGGCCGCCTTCGGAGCTGGTATGCGCCTTGTCGAGCGCTGCGATAAAAAGGGCGGGGTCAATACTTGCCATGACTTCATCCTGCTCAGCGGAATTTAAAGAATGCCTTTCCACGGGTTCGTCGTGCGTTTTCCGGAGACGAAATCGTCGATTACGTTCTGCAAGAACTTGTCGTACTGCTGATTCGTGATCTTACCAATCTTTCCAGTCGCCTTTTGCAATGCGCCGAGGCATTTGTGGTGCTTGTCGCTTCGACGCATGTTCTCGCGATGCTGCCGGCTTTCTTCCCGCGCGATTCGTTGTAGATCGCCTGCCGCATTCTTGTTGTTCGGATTGCTGTTGGTCAGCCCTTCGCTGTGAATGTCTTTCGGAATGCTGATAGTGAGCGCGTGGCGGCCGACGCGTTCGGCCAGCGCCTTTCGTTCGGCTGCGGAGAGGGCGAGACCCTGCTTGTTCGCGAGCTGAAACGCGCGCTCGGACAACGCTGCCTGCGGCGGAATGTGATCGCGCTCCATGCCGGCGCTCTCCGCGTCGAACTTCTGAAGCTCGCCGTACTTGCCCATCTGGCCACAATCGAGCTTTTTCTTTCCCTTGACCTTTCCGCCGGAATTGTTCTTGCCCGCAGCCGCGGCGGCTTCGTCACTCTGCTTCGCCGCCGCTTCCGCGGCTTCGTCACTCTGCTTGGCGACGACTTCCGCAGCGTCATCGGTTTTCTTCGCGGCCTGCTCAACGACTTCGTTGCCCACCTTGCGGCCGTATTTCGCCGCGGTGGCGGCCTGACCGCCGGTCGGGATCATCGCTGCAAGATCCATCGCCGCGCTGACGTAGTCGCCTTCGAGCGCGTAGATCCCCGCGCCGATCAGATTCGCAGGTTCGCCGACGACGGGAATCATGCCCACGACATCCAGCACGCCATGCGTGACGGCGCTGCCCCAGCTCTTCCACCAACCCTTTTCCTCCTGGCCTTCGGGCGCCTTCGGTGTCGGCGCGCTCGTACTGCCGCTGAGATTCGGACTGGTTTGCGGGACGATGATGCCTTGCGTATTTGCAATCGGGCCCGGCTTGCGCTGGTTGTTCGGCTTTACGCGACCGGTCTTGGGGTTGTCCCACCAGTCGCCGGCATCAGCCTTTTCGAGCGCCTGCATGTCCGGCGTCCATTGACCCGGCTGCCCGTTCGGAAACTGCTCGGTGCCCCACTGCAGAATCTGATTCGATCCGTCGAAATAGCCTTGGGCCGTGACGAGATTCGGCGTCTGGAAGTATTGAAACGAATTCGGACCCAGTGAAGGCGTCGAATACCAGCCGGGCTGGAAGCTCATGGCAGTACACTCCGCCGCAGTACGCGCGACAACCGCAGAACGATCACGGTCGCGCTCCCCATGGCCTCTCGAAACGCATCAATAACGCGCCGCGCGAACTGACGATCGTTCGCACGAACGCCGCGGCTCCGGGTGATGTTGCGGCGGATCGGTCCTTTGGTCTGCGCGGTGACGCCGTTATCCATCCCGGGCTGACCCGTGTCTACGTGGCTTTCATTGTGCAGATAGGTCTTTTGTCGATCGGCGAGGACTGCACGGTCATGCTCATCGCGCGCGCGATCGACCGAGGCGCGAGACAGCCTGTCCTGCGCTGGGTCGGGCAAGCGTCGGGCGCAGTACACGCGCGGCGGAACTTCCTGTTTCTTGCAGTCGTAGATTCCATGGCCCTGCCGCTGCCGCCGTCGTGGCTTGAGAGTCGTTGTCGCTGACGCCGCATGCCATCGCAACGCGTTGAAGAAAACTCCATGCAGAGACCGCGTACGGCCACCGCCATGTTCGCTCGTCGAACCACTTGCCGCCCCGCCCATCGAATCGCGCCCTCGAACGGCGGGCGGCGCAGAACCGGAACTACCGTCAAGCACGCCTGACTCCGTCAGCTCTGCACATTGTCGGGATGCTCGATCCGCGACCAGTCCCGGCCGTCGAAACGGACGATGTCCGTGTAGCCGAAACTCCAGAGCATTCCGTCCCTGACGTCGAGCACGTTGCTGTCTTCGACCTCAGGTTCCAGGCCGGTCTTCACCCGGCGGACAATGCCGTCGTCGCTCAGCCTGAACACGCCTTTGTTCGATGCGAGAAAGACACTCCCGTCCAGGATCCCGATACTGCTGAAGGTCAGCACTTCGCTGCAGCTGCCGGCACGGACGAAGCCCGTCCTCGCGTTGCCGCGCATGAGGCAGCCGCCATATCCGCATACCCAGACCTCGTCGCGCGACACTGCGCGGACGCAATTCAGCGGCCGGGACGCGTCGGAATCGCATTCCGTCCACTCTGCGCCGTCGAAATGGAAAATTTCACCATTTCCACCGACCACATAGATGTCCGAAGCCGATACGCCGTCGATGTCGGCGAACTCTCTTCCTCCGATATCGAGGACCGCTGCGTCGATCACGGCTGACGGAACGACAGCGGGCTTCTGCAGCGACTGCGCGATGGATTGCCATCCCCCTCCTCGACGGCAATACACCTGCCCACCCGAACCCGCCACGTAGAGTTCTCCTGCGATCGCGCGGATCACATTCACATAGCCGTAGATCGGTGGCTCCGCACGACGCACGCCGGCTCCGTCGATCTCCTCCATGCGTTTGCCGCCGACCCATATGAATTCGACGTCGCCCTGCCGCGACAGCGCGCAGTACTGGCGACCGGCTCCCTCGACGTTCGCCGCGACGCACATCGACACGACCGCGAAGTCGGCGAGATCGTGATGAACCCACGGCTGCGCCCGATTCTGCTCGTCGAAGAAGAACAGGCGCGAGAACTCGGTTTCCTCATCGAGCGCATCCGGTTTTCCACCGACGTATATGTAGTCACGTTCTATGGCGCAACCGGCGAAAAAGGTTACCGGCTCCTTGCTGTCGCCCATGCGTATCGCTCCTGAGTTATCGACCAGGCCCGCCACTGGGCGTGGCACCCTTGCCAAGTTTCGTGATGTCGACCGGCAGTTTTCCGGAAGGGTCTGCACGGACGAGCGTGTCGATGTTCAGCCCTTTCGACTGATGGTAGGCACGCAGCTGCGCTTCCAGTGCCAGCGCATTGCAGCCGGTCACTTTCGACACGGACAGCGCGCCCGCCGCTTCGAGCACTCCCAGCGGCGCGCTGCCGATCGGCGAGCCCGCGAGCCCGGCGACACGCTCGATCGGATCGTAGATCGCATGAATCTTGCCGTGATCTTTCGATCGGCTCGCATTCTTTCCCTCGACGCAGATCACGAGACCTTCGTCTTCCGAAATGCCGCCGGGAATGCGTGCACTGCCGCGCGGCCCGACGCGAAACGCGCGGTCCGGAACCACGTGGTGACCGGTTTTCGGCGCACACGTATCAGGCTTGAAGGGCCGGAGCACGCAGCGGGGATCCCCCTTTACGTTGCCGCCGTCGTTCTTCTTCGGCGGCACTGCATCGTCCGCCTTCTTGCCTGCTGCAGCCGCATCGTCACTGCGCTTTGCGACGGCTTCGGCCACGTCGTCGGCCTTCTTCTCGACTTGCTGCAGAACTTCGCTGCCGACCTTGCGGCCGTATTTCGCCGCCGTTGCGGCCTGGCCGCCGGCAGGCCACATCGCGGCGAGATCAAGGCTCGCGCTGACGTAGTCGCCCTCGAGCGCGTAGATGCCGGCACCGATCAGATTGGCAGGTTCGCCAACCACGGGAATCATGCCGACCACATCGAGCACGCCGTGCGTGACGGCGCTCCCCCAACTCCCCCACCAGCCTTTTTCTTCCTTGCCAGCAGGTGCCTGCGGCGTCGGCGCGCTGTTTCCGCCAGGATTGGGACTCGTCTGCGGAACGATGATTCCCTGCGTATTGCCGATGGGACCGGGCTTGCGCTGGGAATTCGGTTTCACGCGACCACAATCGGGAATGCAGATATTCAGCATCCCGGACGCGTCCTGGTACCCGATGATCCTGTCACCGTCGAGCACCAGCCTGGTCGCGCCTTCGAGTCCGCTCATGGTCGCGGCCGTCCTACGGCTTCTTGAAATTCATCCACACGGTGTCGCCCGTGCGCACGAGCTGCCTGCCGTTGACGTAGACGCTGCGGCTCTTGGTGATGTTGTGGCTGATCAGCTCGTTGGTCTGCGAAATGATGCCCTTGCCCATCCCGGGCTGGTCGCCCATCACTTTGTCGACGTAGCTTTCGTTGTGCAGA
>NZ_DATIGT010000300.1:0-23074 GCF_035481375.1 Tahibacter sp.
GCGGCTCCAGAACGCGGCGGACTCGGCCAGGTCGGTTTCCCGATCGATCAGGGCTGCCCGAACTCGTTCGCGAACAGGCAGTCCTCGATCTTGTCGAGCAGGAATACGTCGACGCACTAGATGTTGCCGTCGTCCTCGACGAAACGATCTGTCGCGGCTGGCGATCAGCAGGTGCGTGCCGTCGGCATCGAGTTTCACGTGGCCGAGGGACCGGGGCACTCATCCATCGGATAGGCCGAACCGAGACGCGCACGGTGTCGTTCGAACAGCACGAGCTTGAGGCCGCAGCCGTAGCCCGTGTTGCCCCAAGCCACCATCGGCCGGGTTGTCCATTTTTTTGCCACCCCAAGCCACCATCGGCCGGGTTGTCCACATTTTTTTTGCCATGCAGATCGCGAACACGTAGACCTGCTTCACTGGCGTCCCATCGCCGGCCAGCGGAAGGATCTGGCGGCAACTCACAAATTTACAGCGATTTTTCGATAGCCAACGATAGGCCTTGAAAGACCCGGTTTCACTCCCACTCGATCGTCGCCGGCGGCTTTCCACTGATGTCATACACCACGCGCGATACGCCGCGCAGCTCGTTGATGATCCGCGTCGACACGGCGCCGAGGAAGTCGTACGGCAGGTGCGCCCAGTGCGCGGTCATGAAATCGATGGTCTCGACCGCGCGCAGCGCGATCACCCATTCGTAGGCGCGCGCGTCGCCGACGACGCCGACGGATTTGACCGGCAGGAATACGGCGAAGGCCTGGCTGGTCTTGTCGTAGAGATTGTGGGCGCGCAGTTCGCGGATGAAGATGTCGTCGGCGCGCTGCAGCAGTTCGACGTACTCGGCCTTGACTTCGCCGAGGATGCGCACGCCGAGGCCGGGGCCCGGGAACGGGTGGCGGTAGACCATCTCGCGCGGCAGGCCGAGTTCGACGCCGAGGCGGCGCACTTCGTCCTTGAACAGTTCGCGCAGCGGTTCGACGAGGCCGAGCTTCATGTGCTCGGGCAGGCCGCCGACGTTGTGGTGGCTCTTGATGACGTGGGCCTTGCCGGTCTTCGATCCGGCCGACTCGATGACGTCGGGATAGATCGTACCCTGCGCGAGCCACTTCACGTCGGTGAGCTTGGCCGATTCTTCCTCGAAGATCTCGACGAACAGGCGGCCGATGATCTTGCGCTTGGCTTCGGGATCCTCGACGCCGGCGAGCGCCGCGAAATAGCGGTCGGCCGCGTTCACGCGGATCACGCGGACGCCCATGTGCTCGGCCATGGTCTTCATGACCTGGTCGCCTTCCTGCCAGCGCAGCAGGCCGGTGTCGACGAACACGCAGACGAGCTGGTCGCCGATCGCACGCTTGAGCAGCGCCGCGACGACGGACGAATCGACGCCGCCCGAGAGGCCCAGCAGCACCTTGTCGGTACCGACCTGCGCACGCACGCGTTCGGCGGCGTCCTCGATGATGTTGGCCGCCGTCCACAAGGTCTTGCAGGCAGCAATGTCCACAACGAAGCGGCGCAGCAGTTCGGCGCCCTGCTTAGTGTGGGTCACTTCCGGATGGAACTGGACGCCGTAGTAGCGGCGCGCTTCGTCGGCCATAGCGGCAAACGGCAGCGATTCGGTCGCGCCGACCGGCACGAAGCCGGACGGCAGCGCGACGACGCGGTCGCCGTGCGACATCCAGACGTCGAGCGCTATGCGTGCGGCAGCGGCGTCGGCGGTGCGCTGCGGCCCCTGCTCGCCCATCCAGGATTCGCCCTCGCCGAATGCCGGCAGTTTTCCGCTGTCGCCGACGAGTCCGCGGAACAGGCTGCATGAGGTATCGGCCTGCACCTGGGCATAGCCGAATTCGCGATGGTGGCCGCTTTCGACCTTGCCGCCGAGCTGCTCGGCCATGGTCTGCATGCCGTAGCAGATGCCGAGCACCGGCACGCCGAGATCGAACACGATCTGCGGTGCTCGCGGCGATTCATGCTCGGTCACCGATTCGGGACCGCCCGACAGAATCACGGCGCGCGGGCCGAACTTCGGAATGTCGGCCGGATCGTGGTCCCAGGCCCAGATTTCGCAGTAGACGCCGATCTCGCGGATGCGCCGCGCGATCAGCTGGGTGTACTGCGCGCCGAAGTCGAGGATCAGGATCTTGTCGTCGTGAATGTTCTGCATGGCTTGCGGTGAACTCGTCGCTTTTGCAAGGTGACTCGTCGCTTTTGCAAAAGGCAGCGCTTTTGCAAAAGGCGAAAAAAAAGGGGACCCGCAGGTCCCCGTTTCGATCAGTCGAGCCGATAGTTCGGCGCTTCTTTCGTGATTGCCACGTCGTGCACGTGCGATTCGCGCACGCCGGCGCTCGTGATGCGCACGAACTGCGGCTTTACACGGAGCTCGTCGACGGTCGCGCAGCCGACGTAGCCCATCGACGCACGCAGGCCGCCGACGAGCTGATGCACGATGTTGCGCAGCGGGCCGCGGTACGGCACGCGGCCTTCGATGCCTTCGGGCACGAGCTTGTCGGCGTCGGCTTCGTCCTGGAAATAGCGGTCCTTCGAGCCTTTCTGCATCGCGCCGAGCGAACCCATGCCGCGGTAGCTCTTGTACGAACGGCCCTGGTAGAGCTCGACTTCGCCGGGCGCTTCCTCGGTGCCGGCGAACATGCCGCCGATCATCACGCAGGACGCGCCGGCGACGAGCGCCTTGGCGATGTCGCCGGAATAGCGGATGCCGCCGTCGGCGATCAGCGGCACGTTCGAGTCGCGCAGCGCCTCGGCGACCATGCTGACTGCGGAAATCTGCGGCACGCCGACGCCGGCGACGATGCGCGTGGTGCAGATCGAACCGGGACCGACGCCGACCTTGACCGCGTCGGCGCCCGCGTCGACGAGCGCACGCGCGGCGTCGCCGGTGACGATGTTGCCGCCGATGACCTGCATGTCGGGGAAGTTTCTCTTGACCCAGGCGACGCGGTCGAGCACGCCCTGGGAATGACCGTGCGCCGTGTCGACGACGATGACGTCGACGCCGGCTTCGACGAGTGCCGCGACGCGGTCTTCGGTGTCGCCGCCGACGCCGACGGCCGCACCGACGCGCAGGCGCTCGTGCTTGTCTTTCGCCGCGTTCGGATTGTCGCGGGCTTTCTGGATGTCCTTGACCGTGATCAGGCCGCGCAGGCGGAACAGGTCGTCGACGACGAGGACTTTCTCGATGCGGTGCTTGTGCAGCAGCGCGAGGACTTCTTCTTCGTTCGCGCCTTCGTTGACGGTAACGAGGCGATCCTTGCGCGTCATGATGTGGCGCACCGGATCGTCCGGTTTCTTCTCGAAGCGCAGGTCGCGGTTCGTCACGATGCCGACGAGTTGTTCGCCCTCGACGACCGGCACGCCGGAGATGTTGCGCGCGCGTACGATCTGCATGACTTCGCGGATCGAGGTTTCCGGCCCGACCGTGATCGGATCGCGGATGACGCCGGCTTCGAATTTCTTGACGAGGCGGACCTCGGCGGCCTGGCGCTCGACCGGCATGTTCTTGTGGATGATGCCGATGCCGCCGCACTGCGCCATCGTGATGGCGAGACGCGCTTCGGTGACGGTATCCATGGCGGCGGCGAGAACCGGAATGTTGAGCCGGATGCCGCGGGTCAATCGGGTGGTGAGGCTGACGTCCTTGGGCAGGACGTTGGAATAGGCGGGAACGAGCGAGACGTCGTCGAACGTCAGGGCTTCGGCGAGGATGCGCATACCTGAGGACCGTCGCAAAAACGGGATTATACGGAAAGGCGGTCCGGGCTCAAATAACCAGGAACCCGGCAGGTTGGGATGAGCCGCAAGGCGAACCCCAACATCGTGGTGTTTCCGCCGCGAAAAGCCCATGCGGAGGAACGACGCACCGCGTTCCCGCACAGCCGCCCGCCCGACGATTCTTCCGCCCGGCGTTCGGCTCGGGCGACCATCTCGATGCGGGGGTTCGCCTGGGTCGGCTCGCCGCCAACCTACGCGTGCCGCCGTCAGCGCGCGAGCCAGAGCGACAGCCCCGGCCAGTACGTGATGATCAGCGTGGCCGCGAGCATGATCAGGAAAAACGGCACCGCGGCGCGCACGAGCGTCATCACGGGTTGGCGGAAGCGCGCGCTCGCGATGTAGAGGTTGATGCCGAGCGGCGGCAGGAAAATGCCGAGCTGCAGGTTCGCGAGGAAGATGATGCCCAGGTGCACGGGATCGATGCCGTAGCGCACCGCGACCGGCAGCACGAGCGGCACGAGCAGGATGATGGCCGGGAAGCCTTCGAGCAGCATGCCGAACACGAGCAGGAACAGGTTCAGCGCGAGCAGGAACAGGAACGGATTGCTCTCGGGGATGTGCGTGCGCAGGAACTGGAACAGTTTCTCCGGCACTTCCGCATCGATGAGCCAGTTCGTCAGCGCGAGCGAGAAGCCGAGGATCACGAGAATTCCGCCGACCAGCACCATCGCATGGCGGATTACGCGCGGCAGTTCCGCAAGCTTGATTTCGCGGCGGATCAGCACGGTCACGATCAGCACGTAGAGCGCGGTCGCGGCCGCCGCTTCGGACGCCGCGAGCTTGCCGGAATAGATGCCGATCAGGATCACGAACGGCAGCGGGATTTCCCAGGCGGCGTCCTTGGTCGCCGCCATGAGTTCGCCGCGCGGCGCAGCCTGCGGGCGCGCGACGTTGCGCACGTGCCAGGCGCTGTAGGCGCCGAGCATGACGACCATGAGCAGACACGGCAGCACGCCGGCCTTGAACAGCGCGTCGATGCTGACCGGCGGCGTGGTCTGGAACTGCTGCGCGACGACGCCGTAGAGGATCAGCGGCATCGACGGCACGAGCAGCAGTCCGAGGCTGCCCGACGCGGTCAGCAGGCCGAGACTGAACTTTTCGCCGTAGTGCGCCTGGCGCAGCGCCGGATACAGCACCGCGCCGAGCGCGATGATGGTCACGCCGGTCGCGCCCGTGAACGCGGTGAACAAGGTGCAGGCGAGCACCGCGACGATCGCGAGACCGCCCGGCAGCCAGCCGACGAGCGCGTTCGTCAGGCGCACGAGGCGCTGCGGGGTCTTGCTTTCGGCGAGGATGTAGCCCGCGAGCGTGAACAGCGGAATCGCGATCAGCGCGGGCATGTCGGACAGGCGGTAGAACTCGACCGCGACCGCGATGCCCTCCTGCCCCGCCATGTGGAAACCGATCAGCGCGATCGCGCCGAGGATGGCGAACAGCGGTGCGCCGAGCGCGGCGAGCAGTATCAGCAGACCGACGATGACCCAGATCATGCGCCGGTCTCCGGCAGCGTTTCATGCGCTTTCGCCGGCAGGACCGAGCGGATCAGGAAACGCAGCGCCATGAGGCCGAAGCCGACCGGCAGGATCAGTTCGAGCATCCAGGCCGGAATGCCGATGACGCCTTCGGTATGGCCTTCGCGATCGAGCTGCACGAGCGCCCAGCTGTACCAGGCCATGGCGCCGCACAGCGCGGCCGCGAACGCGAGTGCGACGAAGCGCGCGACGCGCAGCGCCGTGCCGCCCGCAAAGCGCGCGATGAAGTCGAGACCGATGTGCTGGTCGTCGCGCGTCGCGATGACCGCACCGAGCATCGCGCTCCAGAGCACGAGCGCGCGCAGCACCGGTTCGGCCCAGGGAAAGCCGCTGTCGAAGAAATTGCGCAGCACGATCTGCGCGCCGGCCAGCACGACCATGACGAGGACGAGCAGCGTCAGCACCCAGTCTTCGAAACGGTGCAGACGGGCGAGATTGCGCTGGAATGCAGGGGTCATGGCGGCCTTGGCGCGAGGATTCTTTACTTCTTGCGCAGCGTCGCGAGTTCGTCGTTGACGGCCTTGACGATCTCCGCCGACGGCGAGCGGTCGCCTTCGATCTTCAGCATCGATTCGGCACCGACCTTCTGCCAGTTCGCGGTTTCCTCGGCGCTCGGCTGATAGATCGTGATGCCCTGCTTCTTCAGCGCGTCGACGGCCTTGGTGTTGTCGTCGATGCTGATCTGGTCCAGACGCGCGAACGCCTTGCCGATTTCCTCCTTGAGGACGGCCTGGTCGGCGGCGCTGGCTTTGTCGAACGCCTTCTTGTCGACGATCATGACGCCGGCGACGTAGCTGACCGGCAGATCGACGATGTGCTTGATCTTGGTATGCCACTGGAACGCGATCGCGCCGGCCAGCGTGTTGGCCGCGGTGTCGATGAGGCCGGTCTGCAGGCTCGTGTAGACGTCGGCGAGCGGCAGCGAGATCGGCGTGACGCCGGCGGCCTTGAACGCGACCTCGGCGATGTAGTCGCCCTGCGGCACCCAGACTTTCGCGGCCTTGAGGTCATCGCGCGTTTTGATTTCGCGCGTGCTCATGATGTAGGCGAAGCCGCCGCCGGACAGGCCGAGCGCGACGTAGCCGTTCTTCTCGAATCCGGCCTTGAGGCGCTCGTCGAACTTGGCGCGGACCGCGTCGATCTCGGCCTGCGAGCGGAACAGGAACGGCAGGCTGTAGACCTGCAGGTCGGGGTTCACGCTCGTGACTTCGCCGCCGGTGAACGCGCCGCCGTGCAACTGGCCGATCTTGACCTTGCGCTGCACGGTCGCGGTATCGCCCATCACGCCGCCCGGGTAGTACTTGAGTTCGACGCGGCCTTCGGTGCGCGCCTTCACGGCGTCGGCGCCCGCGCGCATTTCCTTCATCCAGGCCGTGCCGTCGGGCGCGGTGGTCGCGATCTTGATGACTTCGGCCTGCGCGGCGCCGGCGACGGTCGCGGCCAGCAGCGCGGAAAGACAGAACGTGCGCAAATTCATGCTGATCTCCCTGGGGCCGCAGCGGCCCTCGTTGCAATCGGTCGACATCGCCTGTGCGACGTCAGAAATAATCCTTGCCCGACGCGAGCAGCGCCTTGGCCTGTTCCTGCGCCAGCACGTTGGTCAGCGTCAGCCGCGGCGCTTCCGGCGCGGCGGCCAGCACTTCGTTGAGCAAACGGTCGTGCAGTTCCTGGTCGAACACGAGCCGCGCGTAGAAGCGCGCATACAGCGTCTTCGCCATGAGATTACGTCCCTGCGACATCGCGATCGCGGTCTCGAACGCGGCCTTGCCGAGTTCCGGCTTGCCGCCGAGCGTCGCCGGCCGCAGCGAGTGCAGCACGCCGAGCACCATGTGCGGCTCGCCCTGCGCGTAGTTCGGATCGAGTGCGAGCACGCGCTCGACGAGCAGTTGCACTTTCGGCAGATCGGCGATCGCATTCCAGTCGCCGCTGTCTTGCTGAATGCGGCCGGCCCAGGCCGACGCAAGGCCGTAGACCAGATCGAGTTCTTTCGCGCCGATGTTCGCGACCTGCGCCGAGAACGCGTCGAACGGCTGCTCGATGACGCCGCAGAGCGCCGCATTGCGCTCGCAGGTTGCGCGGCGCGCATAGCCGAACGCACGGTTCGCGAGGCGCTTGGCGCGTTCGGGCTCGGTCACGAAGCTGCCGGCATAGGCGCCGTAGAGACGTGCCGCGGCAAGCAGCGTGCCCACGTTCTTCGGATCGCCTTCGAGCAATGCGTCGAGCAGCAGCAGATAGGCCGGCAGGCCGTCGCGCACGGTGCCGGGATCGTCCTGATTGAGGATCGCGCTGCCGAGATTGTCGGCAAAGCGCTGGGAAGCCTTGTTGACGATGCCGGCGCAGCCCGACAGCAGGGTCAGCGCGGCAAGGGCCAGGATCAGCGGAATTCGGCGCAGCGTGTTCATCGGTCGAAAAAGGTCTCCGCGGCTTCGAGCGTGTTTTCGATCAGGGTCGCGACGGTCATCCGGCCGACGCCGCCGGGCACCGGCGTGATCCACGATGCGCGCTGCGCGGCGACGTCGAACTCCACGTCGCCGACGAGGCGGCCGTCGTCGAGGCGGTTGATGCCGATGTCGACGACGATCGCGCCGGGCTTGATCCACTCGCCCTTGACGAGGCCGGGACGGCCGACGGCGACGACGACGATGTCGGCCTGTGCGATGAAGCCCGGCAGGTCGCGCGTGAACTTGTGGCAGGACGTCGTGGTGCAGCCGGCGAGCAGGAGTTCGAGCGCCATCGGCCGGCCGACGTGGTTGGACACGCCGACGACGACGGCGTGTTCGCCGCGCACGGGCTTGTCCGTATGCGCGAGCAGCGTCATGACACCCTTGGGCGTGCACGGCCGCAGGCCGCGCTGGCGCAGAACGAGCGAGCCGACGTTGGCGGCATGGAAGCCGTCGACGTCCTTGCGCGGATCGATGCGGTTGATGAGTGCGGTCGCCTCGATGTGCGCCGGCAGCGGCAGCTGCACGAGGATGCCGTGGATGCGCGCGTCGGCATTGAGCTGGTCGATCAGCGCGTAGAGTTCGGCTTCGGGGGTTTCGGCCGGCAGGTCGTAGTCGAACGAGCGGAATCCGACTTCCTTGCAGGCCTTGCGCTTGTTCTTCACGTAGACCGCCGAGGCCGGATCGGCGCCGACGAGGACGACGGCGAGTCCGGGGCGCGCCTTGCCGGCGGCGACGCGGGCGCCGACGCGGCCCTTGATGCGCTCCAGCAGTTCGTCGGCGATGCGTTTGCCGTCCAGGATGCGGGCGGTCATGTGTCGGCGATTCCAGGTCCGGCCGGGCCGGCGATGCAGGGTCGTCGCGCCAGGCGCGTCGGGGACCGGGCGGCGCCCGGCACAACAAGGCGCGCATTATCCATGTCCGGCATGACGGCCTCAAACCGCAGCGCCGCGACGCTCAGCTACCATGCACATTTCGCCGAGGAAAAGCCGTGTCCGCATCCACCGTCGAACTCGAAGCCGCGGCGTTCCGCCGCCTGCTCGCCCATCTGAACGCACGCACCGACGTGCAGAACATCGACCTCATGATCACCGCGGGCTTCTGCCGCAACTGCCTCGCCGACTGGTACCGTGAAGCCGCAGCGGAACGCGGTGTCGAGCTCAGCAAGGATGACGCCCGCGAACGCGTCTACGGCATGCCGTTCGCGCAGTGGAAGGCGCAGCACCAGAAGGACGCGACGCCGGAACAGCTCGCCGCGTTCGAGCGCGCGCAGAAGGCGCATGGTTAGGCGGAATCGGGAATCGAGAATCGGGCGTCGTGGAGCGAAGCATCGCTCCCTCTCCCTCGACTGCGTCGGGGGGAGAGGGCCAAGGCGGTCACGGTTCGGATCTCCCGGCTTTCAGGAAATCGACTCGACCCCGCCCATGTACGGCCGCAGCGCGTCCGGAATCGTGATCGATCCGTCGGCCTGCTGGTAGTTCTCCATGACCGCGATCATCGCGCGGCCGACGGCCACGCCCGAGCCGTTCAAGGTGTGCACGAGCTCGGGCTTGCCGGTTTCCGGATTGCGCCAGCGCGCGAGCATGCGCCGTGCCTGGAAGTCGCCGCAGTTCGAGCACGACGAGATTTCACGATAGGTGTTCTGCGACGGCAGCCAGACTTCGAGGTCGAAGGTCTTGATCGCGCCGAAGCCCATGTCGCCGGTGCACAGCAGCATGCGGCGGTACGGCAGGCCCAGCGCTTCGAGCACCTTCTCGGCACAGCGCGTCATGCGTTCGTGCTCGGCGTCGCTGTCGGCCGGCTTGGCGATGCTGACGAGTTCGACCTTCTCGAACTGATGCTGGCGGATCATGCCGCGCGTGTCGCGGCCGTGCGAGCCGGCTTCGGCGCGGAAGCACATCGAATGCGCGGTATAGCGCTGCGGCAGTGACTCGGCGTCGACGATGCTGTCGCGCACGAGGTTCGTCAGCGGCACTTCCGAGGTCGGAATCAGATAGCGCTTCGCGTCGCCGACCGCGGTCGAGAACAGGTCGTCCTCGAATTTCGGCAGTTGCCCGGTGCCGAGCATCGAGTCGGCATTGACGATCAGCGGCACGTTGGTTTCGAGATAGCCGTGCGAAGTCGCATGCAGATCGAGCATGAACTGCGCGAGCGCGCGATGCAGCCGCGCGAGTTCGCCGCGCAGCACCGTGAAGCGCGCGCCCGACAGCTTCGCGCCGGCATCGCCGTCGAGCCAGCCCTTGCGCGCGCCGAGGTCGACGTGATCGCGCACCGGAAAATCGAAGCTGCGCGGCGTGCCCCAGCGGTTCTGCTCGACGTTGCCGGATTCGTCGCTGCCCTGCGGCACCGATTCGTGCGGCAGGTTCGGAATGCCCTGCGCGATCTCGGCGAGCCGCTGCTGGACGTCGGCGAGCGTGACCTCGTTCGCCTTGAGCGCATCGCCGATGCCGCCGACTTCGGCCATCAGCGCGGCGGCGTCCTCGCCCTTGCTCTTGGCGATGCCGATCTGCTTGGACAGCGTGTTGCGCCGGTTCTGCAGGTCCTGCGTTTCGACCTGGACGGCCTTGCGCTGCGACTCCAGCGCTTCGATCGCCGCCTTGTCGAGCGCGAATCCGCGCGTCGCCAGTCGTTCGGCCACGGCATCGAGCTGGCCGCGCAGCAGGGCTGGGTCAAGCATGGCAATCCTTGGAGATTCAACGGGGTCGGCGATTATCGCCGCGGCGGACGGACGAGAAAAGAGCGAAGAGGAGTAAGAAACGAGTGGTAGCCCCGCACGGTTGCTCGTTTCTCACTCCTCTTCGTTGCCTGCTCGCATCAGCACCGCTGCCGCCCCGAGCGCGCACGCCGCCCCGAACCCGAACGCCGCGAGCGGCGCGATGTCGGCCCAGAGCCAGCCGAACAGCAGCGACGCGGGCAGCAAGGTGATGCCGGACACGAGGCTGTACCAGCCGAACGCCGTGCCGGCCTGCGCGGACGGCACGAGGTCGGCGACCAGCGCCTTTTCGGCGCCTTCGGTCGCCGCGAGGAACAGGCCGTAGGCCGCGAACAGCGGCCAGAGCAGCCAGGGCTGCGCCGGCAGCAGGCCGAACACGAGATAGAACACGGCGTAGACGCTCCAGCCGCCGACGATGAGCCGGCGCCGGTCGACGCGGTCGGACCAGGCCGACAGCGGCGGGCCGAACACGGCGGCGACGAAGCAGACCAGCGCCCAGATCAGCGGCACCTGCGCCTGGCCGAGACCGAGCTCGCTCGCGCGCAGCAGCAGGAACATGTTCGACGAATTTCCCAATGTGAACAATGCCAACGCGACCAGATAGCGGCGGAACGCGCGCGGCTGGTCGGACAGGTTCCAGCGGAACGGCTTGGGCTGCAGCACGACGCGCTCGGGTTCGCGCACGCAGAGCGTCAATGCGACGACGACGACGGCCGGCACGATGGCCCAGAAGAACACTTCGCGCAGCGTGAACCCGAGCGCGAGCAGTCCCGCGGCGACGAGCGGACCGACGACGGCGCCGAGATTGTCCATGGCGCGATGCAGGCCGAAGGCCAGGCCGCGCGATTCGCGCGCGACGCTGAGCGTCAGCAGCGCGTCGCGCGGCGCCGAACGCAGTCCCTTGCCGACGCGGTCGGCGAAGCGGCAGGCGAGCACGCCGAGCCAGCTCGTCGACAGCGCGATCAGCGGGCGGACGAGACCGGAAATCGCGTAGCCCGCAATGACCCAGCTGCGCATGTGGCGCAGCCGGTCCGCGAGCACGCCGGCGACGAGCTTGAGCACGCTGCCGAACGCCTCGGCGATGCCTTCGATCAACCCGAGCGCCTTGGGACCGGCCAGGAGCACGCTCGCGAGGTACAGCGGCACGAGCGGATAGATCATGTCGCTCGCGGTGTCGTTGACGAAACTGACGAGGCCGAGCAGCCAGACCGTGCGCGGCAGCGACAGGGCGGCGCGGATCATGCGTCGGTATCGCCCGGTTCGCGCTGCGCGAGCGCCGCGGCGCGCGCCGCGCGCAGTTCGCGCAGCTTCTCGGCGATGCGCGCTTCCAGGCCGCGCTCGGTCGGCTGGTAGAACTCGCGCCCGACCAGCGCGTCGGGCAGGCACTGCTGGTCGAGCGCGACGCCGCCGTCGACGTCGTGGTCGTAGCGGTAACCCTTGCCGTAGCCGAGCTGCTTCATGAGCTTCGTCGGCGCGTTGCGGATCGCCATCGGCACGTCCAGCGTGCCGCTCGCGCGCACTTCGGCCTGCGTCGCGCCGAACGCGAGGTAGACCGCATTGCTCTTCGCGGCGACGGCCATGTAGACGACGAGCTGCGCGAGCGCGAGATCGCCTTCGGGACTGCCGAGCCGGTCGTAGGTTTCCCAGGCTTCGATGGCCATGCCGATCGCGCGCGTGTCGGCGAGACCGACGTCCTCGACCGCCATGCGCGTGAGGCGCCGCGCGAGGTAGGCCGGGTCGCAGCCGCCGTCGAGCATGCGCGTGAACCAGTACAGCGCGGCGTCCGGGTCGGACGAACGCACCGATTTATGCAGTGCGGAGATCTGGTCGTAGAACTGCTCGCCGCCCTTGTCGAAGCGCCGCGTGCGGTCGGCCAGAACCTGCGTCAGCGTGGCGTCGTCGACGACGCCGTCGTCGGCGAGTTCGGCCGCGATTTCAAGCAAGGTCAGTGCGCGGCGCACGTCGCCGTCGGCGGCTTGCGCGATCAGTCGCAGCGATTCGTCGGCCACGCGCAGCTGCTGTGCGCCGAGGCCGCGTTCGGTATCGGTCAGCGCACGGCGCAGCGCCGCGACGATGTCGGCGGCGGCGACCGCTTCGAGCACGTGCACGCGGCAGCGCGACAGCAACGCGGAATTCAGCTCGAACGACGGGTTCTCGGTCGTCGCGCCGACGAAGATGATGACGCCTTTCTCGATGTGCGGCAGGAACGCATCCTGCTGCGCCTTGTTGAAACGGTGCACCTCGTCGACGAACAGCACGGTGCGCACGCCGCGCGCGAAGTTCGCAGCGGCCTCTTCGAGCGCGGCGCGCACGTCGGCGAGCCCCGACAGCACGGCCGAGATCGCCCGGAACTGCGCGTCGGCATAACGCGCGAGCAGCAGCGCGAGCGTCGTCTTGCCGCAGCCCGGCGGCCCCCAGAGGATCATCGAATGCACGTGTCCCGACTCGACCGCGCGGCGCAGCGGGCGGCCCGGCGCGACCAGGCGCGTCTGTCCGACGATCTCGCCGATCTCGCGCGGACGCATGCGCTCGGCCAGCGGCTTCAGGGCTTCGGGTTCGGCGAACAGGCTCGCGCTGGCGGGGGCGGCGGGTTTGCGGGGCATGGCGATAGAGTAGCGGTTCGTCCCCCGCTGCGGCATCAGCGATCAAATGTGCACAGATGGAATCCCGCGCTCGCTCCCTGCGGGTCTGCTACGGTTCGCCGCTCGCCCGCCGGAGTACCGCCGTGTCCGCATGCCCTGCCCCTCGCTGTTTCATCGCCGCGGCCTTCGGCCTGGGCGCCCTGCCCGCCGCTGCCGAGATCCGCTGCGTCGCGAATGCGGATCTCGCGATCCCGGCCACGACCGAAGGCCTCTACATCAATCTGCTGACGGGCGTCTCCGCGCCGTCGGAGGGCGGCGCGCCGGGCTTCGATTTCAATCCCTATGCGGCGGCGAGCACGACGCCGGCGGACCAGTTGCGCTTCTACTGGGGACAGGCCTCGACCGGCAACGGCGGCGTCGTGACCAGCGCGGACAGCTACGCCGTGCTCGCGCCCGGCGCGACGATCGGCCCGGAGCAGCCGTATTCGCGCGCGGGCATCACCGGCGACGTGTCGGCCTGGCAGGCCGGCATCGCGCACGGATTTCTCGGCGTGCGCTTTCGCAACGAACAGAGCGGCCAGCTCAACTACGGCTGGCTCGTGCTGTCGACGGCGAGCGGGCTCGGCTTTCCGGTCACGCTTCACGGCTGGTGCTTCGATGACACCGGTGCGGCCGCCGTGATTCCGGCCGACGCGCTCTTCGCCGACGATTTCGAGAGCTGATTTCAGCCTGCCTCGCGCCGCAGCACGCGGTGGCGATAGACGGCATAGGCCAGTCCGCCCGCGCCGGTCAGCGCCGCGGGCAGCAGCAGCACCGTCTCCTGCAATCGCGCGAAGCCGACACCGCCGATCGTCGCGCCGAGCGCGAAGCCGAGCACGATCAGCAGATAGAGGTTGCGCCGGCGCGAATCGTGGCCGAGGCCACGGATGCGCTGGCCGGCCATGATGCCGAGATCCGTGAGAATTCCCGATACGTGCGTCGTGCGCAGCACCGCGCCGCTGTAGGTGCTGGCCATCGCGTTCTGCAGGCCGCAGGCGGCGCTCGCGATGCAGATGCCGATCGTCGAATGGCTGCGCAGCAGCGGAATCGCGAGCAGCAGCAGCGCCGATTCGAGCATCAGCGCGACGCCGTAGCGCCGGCCGAGCCGCAGCGTGCTGTCGGCCACGATCGCGCCGCTGACTGCCGCGCCGGTGATGAACGCGCCGAGAAACGCGAGCAGGTCGAGCGCAAGTGCGGTCTGCCCCTGCGCGAGAGCGACGCCGAACAGCGTCGTCGTGCCGGTGAGATGGGTGATCGCCTGATGGCCGAACGCAAGAAATCCGACCGCGTTGACCATGCCGGCGACCGACGCCAGCGCAAACGCGCCGAAACCGACCCAGCGAGGCAGGGAGGCGACGATCATCAGTCTTTGATCGGATGCACTTCCGCTTCGGGCTTGACGTCGCCGATCACGTCGACGCCGGCCGGCGGCTTGAACGTGAAGCGGTCGGCGGCGAGCTTGGGATTGCGCTGCCAGTTCGCATAGCGCGTCTCGGTGCGATTGCCGAGCGTGTCCTTGAACACCATGCGGCTGAACGCGACGGCGCCGCCGCAGTCGGTCCTGCCCGCCTCGGCGCAGCCGAAGCCGAGATCGGCGTATTCGAACTCGGCGTCCTTGCCCTTGGGCGCGAGACGCAGCCAGCGCAGACCGTCGCGTTCGCCCTGTTCGCTCGCGACGAAGTCGCGATCGATCTGGCTGACGTCGGTCAGCACGGTCAAGGGGCTGTGCGCTTCCTCGACACCCTGGTTACGCACCGTGACCTGTTCGAGATCCGGGTCGTAGATCCAGACGTGCATGCCGTCGGCGACGACGAGCTGCTGGTAGGGCTTGTCCACTTCCCAGCGCAGCTGCCGCGGCGCCTGCACGGCGAGGGTGCCCGAGGTTTTCTTGCCGGGCTGGCCGTTCGGGTCGAAGACACTCTGCGCGAAATCGGCGGAGACCGATTGCAGTCCTTTGGCGAACGCATCGAGGCGCGCGCGCGCGGTTTCGGCGGACGCGCCGGTAGAGACGCAGAGAAGGCACAGGGCAAGCAGGCGGATCGGCATGGCTCAGTCGTCGGCAGCGGTGGTTGCGCCGTGGACCGGCGCGCGTGCAGCGGGTTCCCGCGCCGCGAGGCGCGCGTTCAGCTCGGCGAGGAATTCGCGCGGCTGATCAAGGCCGAGCGCGATCGTGTCGATGCGACGCTCGATGCCGAACCAGCCGGCGATCATGACCGGTTCGTGCAGCACGAGGCGCAGGTTCGGCTCGCCGGCATCGCAAAGGCGCAGCAGGCCGGGCGCGCGGCGGCCGACGCCGTCGCGATTCGACAGCGCCTGCGCCTGCGCGATCGCCGTCAGCGGCACGGCCGCTTCGGCGACGGCCAGGCCGTAGCGCAGATACAGCGCGTCGCGCGACAGCGAGATCGGACAACGCAGGGTCGCGCGGTAATGCGCGAACATCAGCGCGAGCGACAGCAGCGTCAGCACCGTCAGCACCCAGGCCGCCGTCGTGCTCGCAAACAGCATGAGCATGGCGTGGCCGACCGGCAGGTCGATCAGCATGAGGATCAGGAATGCCTGCTGGTTGCCCGCATTGCCGTCCTTGCGGTCGTAGCGGAAATGCGTGTCGCCGGCATAGGTCCACCGGCGGCGCGAGCCCGCGAACACGTGCAGCCACATGCGCAGGTCGAAGGCCATGATGCGCGCGGCGAGCGTCGTGCCGAGGCGGTGACGCAGGCCGTCGCGCAGCGCGTAGTCGGGATTGCCGTCGCGTGCGAGCACGGCGACGAAGCGCAGCATGCCGATGACGATGCCGACTTCGATGAGCACGACGATGCCGATGCCGACCGTGCGTGCGAGGCGCAGGCCCGACCAGATCGGCCCGCTCGTGTCGGGCAGCAACTGCGTGGCGACCCAGATGCCGCAGCCGGCCAGTGCGAATGCGCCCAGCCAGGCGCGGCGGCGATCGCGGCGATGCAGCCACCAGTAGACGGCCGGCACGGTCAGCAGCAGGTCGAACGCGATCGGCCATTGCGGCAGGCCGTCGGCAGCGCGCAGCCAGTCCGGCGGACTGCGCAGCATCAGCCAGCTGAACAGATAGACCGCGAACGCGAAGCCGAGCGCCCACGCTGTCGCCCGCCGTTGCCCGCTCTGATCCATTCCTCGTGCCGCGGTGTTCATGACGTCCTCGTCGTTGAAATCGTTGATCGTTTTTCTACAGCTCGGGCGGCGGCGGTGCGAGCACGGTGCGATTGCCGTTGTGCTCGGGCGCGCTGACGACGCCCTGCTGTTCCATGAGCTCGACGAGCCGCGCGGCGCGGTTGTAGCCGATCTTCAGGCGCCGCTGTACACCCGAGATCGACGCGCGCCGCGACTCGGTCACGATGCGCACGGCCTGGTCGTAGAGTTCGTCGTAGTCGGCATTGCCTTCGCTGATTTCCTCGGGCAGGCCGGTCTCGCCGATGACCCTGCCGTCGTTGGTCGTCTGCACTTCCATGAGCACGCCTTCGATGTATTCGGGGCGGCCCTGCGCACGCAGCCATTCGACGACGCGATGCACTTCATGGTCGTCGACGAACGCGCCGTGCACGCGTTCCGGCGTCGCGGTACCCGGCGGCAGGTAGAGCATGTCGCCGTGGCCGAGCAGCGCCTCGGCACCGGACTGGTCGAGGATCGTGCGCGAGTCGATCTTGCTCGATACCTGGAACGCGATGCGCGTCGGGATATTGGCCTTGATCAGACCAGTGATCACGTCGACCGACGGTCGCTGCGTGGCCAGGATCAGGTGCACGCCCGCGGCGCGCGCCTTCTGCGCGAGACGCGCGATGAGTTCTTCCACTTTCTTGCCGACGATCATCATCATGTCGGCGAATTCGTCGATGATGATGACGATATAGGGCAGCGGCTGCAGCGGCTCGGCGCGACGCTCGGGCTGCGACGCATCGGGGCGGAACAGCGGATCGAGCAGCGGCTGGCCCGCGTCCTCGGCTTCCTTGATCTTCTTGTTGAAGCCCGCGAGGTTGCGCACGCCGGTCGCAGCCATCAGCTTGTAGCGCCGCTCCATTTCCGCGACGCACCAGCGCAGCGCGTTGGCCGCTTCTTTCATGTCGGTGACGACCGGCGCGAGCAGATGCGGAATACCTTCGTAGACCGAGAGCTCCAGCATCTTCGGGTCGATCATGATCATGCGCACGTCGCGCGGGCTGGCTTTGTACAGCAGGCTCAGCACCATCGCGTTGACCGCGACCGACTTGCCCGAGCCGGTCGTACCGGCGACGAGCAGATGCGGCATCTTCGCGAGATCGGCCACGGCGGGCCGGCCGCCGATGTCCTTGCCGAGGGCGAGCGTCAGCGGCGATTTCGAGGCATCGTATCTGTCGGAGCGCAGGATCTCCGACAGATAGACCATCTCGCGCTTGGTGTTCGGAATTTCCAGGCCGATGACATTCTTGCCCGGGATCACGTCGACGACGCGCACGCTGACGACCGACAGGCCGCGCGCGATGTCCTTGTCGAGATTGCTGATCTGGCTGCCGCGCACGCCCGCGGCGGGCTCCATTTCAAAGCGCGTGACGACCGGCCCCGGATACACGCCGACGACCTGCGCGTCGATGCGGAAATCCTTGAGCTTGAGTTCGACCTGGCGCGACAGCACCGCGAGGGTTTCCTCGGAATACCCCGCGGCCTGCGGCTTGGGCTCGTCGAGCAGCGACAGCGGCGGCAGTTCCCCCGCGACGGCCGCGCCGACGAACAGCGGGATCTGCTGCTCGCGTTCGGCACGCTCGCTTTTTTCAATGGTCACCGCGGCCGGTTTCTCTATTCGCACCGGCTCGCGCTTGGCCTGCTTGACCGTTTCGACCTTGCGGACTTCCTCGCGCTCGACCCGCGCCGCGCGCGCG
The DNA here is from genome assembly GCF_035481375.1 of Tahibacter sp. Classification (GTDB taxonomy): domain Bacteria; phylum Pseudomonadota; class Gammaproteobacteria; order Xanthomonadales; family Rhodanobacteraceae; genus Tahibacter. The sequence goes on from NZ_DATIGT010000300.1 coordinate 17,968, forward strand.
ACGCGCGCATCGTCGGCCTTCTTCAGGCTGCCCAGCAGCCAGGCGCCGGACGCGAGGATCGTGCGGCCGATCGTGTCCATGACCTTGAACCAGGACAGGCCCGTGGCGAGCGTGACCGCGACGAGGAACACCGCGAGCAGGAACAGCGTCGCGCCGAGGAAACCGAAGCCGTGCAGCAGCCCGCCGCCGACCATTTTGCCGAGAATGCCGCCGGCCTTTTCCGGCAACTGGCTCGGCCCGGTGAAATGCAGGTGCGCGAGGCCGCTGCCGCTCAGGAAGAACGCGACGAAGCCGATCAGCCGCAATGAGGGTTCGAGCGCCGACTTCGGCGCGTCCTCGCGCGGACGCAGGATGCCGGCGCCGACGGCGAGCAGCAGCAGCGGGAAGACGTAGGCGAGGCCGCCGAAGAAGTACAGCGAAAGATCGGCGATCCAGGCACCGACCGCGCCGCCGAAATTGTGGATGCGCTGCGGCTCGCCGGCGTGCGACCAGCCCGGGTCCTGCGGGCTGTAGCTCAGCAGGCAGGCCAGCAGATAGACCACGACCGGCAACAGCAGCAGGAAGGCGACTTCGCGCAGCCGCTTCTGCAGTTGCTCGGAACCGGTCAGGGCCGGAATGGCTTTGGAGTTGCGCGACACCGCTGGACTATACCTCAGGAATATGCCGCAAGGCGTTGTTCAATCAAAACTTTCGGAACGCGAAAACGATGCGCCGCCGGGGCATCGTAGCAGGCTCGCGCAGCCCCTGCCCCGGAGCATCCGGCCGGCCAGAACGCCGAATCCCCGCCGCAGCGGGGTCAACCAGAAAAACCGAATCCCCGCCGCGGCGGGGGCAACCAGAAAACCGAATCCCCGCCGCGGCGGGGGGTCAACCAGAAAACCGAATCCCCGCCGCGGCGGGGTCAACCAGAAAACCGAATCCCCGCCGCGGCGGGGATTCAGAGAGCATACGCGACGCGGACGCCGCCTTCGCGGCGCCGCTGCCGGAGGCAGGCTCAGACCAGGCCCTTGAGCGCCGGGTGCACGATCTGGCCGCCGTCGACGTTGATGCCGCGCTTGAGCGACTCGTGTTCGCGCCACTGCGGACCAGCCGCCATGCGCTGGACGTACGGCAGAATCGCGGCGGAGATCGCTTGCGACGAAGTCTGCGGCACGGCGCCCGGCATGTTGGTCACGGCGAAATGAGTGACACCGTCGACGAGGTAGGTCGGCTCGGCCCAGGTCGTCGGACGCGCGGTTTCGAAGCAGCCGCCCTGGTCGATCGAGATGTCGACGAGCACCGAACCCGCTTCCATCGACTTGACCATTTCGTGCGTGACGACGTGCGGCGCCTTCGCACTCGGGATCAGCACGGCGCCGACGACGAGATCGGCCGTCGCGACTTCGCGTGCGACGTATTCCTCGTACGGGTACAGCGCGGTGACGTTCGTGCCGAGCGCCATCATCTGCGCGAGGCGGTCGGGACGCTTGTCGAACACGACGACGTTCGCGCCGCCGGCCGCGGCGAGCGCCGCGGAGTTGCCGCCGGCCGCGCCGGCGCCGAGGACCACGACCTTGCCGCGCTCCGTCGCGGGCAGGCCGCCGAGCAGCTTGCCCTTGCCGCCCATCGGCTGGTGCAACAGGTGCGTGCCGACCTGGATCGCGATGCGGCCGGCGATGATCGACATCGGCGCAAGCAGCGGCAGCGAGCCGTCGGCTTCCTCGACCGATTCGAACGCGACGCCGGTCAGGCCGATGTCGAGCAGGCGCTTGGTCAGCACTGGTTCGGGCGCGAGATGCAGATAGCAGAACAGCTGGTGATGCTTGCGCAGGCGCTCGAGGTCGCCCTTGATCGGTTCCTTGACCTTGACGATCAGCTCACCGCATTCGTACAGCGCGTCCGCGTCGGCGGCGATCCTCACGCCGACGCGCGTGAAGTCGGCGTCGGAAAATCCGCTCTTGGTGCCGGCGCCGGACTGCACATAGACCTCATGCCCGCGCTTGACCAGATCCGCGCAGGCGGCCGGCACCAGCGCGACGCGGCCTTCGAGAGTCTTCGTTTCCGACGGAATACCGATACGCATTGCAATTCCTCGTGGTGTGAATAGCTCAAGTTCTGTGACGCTGCGCGCGACGCCCTCCCGAGCTTCGCACCGGTTGAATCGGTACCGCTTGAATCACTACCGCTTGAATCGGTGCCCCGTTCTCCCCATCCTTGCGGGCTCTTGCCGGCCCGAACGCGGTCCGCCTCACAGCGAAGACTGCACGGCGCCGGCTGACAAGGATTGGATTAGGGACGACAGGATCGCAGCGTGAAGAATCGCCGCCCCGTCGCATGAATCGACACGTTCAAGGCCGCTTTTTTGCGGCGAGGGATTATACATGAGTACCCCCAAGCACAGTCGCCTGCTGATCCTGGGTTCCGGCCCGGCAGGTTATACCGCGGCGGTGTATGCGGCGCGCGCAAATCTCAAGCCGCTGCTCGTCACGGGACTGCAGCAGGGCGGCCAGCTGATGACGACGACCGACGTCGACAACTGGCCCGGCGACGTCGAGGGTCTGCAGGGACCCGCGCTGATGGAACGCATGCAGAAACATGCCGAGCGCTTCGATACGGAAATCCTGTTCGACCACATCCACAGCGTCGATCTCGCGCAGCGTCCGTTTCGCCTGACCGGCGACAACGGCAGCTATACCGCCGACGCGCTGATCATCGCGACCGGCGCCACGGCGAAGTACCTCGGGCTGCCGTCCGAAGACCGTTTCAAGGGCCAGGGCGTATCGGCCTGCGCGACTTGTGACGGGTTTTTCTTCCGCGAACAGGAAGTCGCCGTGATCGGCGGCGGCAACACCGCCGTGGAGGAAGCCTTGTACTTGGCAAACATTGCAAAGAAAGTAACAATTGTACACCGCCGCGACAAGTTCCGCGCCGAGAAGATCCTGCAGGACAAGCTGTTCGCGAAGGAAAAGGCCGGCAAGGTCGAAATCGTGTGGAACCACGGCGTCGACGAAGTGCTCGGCGACGGCACCGGCGTGACCGGCGTGCGCCTGCGCAGCACGGTCGACGGATCGACGCGCGATCTGAGCGTCAGCGGCATGTTCGTCGCGATCGGCCACACGCCGAACACGGCCCTGTTCGACGGCCAGCTCGATATGAACAACGGCTACATCAAGATCCGCAGCGGCCTCGAAGGCGGCGCCACGGGGACCAGCGTGCCCGGCGTGTTCGCGGCCGGCGACGTCGCCGATCAGGTCTACCGCCAGGCCGTGACCTCGGCCGGTTTCGGCTGCATGGCCGCGCTCGACGCGGAAAAGTATCTCGACAAGCTCGGCCTGGCCTGAGCGCTGCGCGGCGGCGCCGATGTCCAACGACCGCCGTCGCGTTGCGTTCCACGCGCGCCTCGCCGACATCGAACCGGCCGCGTGGGACGCGCTGCGTCCCGACGACAATCCGTTCCTGTCCCACGCGTTCCTCGCCGGACTCGAAACGCACGGCTGCATCCTGCCGGAGCTCGGCTGGCAGCCGCATCATCTGACGCTCCACGACGGCGAACGTCTCGTCGGCGCAGCGCCGGTCTATCTCAAAGGCAACTCGCACGGCGAGTTCGTGTTCGACTGGAGCTGGGCCGAGGCCTACGCCCGCTACGGCCTGGACTACTACCCGAAGCTGCTGTGCGCGGTGCCGTATTCGCCGGTCTGCGGACCGCGGCTGCTCGGCGACGGTACCGCCGCCGCGCTGCTGGATGCCTTGCGCGATGAATGCGCGGGCCACGACCTGTCGTCGGCACACGTGAACTTCGCGGCATCCGGCGAACCCGTGCCCGCCGACCCCGAGTTCTGGCTCGAGCGCAATGACTGGCAGTTTCACTGGCACAACGACGGCTATCGCGACTTCGACGATTTCCTCGCCGCGCTGCAGCCGAAGAAGCGCAAGAACCTGCGTCAGGAACGCGCACGCGTCGCCGCGGCAGGCATCGAGCTGCAGACGCTGCACGGCGACGAACTCGACGACGCCGACTGGCGTTTCGTCCATGCCTGCTATGCGCGCACCTTCCAGGACAAGGGCAACTATCCGGCATTGACCGAAGCCTTCCTGCGCCATCTCGGCGCCGTCATGCCGCGACAGCTCGTCGTCGTGATCGCGCGCGAGCACGGCGAGCGCGTCGCAATGGCACTGTGCCTGCGCAGCGCGACGACATTGTACGGCCGCTACTGGGGCAGTCTGCGCGAGATTCCGGGGCTGCATTTCGAGACCTGCTACTACCAGGGCATAGCCTACTGCCTGCGCGCAGGACTCTCGCGTTTCGAACCCGGCGCACAGGGACAGCACAAGATCGCGCGCGGCTTCCTGCCGCAGCGCACGCGCTCGTTCCACCATATCGTGCGCCCCGAGTTCCGCGCCGCGATCCGACGCGCACTGCGCGCGGAACAGGCCGAGGTCGAACGGCGCGGGGCGTGGCTCCGCGATCAATCGCCGTTCGCGGTGCCGCCGCGGACCGGAACCGAAGCGTCATGATCCGGATACCGATCCTGCAGCCCGGCAGCGATGAAGCCTTTCCGCCGGTCGACGCCGCGCTGCGCGAACCGAACGGCCTGCTCGCCGCGGGCGGCGACCTGCGCCCTGCCCGACTGCTGCAGGCGTACACGCACGGCATCTTTCCGTGGTTCTCGCCGGGCGAACCGATACTCTGGTGGTCGCCCGACCCGCGCATGGCGTTCGCGACCGATGCGATGCATGTGCCGCGGCGGCTCGCCCGCTGGCTGCGCGGCTGCGACTGGCGCATCCGCGCCGATGTGGATTTCGCCGGTGTCATGCGCGCCTGCGCCGCACCGCGCGCCGGTCACTCGGGCACCTGGATCACGCGCAGCATGCTCGATGCCTATACGCGGCTGCATGAACTCGGGCACGCGCACTCGGTCGAGGTCTACGCCGGCAACGAGCGCGTCGGCGGCATCTACGGCGTCGCCGTCGGACGCATGTTCTACGGCGAGTCGATGTACAGCCGCGCGGACAACGCATCGAAGGTCGCGCTGCTTGCACTCGCGCACCGGCTGCGCGGCTGGGGCTGGCCGCTGATCGACGCGCAGGTCAGCTCCACGCATCTGACGACGCTCGGCGCGCAGGAACT
>NZ_DATIGT010000301.1:0-11107 GCF_035481375.1 Tahibacter sp.
GCCGGTAACGTGGATCTTGCGCGAGCCCGGAATCGGGCGCGTCACGTGTTCGGACAGTTCCTGGGTCTGGCGCACCAGGTCGGAAGGCAGGGCGTTCATCGGCATCGTCCTCAAAGGTCGGGGGACGAAGCGGCGGCGCGCGAGCCCGCATGGATGCGCCTCGCGTCGAAGCTTCCTACGCCGGCATGACCCGGGTCAGGTACGAAGGGACTCTCTCAGCCCGATCTGGGCACCCCCGCTTCAGGCGCGCATTCAAGCACGAAGCGGGGGCTGTGGGCGAGTCGCGGCGCCGACGCGGCCTCAACCGCAGCCGCGCGATGGCGCGTAGGCGCGCAGGAACATGTCGACGGTCGCGTTGATGTGGTCCTCGACCGCCTGCTCGCAGAACGGTTCGGAACAGCCGCACATCATGCGTGCATGGAGTTCGCCCTTGAGCAGACAGAAGAACTGCGACGTCGCTCGCCAGACCTCCGGAATCTCGAGCTGTCCAGCATCGACTTCAGCCTGCAGGAACGCTTCGAAAGCCGCCTGAAGCTTCTTCGGACCGGCTTCCCAGAACAGTTGTGCGAGCTTCGTCGGCTGTGCCTGCGAGGTCATCATCCGGTGCAGGGAAATCGACTCCTCGCTCGTGATCAGCGCGAAAAACGCGCGCGCGATCGTCAGGAGCTGGCCTCGGATCGGACCACTGAGATCGGCCATGAACAGCGCCGAAGGCACCTGCTCCTCGCACTTCGCCTCGATCACCGACTTGAACAACGTCTCTTTGTCGGTGAAGTGGCTGTAGACGGTCAGCTTGGAAACGCCGGCCTCAGCCGCAATCGCATCCATGCTCGTGCCGTCGAATCCGTGGCGCGGAAACAGCCGCTTGCCCGCATCAAGGATTGCTGCGCGCTTCTCGAGATCTTTGGGCCGCCCTGGAGCGGCCTGTTTCATCACTGATGACATGGCCAATAAATACTAGACAGTGCAGTTTAGTAATGATACTGTACCGAACAGTTCAGGTAAACCCGTTCGTTATCTTCTTCCGAGGATTGTAACAATGCGCGCCCATGACACCCCCAGCCTGCCGAACCGGCTTCGCCGCCTGGGGATAGGCCTGCTCCTGATCGTCCCGACCCTTGTACTCGTTTCCGGCTGCAACACACGCGCCGAAGTGCAAGATCCTATCCGTCCCGCGATTGTCGCGCGTCCGCAGTCCGCTGCGGCCGAAGCCGGCACGTTATATAGCGGCGACGTCAAAGCCCGCTATGAAAGCTCCCTCGGCTTCCGCGTCGGCGGCAAGATCCGTCAGCGCAGCGTCGACGTCGGAGCCCACGTCAAGGCCGGCGACATCATTGCCGAACTCGATCCCCAGGACCTGAATCTCCAGGCCAGCAGCTCCAGAGCCTCGCTGGCTGCGGCCGAGGCCGATCTTGCAACGGCCAGGTCGGAGCGCGACCGCTACGAGGCGTTGCGCGCGAAGAACTTCGTCAGTGCAACGCAGTTCGATGCCGTGGACAACCGACTCAAGGCAGCCACCGCCCGCGCCACGGAAGCCCGCGCCGCGTTGAACGTCGCCCAGAATCAGGCCGGCTACAGCGAACTGCGCGCCGATCACGACGGCATCATCACTTCGATTGCGGTCGAAGCCGGTCAGGTTGTCGCGCCAGGGCAGACCATCGCCACATTGGCCCGCGACGGCGAACGCGAGGTCGAAATCAGCGTGCCGGAAAGCCGCATCGGCGACTATCGCAAGGACCAGCCGGCGACGATCGAACTCTGGGCCGAATCCGGCAAGCATATGGCCGGCACGCTCCGCGAAATCGCTCCCGAAGCCGACACCATGACGCGTACCTACCGCGTCCGCGTCGCGCTCGGGGGCAACGCCGGCGGGGCCAAGCTCGGCCAGACGGCACGCGTGTTCTTCAGCGGTGACGAGAGCGACGCTGCGCACGTCGTACCGCTTGCCGCCCTGTATGAGAAGGACGGCAAACCGGCCGTCTGGGTGCTCGATGCGAAGACGCGCCAGGTCCACCTGCGCCCGGTGACGGTCAGCGCCTACCGCGAACAGGGGGTCGTGCTGCTCGCCGGCGTCGACACACAGGACTGGATCGTCGCCGCCGGAGTCCACAAGCTGCGCGAAGGCCAGTCGGTCAACCCGGTCGACCACAGCAACAAGCCGCTGACGCTGTAAGCCGCCAACCGCTTCCCCGCCCTGTCGCTGCTCCGCCGCCCTCCCCCCTCCCCAACGGCCGGGCAGCGACCAGGGCACCCTTCTTTTGATTCGCCGCGGCACGACGCACCGCGGCGTCCGACCACCGCCCGCAGGCTCCGGAAGCGTTCCGGCGCGCGCAGGCATTCGCCACAATAATGACAATGACCCAATTCAACTTGTCCGAGTGGGCACTGCGGAACCAGTCGATCGTGCGCTACTTCATCGTAGTGCTCGCGCTGGTCGGCATCCTTTCCTATCGCTCGCTCGGCCAGTCGGAAGACCCGCCGTTCACGTTCAAGGCGATGGTCATTCACACTACCTGGCCCGGCGCGACCGCAGCCGAAATCAACGAGCAGATCACCGAGCGCATCGAGAAGAAGCTGCAGGAACTGCCGGATCTGGAATTCCTGCGCAGCTACGCGCGCCCGGGCGAATCGCAAATCATCGTTGTCGCGAAGGATTCTTTGGTTTCACGCTACGTGCCGGATCTCTGGTACCAGGTGCGCAAGAAGGTCGGCGACATCCGCCACACGCTGCCGCCGGGCGCGCAGGGTCCATTCTTCAACGACGAATTCGGCGACACTTTCGGCAACATATATGCCCTGACCGGCGACGGTTTTTCCTACGCGCTGCTCAAGGACTATGCCGAACGCCTCAAGCTCGCGCTGCTGCGCGTGCCGAACGTCGCGAAGGTCGATCTGATCGGCCTGCAGGACGAAAAGATCTACATCGAAGTCTCCAACGCGAAGCTCGCGACGCTCGGCGTCAGCTTCGCGCAGGTACAGGCCACGCTCGAAGCGCAGAACGCGATCACACCGGCCGGCAGCTTCGAGACGGCGTCCGATCGCATCTACATCCGCACCTCCGGGGCGTTCGATTCGGAAAAGGCCATCGGCGACATCGCGATCCGCGCGAACGATCGGCTGTTCCGCCTCAGCGACGTCGCCGAGGTCAAGCGCGCCTACACCGATCCGCCGCAGCCGCGCATGCGCTTCATGGGCAAGGAAGCCGTCGGCATCGCCGTATCGATGAAGAAAGGCGGTGACATCATCGTGCTGGGCCGAGACCTCGACGCCGCGACGAAGCAGCTCGAACTGTCGCTGCCGACCGGCCTCGAACTCGCACGCGTGGCCGACCAGCCGCACGCGGTACAGCGTTCGGTCAACGAATTCGTCCGCACGCTCGCCGAGGCGGTCATCATCGTACTGCTCGTCAGCTTCTTCTCGCTCGGTTTCCGCACGGGTCTGGTCGTCGCACTGTCGATTCCGCTCGTACTCGCGATGACGTTCGCCGCGATGCGCTATTTCGGCATCGATCTGCACAAGATCTCGCTCGGCGCGCTCGTGCTCGCGCTGGGACTCCTCGTCGACGACGCGATCATCGCGGTCGAGATGATGGCGGTGAAGATGGAACAGGGCTATGACCGCGTCCGTGCCGCGGCCTTCGCCTATACCTCGACCGCGTTTCCGATGCTGACCGGCACGCTCGTCACTGCCGCAGGTTTCCTGCCGATCGCGACGGCGCAGTCGGGTACGGGCGAATACACGCGCTCGATCTTCCAGGTCGTCACGATTGCGCTGGTGATCTCGTGGATCGCCGCGGTCGTGTTCATTCCGTATCTTGGCTACAAGCTGCTGCCGGATCTCGGCAAGCCGGCGGAACCGCCGGCGCCCGGATCGTTCGCGGCCCGCGCCGATTCGCTGCGCCGCCGCGCGATCGGTCTGCTGCCGCGCCGCTTACGCGGCGCGCTGGCCGGTGGTCCGCCGCGCGGTCATGAGCATGAGCACGATCCCTACGCGTCGTCGTTCTACCGCCGTTTCCGCCGCGTCGTGGACTGGTGCGTCACGCATCGCCGCATCGTGATCGCCGCGACCTTCGCGCTGTTTGTCGCCTCGATCGTCGGCTTCCGCTTCGTGCAGCAACAATTCTTCCCGGATTCGACGCGTCCGGAACTCATGGTCGACATGAAGCTGACCGAGGGCTCCTCGCTCGACGCGACCGCCGGCCAGGTCAAGAAGCTCGAGCAGTGGCTGAGCGCGCGCGCCGAACTCGAAAACTACGTCAGCTATGTCGGCACAGGCTCGCCGCGCTTCTACCTGCCGCTCGACCAGCAGCTGCCGCAGGCGAGCTTCGCGCAGTTCGTGCTGCTGACCAAGGGGCCGCAGGAACGCGAAAAACTGCGCGCCGAACTGCTCGCGTTGTTCGAGAGCGATTTTCCGGAAGTTCGCGGCCGTGTGCTGCGCCTGGAGAACGGTCCGCCGGTCGGCTATCCGATCCAGTTCCGCGTCTCGGGCGAAGACATCGGCCTCGTGCGCAAACTGGCCCGCGATGTCGCCGAGCAGGTGCGCAAGAATCCGCATGTGCGCAATGTGAACCTCGACTGGGACGAACCGAGCAAAGTCATCCACCTGGACATCGACCAGGATCGCGCACGCGTGCTCGGGGTCAGTTCGCAGGATCTCTCGAATTTTCTGCAAAGCTCGCTGTCCGGCGTGCCGATCTCGATCTACCGCGAGAAGGACGAACTGATCCAGGTGCTGCTGCGCGGCCCGGCCGAGGAACGCGCGCGGCTGTCGCTGCTCGAGAATCTCGCGGTGCCGACGGCGTCGGGCAAGACCGTCCCGCTCGGCCAGATCGCGCGCCTGCAGTACGAGATGGAAGAAGGCATCATCTGGCGCCGCAACCGCCTGCCGACGATCACCGTGCGCAGCGATACCGACGGACTGATGCAGCCGCCGACGATCACCGCGGCGATCGAGCCGACGCTGGAAACGATCCGCGCGAAGCTGCCCGCCGGCTATCTGCTCGAAGTCGGCGGCACGGTCGAGGACTCGGGCAAGGGCCAGCGCTCGGTCAACGCCGGCGTGCCGCTGTTCCTGTTCGTCGTCCTGACCTTGCTGATGCTGCAGCTCAAGAGCTTCAGCCGCACCGTCATGGTGTTCCTGACCGCTCCGCTCGGCCTGATCGGCGTGACGCTGTTCCTGCTCGTGTTCAACGTGCCGTTCGGCTTCGTCGCCATGCTCGGCACGATCGCGCTGTCAGGCATGATCATGCGCAACTCGGTCATCCTCATCGACCAGATTGAACAGGACATCGCCAAGGGCCACGCGGCCTGGGATGCGATCGTCGATGCGACCGTCCGGCGCTTCCGCCCCATCGTACTGACGGCGCTCGCGGCGATCCTCGCGATGATCCCGCTGTCGCGCAGCGCGTTCTTCGGACCGATGGCCGTGGCCATCATGGGTGGCCTGTTCGTTGCAACGGCGCTGACCCTGCTCTTCCTGCCGGCGCTGTACGCCGCGTGGTTCCGGATCAAACGTCCGGCCGCGGACGCCGCTCCGGTCGGCGCATAGGACCTCGAAACATGTCATCCGTACCCGAACTCCAGCTGAGCCAATCGTTCAAACTCGCGCAGCGCATCTGCGCGAGCCTGCTCGATGCACGGCATTTCGACGCCAGCCTCGCCATGGCCTCGCGCGTTCGCATTGCCGCGCTCGACAAGCTCGATCTCGCGCGCATCACCCGCTGGCTGGCCTGGCAGACGCACGTGCGCAACCCTCAAGCGCTCACGCGCATCGAACGGGTCGATCAGCGTCTGGCCGCCAGCGTGCTGCATGCCCGTTCCCGCCTGCCGGCGAGCGGACGTCCGAGCCTGTCCGGAAGCCCGCGTCGGACAGCGTAAGGTGAGTAATGTCAGGTACTTGCGATGACTTCCGGCACTACGGAGCGGGCTCGGGAACAGCGATCCTGAATTTGCCGTGGCGGGCGCCAGCGCCTATGCTTTCGCCCCTTTTCCGTTGGAGTCGCACCGTGTCCCTGAATGTCGAAAGGGCTCGTTTCAACATGATCGAGCAGCAGGTGCGTCCGTGGGACGTCCTCGACGCGCGCGTGCTCGCGGTGCTGGGGGAAGTGCGGCGCGAGGAATACGTCAGCGCCGAACACCGCCAGCTCGCGTTCGCCGATCTCGAACTGCCGCTGGCCCACGGCGAATTCATGATGAAACCCGTGATCGAGGGCCGCGTGCTACAGGCGCTCGACGTGAAACCCGGCGACGGGGTGCTGGAAATCGGCACCGGTTCGGGTTTTCTTACCGCCTGTCTTGCCCGCCTCGGCCAAGACGTCGTCAGCGTCGAGCAGCATGCCGATCTGGCCGCGACCGCGCGCGAACGCCTGCAACGCGACGGCATCGGCAATGCAAAAGTGGAAGTTGCCGAAGCCGTGCGCGATTTCCAGCCCGGCCGCGAATTCGACGTCGTCGTGCTGACGGGCGCGGTGCACACGCTGCCCGAACACTTCAAAAGCTGGCTCAAGCCCGGCGGACGCCTGTTCGCGGTGATCGGCGAATCGCCGGTGCAGCAGGCCATTGTGTTTACGCGCGACGGCACCACTGTGCGCGAGACCTCTTTGTTCGAAACCGATCTTGCCTACCTGACGAACGCCGCTCCTCCGAAGCGGTTCACGCTTTGACGTTCACGGCCGGGCGAGTTCGCAACCCTTTTTGAGCCTTAAACCAGGACGGCTCCTTTCCAGGAAGCGACAATGACCAAGCGAAACCCGTTCAAGCTGCTGCCCCTGTCACTGGCCCTCGCGCTGGTGCCCGCGCTCGCCTCGGCCGACGACCTGAACCAGATCTATGACCTCGCCCGCCAGAACGACCCCGTGCTGTCGGGCGCCGAAGCCCAGCGCCTGTCCATCTCCGAAGGCGTCGACCAGGCGACAGCGGCGCTGCTGCCGCAGGTCGCCGCGTCGCTGAGCTTTTCCGACAGCAGTCGCGATCAGTACAGCGCCGGCGTCGACCGCAACCAGCAGGGCGCGCTGGTTCCGATCGTCTACACCACCGCGAGCGACGGCCGCGGCACCGTACTGCAGGGGCAGCTGACCCAGTCGATCCTCGACTTCAGCAAGTGGACCGCGCGCAAGGCCGCGAAGGAACTCGAACGTCGCGGCGACGCGCAGTACGTGCAGGCCGAACAGGCCCTGTCGATCCGTGTCGCAACGGCCTATTTCACCGTGCTCACGGCTGAGGACACGCTGACCTTCTCGCAGGCGGAAGAGAAGGCGCTCGGCCGCCAGCTCGATCAGGCGCAGCAGCGCTTCGAGGTCGGCCTGTCCGCGATCACCGACGTCAACGAGGCGAAGGCACAGCACGACTCGGCGCGCGCCGCGACGATCAACGCGCAGAACGCGCTCGACGACGCCCGCGAAGCCCTGCGCGAAATCACCGCCAAGGAACCCGGTCCGCTGGCCCGCCTGCGCACCGAGATCCCGATGCAGGAACCCGTGCCCAACGACATGGAAGCCTGGGTCAACAAGGCGCTGGCCGAGAATCCGGGCCTGAAGGCGCAGGAATACGCGGTTTCCGCCGCGCAGGCGAACATCAACACCGCGCGCTCGGGTCATCTGCCGACGCTGTCGGGTTCGTACACCTATTCGCGCCAGCCGACTTGGGGCGACGGCAGTTCGAGCCTGAGTCCGGACATCGGCGAAACGCACAGCAACGGTCGGACGACGACGCGCACGGTCGGGCTGCTGCTCAACGTGCCGATCTTCAGCGGCGGCTACACGCAGTCGCGCGTGCGCCAGGCGGTCTATGACCGCGACGCGCAGCAGGACGCGCTGGAACAGCAGAAGCGCGCCCTCGTGCGCAATACACGCCTGAACTTCCGCGCGGTCGTCGCCGGCATCAGTGAAGTCGAAGCGCGCAAGCAGGCCGTGGTTTCGGCCAACAGCGCACTCGAGGCAACGCAGGCCGGCTTCGAAGTGGGCACGCGCACGATCGTCGACGTGCTGCTGTCGCAGCGCCAGCTGTATCAGGCCCAGCGCGACCTGTCGCAGGCCCGCCACAGCTTCGTGCTGAACCAGCTGCTGCTGCGCCAGTCGGCCGGCAACGTCGGTCCGAACGACCTGAAGGAAGTCAACGCGCTGCTCGAATGAGCGCGGCTTGATCCGAACGACGAAAAAGCGGGCATTGCCCGCTTTTTTCGTTTCTGCGCCGGAGAATTCTGCGCCGGGAAATCAGGACGCCGCGCGGCCCGCGAGCACGGCCTCGATCGCAGCCATGTTGCGCGCGACCGCGCCGCGCTCGCGCTCGAACACGAGACGCGCCTGCGCGCCCATGCGACGTCGCCCCGGTTCGTCGGCGAGCTGGCGCGCGATCGTCGCGCCGAGTGCGTCGGCATCGCTGATCTGCAACGCACCGCCGTCCTCGACGAGGCTCGCCGTGATGGCTTCGAAGTTGAAGGTGTTCGGGCCGACGACGACCGGGACCGACAGCGCCGCCGGCTCGAGCACGTTGTGCCCGCCGATCGGCACGAGGCTGCCGCCGACGAAGGCGACGTCCGACGCCGCGTAGTAGTGCAGCAGCTCGCCGAGGGTGTCGACGACGAAGCACTGGCTCGCGGTGCCGGCCGTGACGTCTTCGCTGCGCGTGCGCGTCGCGAAGCCGAAACTGCGGCAGGCCAGCGCAACCGGCCGGAAGCGCTCGGGATGGCGCGGTGCGATCAGCAGCAATGCATCCGGGAAGCGGCGCAGCACCGCAGCGTGCGCCTTGAGCGCGATCAGTTCTTCGCCTTCATGCGTGCTGGCTGCGATCCAGACCGGCCGATGCGGCCCCCAGGCCTCGCGCAACTCGCGCCCGACGTCGGCAAGCTCGTCGGGCACGGCCATGTCGAACTTGATGTTGCCGAGCACCGACAGGCGCGAGGGTTCGGCACCGAGCTCGAGCAGACGCTGCGCGTCGGCGCTCGACTGCGCGGCGACGTGGCGCGCGGAACGGATCGCGACGCGCGCGAGCGGACGGACCGGTCCGTAGCCGCGCAGGCTCTTCTGCGACAGCCGCGCGTTCGCGACCACGAGCGGAATGTTGCGCCGCTCGCATTCGTGGAACAGGTTCGGCCAGATCTCCGTTTCCATGATGACGCCGAGCCGCGGACGCACGCGATCGAGGAAGCGGGCGACCGACGCCGGCAGGTCGTAGGGCAGATAGACATGGAACACGCGCTCGCCGAACAGCTTCTCGACGCGCTCGGAGCCGGTCGGCGTGATCGTCGTGATGACGAACGGCAGGTCGGCGTGTTCGCGCATCAGCGCTTCGATCAGCGGAACGGCCGCATTGACCTCGCCGACGGAAACCGCGTGGATCCAGATGCTTTCCTTGAAGCCCGGCGGCGGAAAGAAGCCGAACCGCTCGCGCCAGCGCCCGAGATAGCCGCGATAGTGCAGCCCGCGCCGCGCAAGCCGGATCAGGATCACGGGCGTCAGCAGGTACATCACGAACGTGTAGAGGGATCGCGGGAACACGTATCGGGGCATGCGGCGGGGGCGGCGCAGTATAGCCGCCGCGGTCGGCGCCGGCCCGTCCGCCGGCGCGCGGACGGCGCGCGCGATCCGCCCGGCGGGCGCGTCCGCATCGCCGCCCAGGTCGGGCACCGCGGCCGTTGCGGCTACACTGCGCGCAATGTCCGATTCCGTTCCGGCGTCCCGCACGCTTTCGTCTCCGCGCTACTGGCCGTCGCGTCTGGGTCTCGCCCTGGTCCGCGGCGTCGCGCGCCTGCCGCAGCGGTGGCAGCGGCGTCTCGCCGCGCTGCTGGGCTGGCTCGCGCAGGGCCTGCTCGTCATGCGCAAGCGCGTCGCGGCGCGCAATCTCGCGGTCTGTTTTCCCGAACTCGACGAGGCGGCGCGCGCGCGGCTGCTGGCCGACAACCTGCGCGACAGCGGCCGCATGCTCGTGGAGTTCGCCGTGGCCTGGTTCGGCAGCGATGACGCGATCGCCGCGATCCCCTGCCGCGTGACCGGGCTCGAACATCTCGCCGCCGCTCGCGAACAGGGGCGCGGCGTGCTGCTCGTCGGCGGACATTTTTCCCATCTGGAATTGTGCGCACGGCTCGTATCGCGGCGCATCCGCATCAGCGGCATGTATCGCGTGATGGACGATCCGGTGTTCGAACAGGCCGTGCTCGCCGCACGCCTGCGCTACGCCGACGCGATGTTCACGAAGGACGAACTGCGCGCGACCGTGAAATACCTGCGGCGCGGCGGCACGGTCTGGTACGCGCCCGACCAGGACATGCGCGGCAAGGACTCGGTATTCGTGCCGTTCTTCGGCGTGCCGGCGTCGACGATCACGGCGACGCATCATCTCGCGCGGCTCTCCGGCGCGCTCGTGCTGCCATTCTTCCACCGGCGCGACGCCGACGGCGGCTACACCCTGCGCCTCGAAGCGCCGCTCGCCGATTTCCCGAGCGACGACGCCGTCGCCGACACCGCGCGCGTCAACGCCGCGATCGAAGCCATGGTGCGCGAGGCGCCGTCGCAGTATCTCTGGCTGCACAAGCGCTTCAAGACCCGCCCAGCGGGCGGCGCTCCCCTCTACTGAGCCTTTTCTGCGGCGGCCCCACGGTCTGCTGACCCGTCGTCCGGCCGGCGGCGACAACTGATCCGCCGGGTATCGGCCGGCGATACCCGCGCACGACCTTGGGGACGCCGCGGCCGGCGGCCGCTAGAGTGCGAACGTCGCATTCACGGAGTGGAGAATCGAGATGCCCTGGCTGCTGGGTCTGATCGGTCTGTTCATCGGCGTCCTGCTGGGAAGCACGCTGCTCAAGAGTGCCGCCGCGGTCGGCGCCATCTTCGGCACGCTGATCGGCGTGCTGTTCGGGCGCATCAGCGCGCTGCAAAGCCGCCTCGGCCGCATCGAGGACGATGTCGCCACGCTAGAAGTCGCGCGCGCCGCGCGCGACTTCGCCGAGGAACCGGCGCCACGCCGCGCGCCCGCGCCGGCGCCGGCCGCGCAACGGCCGGTCGAGTCCGCACGCGCACCCGCGCCGATGCGCCCGCTGACCGAATCCGAGCCCGAGCCCGAACTCCCGCCGTTCGAATACACGCCGCGGCGTGCGTCCGGCGCCGCCGCAACGC
>NZ_DATIGT010000302.1:0-28412 GCF_035481375.1 Tahibacter sp.
CGGCCAACCCACAAAAAAAACCCGGCCAAGGCCGGGTTTTTTCAATGCAGACCGCGAACAGGATCAGCGCTTGTCGGAATCGACGTAATCGCGCGTGGCCGCGCCGGTGTAGATCTGGCGCGGACGGCCGATCTTCGCGTCCGGCGTTTCGTGCTGCTCGAGCCAATGCGCGACCCAGCCGGCGGTGCGCGCGATCGCGAACATCACGGTGAACATTTCGGTCGGAATGCCGAGCGCCTTGTAGATGATGCCCGAGTAGAAATCGACATTCGGATACAGCTTGCGCTCGACGAAATACGAGTCCTTGAGCGCGGCCTGTTCGAGCTCCATCGCGACGTCGAGCAGAGGATCGTTGACGCCGAGTTCGCCGAGCACCTTATGGCACATCTCGCGGATGATCGTCGCGCGCGGATCGAAGTTCTTGTAGACGCGATGGCCGAAGCCCATCAGGCGGAAGCCCGAGTTCTTGTCCTTGGCGCGCTCGACCGCCTTGCCGACGCTCTTCGCATCGCCGATTTCGGCAAGCATCTTCAGCACGGCTTCGTTGGCCCCGCCGTGCGCGGGGCCCCACAGCGCGGCGATGCCGGCGGCGACGCAGGCATACGGATTCGCGCCGGTCGAACCGACGAGGCGCACGGTCGAGGTCGAGGCATTCTGTTCGTGGTCGGCGTGCAGGATGAACAGCAGATCAAGCGCCTTGGCCGCGACCGGATTCATCTGCAGCGGCTCGCTCGGCACTTCGAACATCATGTGCAGGAAGCGCGAGCAGTATTCGAGGTTGTTGCGCGGATAGCGGATCGGCCAGCCGATCGAATAGCGATAGGCGGCGGCGGCGATCGTCGGCATCTTCGCGATCAGGCGGATCGCCGCGAGCTTGCGCTGGGCCGGATCGTTGATGTCGAGCGAGTCGTGATAGAACGCGGCCAGCGAACCGACTGCCGCCATGCACATGGCCATCGGATGCGCATCGTAGTGGAAGCCCTGGAAGAAGTTCTTCAGCGACTCGCGCATCATCGTGTGATGCGTGACTTCATGCTCGAACTTCGCGAACTCGTCGGCCTTGGGCAGTTCGCCGTTGATCAGCAGATAGGCAACTTCGAGAAAATTGGAATGTTTCGCAAGCTGCTCGATCGGGTAGCCGCGGTACAGCAGAACGCCCTGGTCGCCGTCGATGAAGGTGACCGCGCTCTTCGTCGCAGCGGTCGACATGAAGCCCGGATCGTACGTGAAATAGCCGGTGTCCTTGTTCAACTTGCCGATATCGAAAGCAGGGTCGCCCATGGTTCCGGCGACGACCGGCAAGGTGGTCGAACGGTTGGACGCAGCATCGGTAAGGACAACGGTCTTGTCGGACACGGGCAAACTCCTGGTCGCAGTACGGGCCGTGGCGGATTCCGCCGCGGCAGGTGCGCAGCCGGCGGTGCCGGAAAGCGCGCGGTAATGCGCGATTATCGCACACGCGTTTGAATCGGAAACCGTGCTGCCCGGACGACTCATCGCGGCGCGGCTGCGACTTTGGTCCAGTCGCGCAGTACCGCAACGGAGACTCGGCGGCGGCGGCTCGCCGACGAAAACACCGGCGTCGAACACGTACTGACGAAAGCGCCGGCAACCGGCGCGGAATACCCGGAAACGAAAAACGCCGGCACTAGGCCGGCGTCTTCGGAGCATGTCGATGTGACGACTGGATTACTTCTTCGCAGCGTAGCGACGGTTGAACTTGTCGACGCGGCCGCCGGTGTCGACGATCTTGTGCTTGCCGGTATAGAACGGGTGCGAGGCGCTCGAAATATCGATCTTGATGAGCGGATATTCCTGGCCGTCTTCCCATTTGACCTTTTCCTTGCTCGTCATCGTCGAGCGGGTAAGGATCGAGTAATCGGTGGTCACATCCTGGAACACCACCGGGTGGTACTTCGGATGAATGTCGGCTTTCATGGTGGCTCCGGAACAGAAACGTAGGCGGAAAAGAGCGGCATGGTAGCGCCGGTGCCGCGGTCCGCGCAAGTCTGCACAACGGCCGCGGCCGGATCCGCCCCGGGCAAGCCGATCCCGCGCATGAACGATGGCGGCGAGCGCTGCCGGGGCGGCAGCGATGGTGCGGCATAATCCCGCGCCCGCAAAGGAGTTTTACCGCCGATGAGAGCCTGGCTACGCGCAATCGTCCCGCTGCTGATTCTTAGCCTCCTGACGGGAGCCGTCGCCGCGCAGGAGTCGCTGCAGGCCTGGCGCGAGCAGCACGCGGAAATACGCGTCGCCCCCGACCCCGAATTCGCACCGATCGACGGCGTCGACGGCAATGGCCAGCAATACGGCCTCGCGGCGGACTATCTCCGCCTGATCGCCGACCGTTCGGGACTGCGTTTCCGCCTCGTCCCGGTCAAGAGCTGGAGCGGCGCGCTGCAGGCGCTGCGCGAGCGGCGCGTCGACATGCTGTCGAGCGCGTTCGCCTCGCCGCAGCGCGCCGAGATCGCGTTGTTCAGCGCCGCCTACCTGCGCCTGCCCTGCGCCGCGTTCGTGCGCCGCGCCGCCGGCATCGAGCGGCTCGACCAGATCGAATCGCGCCGCATCGCGGTTGCCGAGCAGCATGTCTGCCACGAAGCGCTGACCAAGGTTGCGCCGCAAGCATCGATCCAGACCTATTCCTCGACCGCTCGCGCCTTGACGGCATTGATCCAGGGCAAGGCCGATGTGCTCGTCGGCGATCTCGTGACCGCACAGGCTGCGGCGAACCGCAGCGGCGTACGCGATCAGCTCGTCGTGCTCGGCCAGATCGGCAGCGACGAAGCGCTGGGCTTCGCAATCCGCAAGGACTGGCCCGAGCTCAAGCAGATCCTCGACGCGGCGCTCGCAGACATCGACGTCGCCGACGAAACGCGGCTGCGCCAGCGCTGGCTCAAGGACCTGCTGCCCGATGCCGGCGGCACGACGGCGAACAATGCCGATGCGGTGCCGGGCAGCATCGCGCCGGCGTTGAAGGCCGCGCGGCAGACGCTGGCCGACGCCAAGGGCGGCGACGCGCTGCAGACCGAGGCGATCAGGACCTTGCTCGACGCCGCGCAGGCCGACGATGACCGCGCGACCGCGCTCGTCGACGAACGGCGCACCTTGCGCGCCGGAGCGGCCACCGCGGCGACCGATGCCGAAGCGCTGGAACAGGAACTGCTGCGCGACAACACGGCGGGATTGCTCGCCTGGCGGGCGAGCCTGTCGGAGCGTGCGAGCGTGACCCAGCTCGAGGCCCAGCGCGCCGACGAACGCGCGGCACTCGCCAACGCGCAGGCCGATGTCGCCCAGCTGCAGGTCCGTGTCGCCGGCCAGCACGAGCGGCCGGCGCAGATCCGCGACGAACTGAAGCAGGCCCAGGCCGACGCGGAAAAAGCCGGCCAGCCGGCCGCCGCCGAGAAAGACGCGCCCGCGCCGCTGGTCGAGGCCAACCGTCTGCGCCGTCAGGCCGCGCTGCGTCTCGCGCTCGCGCGCATCGCGCGGCTCGAGGAAGAACTGCGCAGCTACGAGCCGCTGGTGCGGCTCGAATCCGCGCGGCTGCGCCAGCGCCAGCGCGAAGTCGGCGAGCGCCAGCACAAGGTCGATGCGCTGCAGAGCCTGATCCTCGACCGCACGCGCGCGCTCGCGCTCGGGCTGAGTTCGCGCCTGCAGGAAGAAGCCGCCGATCTCGGCGAAGACAATCCGATCCTGCGCGATGTCGCGCGCCAGAACGCAACCTATGGCCTCGAACTCGTGCAGCGCGTCGCACATCTGGCCGAAGTCCGCGAAAGCCGCGACACCTATGCGCGCCTGCGACGCGAAACCGCGCTCGCGCTGAAGAACACCACGGAGCGCGTCAAATACAGCGGCGTCAGCGAGGCGGTCGGGCTGATCCTGCTCGCCGAGCGCCGCAAGCTGCAGCCGGTCCCGGTGCTCAAACGCAAGCTCGCGGCGTTGCAGACCGAACTCGCGCAGACGCGCCTCGAACTCGTGGAACTGCGCGAGACCGGCGAACTGCTCTCCGATCCGTCCGTGCCCGTGGCAGCCGAACTGCGCCGCCTGCCGCCCGACGCGGCCACCGCAGACGGCGCGCTGCGGCAGACGCTCTATCGCCTGTTCGCGACGCGCGCCGAAGTCGTGCCGCAGCTGAGCCTCGTGCAGAACCGGCTGGCCGACGGCCTCGCCGAAGCGGAGCAGGAGCTCGCCGGTCTCGTGAAGGACACCGAGTCCTTGCGCGATCTGCTCGACGGACGCCTGCTCTGGACGCCGAGTCACGCGCCGCTCGACCGGCACGTCGTATCCGAATCGGTCCGCGGCGCGCTCGACATGGTGCAGCCGGGCCGCTGGTGGGACACGCTGCGGCAGGCCGGGCGCATGGTCTGGTCGAAGCCCTGGCCGGTGCTGTTCGGCGCGGCGCTCGTCGCCGGACTCTGGTACTGGCGCCGCCGCGTGCCCGCGCGGCTCGACGCGCTCGCGCAACCGACGCGGCGCATCCGCACCGACCGCTACCGGCTCAGCGGTCAAGCCCTGCTGCTCAACCTCGCCGCCGCCCTGCCCTGGCCGGCGCTGGTCTGGGTGCTGTCACGGCTGCTCGCGCGGGCCGGCGAAACCGGCTATGCGTTCGCCGACGCGCTGAGTCTCGCGTTCGGCGAACTCGTCGCACCGCTGTACGCGCTGGAATTCCTGCGCTGGCTCAACGCCGAGAAAGGGCTCGCCGCGGCGCATTTCCGCTGGTCGCAGGGACGGCGCCAGGCGCTCGAGCTGCTGCGCCGCTGGATGACGCGCGCGTTTCTGCCAGTGCAGTTTTTCCTTTCTCTCTATTTCTTCTACGGCGAACAATTGGCCAATGCCGATCTCGCCCGCGTGGTGTTCGTGTCCGCGAGCCTGCTGATGGCGTGGCTGTGCTGGCGCGTCCTCGCGCCCGGCGCGCTCTGGTCGCAGCGCAGCGGCCAGAACGAACCGGTGCGCGCGCGTCAGCTGCTGCGCCTGCTGCTGACGGCGCATGCGCTCGGTCTCGCCGTGCTCGCGATCGCAGGGTATTTCCTGACGGCGATGGCGCTTGCGACGCCGTTCATCGAATCGGCGATCGCGCTGCTCGCGATCAGTGTGCTCAACGGCATGGCCCTGCGCTGGCTCTCGCTCGGCGAGCGCCGCCTCGCACTCAAGCGCATGGAGGACAAGCGCGACGACCAGGCCGCGCGTGACGATCCCGAGCTCGAGTCGCGCCCGGAATTCGCGGCCGAGGCCGAACAGATCACGCTGGCCAGCATCAACCAGCAGACCCGCCGTCTGCTGCGCGCGCTGACCTACGTCGCGCTCGCCGGCGTGCTGCTCTGGGTCTGGTCCGACGTGACGCCGGCGCTCGCCTACCTCGGCGACATCGGCGCCTGGAAGACGAGCTACACCGCCGACGGCAAGAGCGTCACGGTCGAAGTGACGCTGCGCTCGCTGCTGTTCGCCGCAGTCGCGCTGATGCTGACCTGGATCGCGACGCGCAACATTCCGGGCCTGCTCGAGATCGGCG
Organism: Tahibacter sp.; assembly: GCF_035481375.1. Lineage (GTDB taxonomy): Bacteria > Pseudomonadota > Gammaproteobacteria > Xanthomonadales > Rhodanobacteraceae > Tahibacter. The sequence continues at coordinate 5,510 of NZ_DATIGT010000302.1, forward strand.
TGCTGCGCCGGCTCGACGTCGACGCGCCGACGCGCTATGCGATCACGGCGGTGGCGCGCTACGCGCTCGCGATCGTCGGCACCGTGCTCGGCCTGTCGCTGCTCGGCCTGCGCTGGGGTCAGCTGCAATGGATGGCCGCGGCGCTGACCGTCGGCCTCGGCTTCGGGCTGCAGGAAATCTTCGCCAACTTCGTGTCGGGCCTGATCGTGCTGTTCGAGCGCCCGATCCGCGTCGGCGACATCATCACGATCCGCGGCGTCGAAGGCACGGTCACGCGCATCCGCACTCGCGCGACGACGATCGTCGACTGGGACAACCGCGAAGTCGTGATTCCGAACAAGACCTTCATCACCGACCAGCTCACGAACTGGACGCTCTCGGACACGACGACGCGCGTCGTGATCAAGGTCGGCGTCGCCTACGTGAACGATCCGGAGCAAGTGCGGGCGCTGCTGCTGGAACTCGCGCGCGCGCATCCGAAGGTGCTCAAGGAACCCGGCCCGAACTGCTGGTGCGTCGCGCTCGCGACGAGCGCGCTGGAATTCGAACTGCGCGTGTTCGTCGGCGCGACGCTCGAGCGCAGCGCCGTGCGCAACGACTTGCACGGTGCGATCCTGCGCGAGTTTCACGCGCGCGGCATCGCGATCTCGACGACGCCGCAGATGGAAATTCTGTTGCGCGAGCCACCCGGAAAGACCGAGGCGAAGAACGACGACGCGGCGACGCCCTGAGGCGAAGCCGCGGACGGCACGGCCTCAGGCCGCGCCGAGCGCCGCGGCGATCATCGCCTCGAAACGCGACTGGTCGAGTTCGAGCACGATGCGCGCATTCGGCGGCTTGCCGCTGCGGCCGTCCCAGTCGACGACGGTCGCACCACGCGTCAGCGCGCCGGCCAGCTCGATCGCGACGTGGCGATGCTCGGCGCGACGCACACAGCCGGGTTCGAGCACGACGGCCATGGCCAGCGCATCGGCGAGCACGATGCCGGGCCGGCCGCGCTCGCGCATGAACACGCGAATCTTGCGCGAGATCGCGTCGTAGAGTTTTGCGCGCGCGTCGCCGGCAGCGAGCCAGGCCTCGAAACGGTCGAGCGGAATGCCATGACGCATCGTCGCTTCCCAGTCGACGAGTTCGAACTGCGGCCAGCTCGAAAACACGATATGCGCGGCTTCCGGATCGAAGCCGATGTTGAATTCCGCGGGCACCGACGTGTTGCCTCGCCCGGTAACCGCGCCGCCCATGACGACGAGGCGCGCGACACGCTGTGGCAGCGTCGGGTCGAGACGCAGCGCGAGCGCGAGATTCGTCAGCGGGCCGAGCGCGACGAGCGTCAGCCGGCCGGGGTGTTCGCGCGTCAGCCGGATCAGCGCGAGCGCGGCGTGTTCTGCCTCGGCCGGGCGCTGCGGCAGCGGCAGGCCCGCATCGCCGAAACCGTCGGCGCCGTGGACGAAGGCCGCGTCGGCCGCGGGCAGCACGAGCGGCTCGGCGCAGCCCGCGAAGACCGGCGTGCCGGCGGCGACCAGCTCGGTCAGGCGCAACGCGTTGGTCACGGTATGACCCAGTCCGACATTGCCGGCGGCGATCGTCAGTGCCGCGACCTCGGCCCGTTCATAGGCCATCAGCAAAGCCAGCGCGTCGTCGACGCCGGGATCGGTGTCGATCAGCAGAATCGGTTTCATGAAGCCCTCATATCCGTCGCAGGGAACGGCCGCCAAGCGCGGCCGGACCGATCAGCATACGCGATACGAAGCGAGGCGCGAGCCGCGTCGCGCGCTACGAAATCACTCGAACGAATCGGTGAACAGCAGCGGGCTGTCCCACTCGACATGGTCGAAATGACAGTAGCTGTATCCGGGGATGGCCGCCGTCGTCTGGCGATGGATCAGCGACACCCAGGCCGCGCCGCTGCCGGGCGGCGCGTTGCGCGTGATCTGCAGCGTTTCGAAGCCGGCATTGTTGGCCGTGTTCGCGACGCTCGCCGTCAGCAGCAGCCCGGCCGTCGCGTTGCAGTCGGTCTTGTTGAGCACTTCGATGCGCAGCTCGCATGAGGCACTGTCCTTGAGCTGCGAGGAAACGGCCGCCCGCAGCGTGAACGGACCGGGTGCGAGCTTGACGCACTGCCCCCAGAAATCCTCGCGCGCGCCGCTGCGGAAATTGCGCACGCGTCCGCTGCCCGCGGTCGGCGAACCGACGGCCGCATCCCAGACGAGTTCACCGCCGGTGCCGCTGTCGAGATACCAGCGCCAGTTGGTCGGTGCCGGCGCGGTGACCGGATCGGTATCGAACTCGGGATTGCGCAGGGTCGCGAGCGGCGGAGGCAGCGGCTCCATCCAGGCGGCGGCGAGCAGGAGACTGGCGAGGGCTTGCATGGGAAGGCTCCCCGGACGAGGCGGCTGCACTATACCGCGGCGCCGCGGAGGCCATCCGGTACGGCCGTCGCGAGGGTCGGACCGTACGTCGGCTCAAGCGCCCGCGTAGCGGGCTGAAGCGCCGATCCAGCGGGCCACGATGCGGTCGGCCAGCGCCGGATGCCCGGCGAGCAGCGCCTCGCCGACGCGCTGCACGCTCGGCAGCAGCGCCGCATCGCGCTGGATGTCGGCGATGCGGAATTCGAGCCGGCCGGTCTGGCGCGTGCCGAGCATTTCGCCGGGACCGCGCAGTTCCAGGTCTTTCTCGGCGATGCGGAAACCATCGTTGGTTTCGCGCATGACGTTGAGCCGCGACTTGGCGAGCTGCGACAGCGGCGGCCGATACAGCAGCACGCAGCTCGACGCGATGCTGCCGCGGCCGACGCGGCCGCGCAGCTGATGCAGCTGAGCGAGTCCGAGACGCTCGGCGTTCTCGATGACCATGAGGCTCGCGTTCGGCACGTCGACGCCGACTTCGATCACGGTCGTCGCGACGAGCACGGCGATCTCGCCGGCTTTGAACGCGTCCATGATCGCGGTCTTTTCCTTCGGCTTGAGGCGGCCGTGCACGAGGCCGACGTTCAATTCCGGCAGCGCCGCCGCGAGGTCGACATGCGTGACTTCCGCGGCCTGCGCCTCCAAAAGCTCGCTTTCCTCGATCAGCGTGCAGACCCAGTACACCTGACGTCCTTCGAGGCAGGCCGCGCGGATGCGCGCGATGATTTCCTCGCGGCGCGCATTCGACACGACGACGGTCGTGACCGGTGTCCGTCCGGGCGGCAGTTCGTCGATGACGGAGACGTCGAGATCGGCGTAAGCGGTCATCGCCAGCGTGCGCGGAATCGGCGTCGCGGTCAGCACGAGCTGATGCGGGATGCGCTCGCCTTCGCGTCCCTTGTCACGCAAGGCCAGGCGCTGGTGTACGCCGAAGCGGTGCTGCTCGTCGATGATCGCAAGGCCGAGCTGGCGGAATGCGACGCCTTCCTGCATCAGCGCATGCGTGCCGACGACGAGTCCGGCGCCCTCGGCGACCGCGGCCAGCGCCGCCTTGCGCGCGCGGCCCTGTACCTTGCCCGCGAGCCATACGACGTCGATGCCGAGCGGTTCGAACCATGCGCGCAGCGTGCGCAGATGCTGCTCGGCCAGCAATTCGGTCGGTGCCATCAGCGCGGCCTGGTGCCCGGCTTCGATCGCGGTCAGCGCGGCCAGCGCGGCGACGACGGTCTTGCCCGAACCGACATCGCCCTGCACGAGCCGCAGCATCGGCTCGGACGCGCGCAGATCCGCCGCGATCTCGGCACCGACGCGGCGCTGCGCGCCGGTCAGCGCGTAAGGCAACGCGCGCAGCAGGCGCGCGCGCAGCGCGTCGTCGCCGACCAGTGCCGGCGCACACTGGCGGCGCACGGAATTGCGCAGCTGTTTCAGGCTCAGGTGATGGCTCAGCAATTCCTCGAACGCGAGCCGCTGCTGCGCCGGATGCACGCCGAGCAGCAGCTTCGACACGTCGGCATCCGGCGGCGGGCGATGCACGAACAGCAGCGCCTTTCGCAGCGAGGCGAGTTTGAGCCCGGCGCGCAGCGGCGCCGGCACGAGTTCGAGCTGTTCGTCGTCGGGCAGCCGCGCGAGCGCGTGCTGGATCAGCGTGCTCAGGCGTTTCTGGCCGAGCCCCTCGGTGGTCGGATAGACCGGCGTCAGGGTTTCCTCGACCGCGAACGGCTCGTCGCCGGCCAGCCGCTGATACTGCGGATGCACCATTTCCAGGCCGTTCTGGCCATGCCGCACCTCGCCGTAGCAGCGCAGGCGCGCGCCGTGCTTGAGCTGGCTCGCCTGCGATGCGTTGTAGTGGAAAAAGCGCAAAACCAGCGTTTCCTGCGATCCGTCGCTGATCGCGACGCGCAGCTGCGGTCGGCCGCGGAACGTCCGCTCGACGGCGTCGATGACGCCTTCGACCTGGGCAGGTTCGCCCGGCAGCAGGTCGGCGATCGGCACGAGCCGCGTGCGGTCCTCGTAGCGCAGCGGCAGATGGAACCAGAGGTCCTGCAGCACGTTCATGCCGAGCCGCGCGAGGCTTTCGCGCAGCGCCGGCCCGACGCCGGGCAGCGTGGTCAGCAATTGCAGGCCGGCGTCCGGCTGCGACATGCCGTCGGACACGCGAGGTCGCGCGTCAGCCGCGGACGAGCACGAGATCGATCTCGACCTGGGCGCCGCGCGGCAGCGACGCGACGCCGATCGTCGAGCGTGCGGGGTACGGCTCCTGGAAATACTCGGTCATGACCGCGTTGACCGCGGCAAAATTGGACAGATCGGTCAGATAGATGCCGACGCGCGCGACGTCGGCGAAACTCGCGCCGCCCGCTTCGATGACGGCGCGCAGGTTCTCGAACACGCGGTGCGTCTGCTCCGTGATGTCGCCGGCGATCAGTGCGCCGGTTGCGGGATCGAGCGGGATCTGGCCCGAGGTGTAGATCGTGTTGCCGACCTGGACGGCCTGGGAATAAGGGCCGATCGCTTTCGGCGCGTGATCGCTGGCGATGACGGTACGGGACATGGCACGTCCTTGGCAGAGAGGCGGAACCGGGATTCTAGCCACGCGTCCGCACAGCGGCTAATGCCTGCGGACGACTCAGACCGGATGGCGATAGACGCCGTGCACGACGCCGAGCCGGCGCACGCGGCGCATGACGTCCGCGAGATGCTTGCGATTGCGCACCTCGATCGTGAACACGATGATCGCCGACATCACGCCGCGGTCCTGGTACTCGACGTTCTCGATGTTCGAGTTGCTTTCCGCAATCGCCGCCGCGACCGAGGCGAGCACGCCGGGCTTGTTCTGGATGTCGACGCGCAGCTCGCACTTGTAGTCGCCGCTGACGTCGCGGTCCCACTCCATCGCGATACAGCGCTCCGGCGACTTGCGGAACTCCGCCACATTGGGACATTCGATGCGATGCACGACGACGCCCTTGCCGGCCGACATGAAACCCATGATGTCGTCGCCCGGCAGCGGATGGCAGCAATTCGCGAACGTGAGCACGCCGCGCTCCGCGCCGGTGATGCGGATGCTCTCGGCCGTTCGCGACACGCGCAGGCGCGTCTTGCCGCCCTTGAGCCGCAGCAGCTGCGTTGCAACGTGCTCGGCGACGCGGTTGCCGAGCGCGATGTCGGCGAGCAGTTCTTCGAGCCGGCGGAACTTCTGTTCGGCGAGATAGCTGTCGAGCACGTCGCCCGGAATGCCTTCTAGCGCGATGCCGACCTGGTCGAGCGCGCGGTCGAGCATGCGATGGCCGAGCTCGACCGCGTCCTCGTGCTGCAGGCGCTTCAGATGATGACGGATCGCGGTGCGCGCCTTCGCCGACACGACCCACTCGAGCCATTGCGGATGCGGCTGCGCCGAGGGCGCGGTGATGATTTCGACGGTCTGCCCGCTGACCAGGCGCGTACGCAGCGGCGCGAGCTTCTTCTCGACGCGCGCGGCGACCGCGTGCTGACCGACCTCGCTGTGCACGGCGTAGGCGAAATCCAGCGCCGTCGCGTTGCGCGGCAGCGAGAGAATGCGTCCCTTCGGCGTGAACAGATAGACGTCGTCCGGGAACAGGTCGACCTTGACGTTCTCGATGAATTCGAGCGACGACGCGGTGCGCGCCTGGCTGTCGACGAGTCCCTCGACCCATTCGCGCGCGCGCGACTGCGCCGCGTTGCTCTGCCCGCCGCCCGACTTGTAGGCCCAGTGCGCCGCGACGCCGCGCTCGGCGACCGAGTCCATTTCCTCGGTGCGGATCTGGATCTCGATCGGCGCGCCGAACGGTCCGAAGACGACCGTGTGCAGCGACTGATAGCCGTTGACCTTCGGGATCGCGATGAAATCGCGGAAGCGCCCGTCCATCGGCTTGTACAGGCCATGCACGGCGCCGAGCGCGTGATAGCAGCGCATCACGCTGTCGGTCACGACGCGGAAGCCGTAGACGTCCATGACCTGGGCGAAGGATTTGTGCTCGTTGCGCATCTTCGTGTAGATGCTGAACGGCGATTTGATGCGGCTGACGACGCGCGCGACGATGCCTTCGGAAGCCAGCCGCGCCGACAGCGCGGCCTCGATCTTGGCCATGGCCTCGCGGCGGTTGCCGAGCGCGCTCTTGATGCGCGTCTCGATGACCCGGTGGCGGTCCGGATACATCGCGCGGAAGCCGAGTTCCTGCAGCTCGCCCTTGAAACGGTTCATGCCGAGCCGCTGCGCGATCGGCGCGTAGATCTCGAGCGTCTCGCGCGCGATGCGCCGGCGCGACGACGGCTCCATCGCACCGAGCGTGCGCATGTTGTGCAGTCGGTCGGCGAGCTTGATCAGGATGACGCGCAGGTCGCGCGCCATGGCGAGCAGCATCTTGCGGAAGCTCTCCGCAGCGGCTTCCTGGCGGCTCTTGAAGTGCAGCTTGTCGAGCTTGGTGACGCCGTCGACGAGTTCCGCGACGGGCTCGCCGAATTCGGCGGCGAGTTCGGCGCGCGTCAGATCGGTGTCTTCGAGCGTGTCGTGGAGAATGGCTGCGATGATGGTCTCGTGATCGAGACCGAGGTCGGCCATGATCGAGGCAACCGCAACCGGGTGCGTGATGTACGGCTCGCCGCTCTTGCGCTTCTGTTCGCGGTGGGCATAGGCCCCGACTTCATACGCGCGCCGCACGAGCGCGACCTGCGCCAGCGGCAGGTAGCCATGAAGCTTGTCTTCCAGCGCGCGAACGTAGGCGGGAGGATCGCTCAACGCCGGCGCCTGCTGCGACATCAGGGCCGTATCCACGGGGTACTCCGCCGGAGCGCGAACCGGCGCAGCGCGCCGGTTCGCAGAGAGGTATTACAGATCGTCGCCGCCGCCCTTCAGGTCGTCGTCGACTTCGGCCGCCGCCCATTCCAGCGCTTCGCGTTCGGCGCGTTCGCGTTCGAGCTTGTCGACCTGTTCGATCAGTGCGTTGTCGACCTTGCCTTCCGCGATTTCGCGCAGGGCGAGCACGGTCGGCTTGTCATTCTCGGCGCTGACGAGCGAGTCGGCGCCCTTCGCGAGCTGGCGCGCGCGCTTGGTCGCCATCAACACCAATTCGAAGCGGTTGTCGACGACCTGCAGGCAGTCTTCTACGGTTACTCGGGCCATGTGAACCTCAAAATCAAAAAAATCAGACGCTTGGATGCCGGCATTGTAGCCGGCGCTTCCGCCGCGGCGCAAACCGGCGCTTGGACCCCGACGACGGTCCCGGTGTAGACTTCGCAGTTCGCGCGCGAGCTCTACGGCCCGGCCGCGGCAGAAAACGCCGACCGATGCCGACAAAGGGACGACTTGATTCTGCGAAGATCGGCCCGAAATGCCCGCCCGCGCCCCGCTCTGCAGGAAGCCGTTCGAATGCCACTCGCCACGCGCCGGAAGCCGCTGAAGACACTGACACTGGTCGCATTCAGCGTCCTGCTGGCCGGCTGCTCCATTGCCAAGCCGCGTACCGACGATCCGTGGGAGCGCTGGAACCGCAAGGCGTACGCGTTCAACGACGCCGCCGACCGCGCCGTGATCCGCCCGGTCGCGGTGGGCTACCGCAAGATCACGACCCCGAACATGCGCCGCGTGCTGAGCAATTTCTTCAGCAACCTGCGCATGCCGATCACGATGGTCAACAACCTGCTGCAGGGACGTCCGAAGGATTTCACGCGCAGCACCGGCCGTTTCCTCGTCAACACGACGCTCGGCATGGTCGGTTTCTTCGACCCGGCGAGCCAGATGGGCCTGAAGCTGCAGGAACAGGACTTCGGCACGACGCTGGCCAAGTGGGGCGTACCGGACGGCCCTTACCTCGTGCTGCCGCTGCTCGGTTCGACGACGGCCCGCGACGTGCTGCGCTTCCCGGTCGACCGCTTCTTCGATCCGCTCGCCTGGTACGCGAGCCATCGCGACCTGAAATACAAAGCGCAGTACATGCCGACCTGGCTGTTCCTCGTGACCCTGCGTTCGCGCGGCATCGAGGCCGAAGGGCTGCTCGAGGGCGTCTACGATCCGTATGTGTTCTACCGCGACGCGTATCGCCAGCAGCGCGTGTACCAGATCTACGACGGCAATCCGCCGGTCGAGATCATCGAGCAGCTGCAGGGCGTCGGCGAGGATTTCGATCCGGAAGAACTGCTCGAAGAGCAGCGCCGCATCAACAAGCCGCTGCCGCCGAGCGGCGAGACGGCCACGTCGCCGGCAACCGGCGACGACGCCCGGCAACATTGAGCGCCGCCGGCGTCGCGGCGGCGCCGGCTTTCAGCGAATACCCAGCAATTCCTCGACTTCGCCGAGCTGCGCGAGCGCGCGCAGCGTGGCAGGCATGCCGACGATCGCGAGTTCGCCGCCGCGCGAGCGCGCGGCGCGGCGCAGCGCCAGCACGACGGCCAGCCCGGCGCTGTCGCCCGCAGTGACCGCGGAAAGATCCAGCGTCGCCACGTCGCCGCGCGCGACCGCCGGCCGCGCGTCGGCCAGCGCCCTGGCGGCCGTCGCGAATACGAGAGCGCCGGACATCGCGAGGACGCCCGGCGCCGGAGCCGACAACATCAGTTGTTCGGCTGCGCTCATTTGCCCGGATTCTTCTCGAGGCTTTCCAGCGCCTTCTCGCCCTGGGTTTCGAGGCGCGTGATCAGCTCGTCGAGACCCGACTTGGCGATCTCCGCCGACACCTGGTTGCGGTAGTTCGTCACATAGGAAATGCCTTCGATGATGACGTCGTAGGCTTTCCAGTCGCCGTCCTTGGTCTTGCGGAACGCGTAGTCGACCGGTACGCGCTTGCCGTCGTCGAGGATGACTTCGGTGCGGACCAGCGAACGCTTGTCGTTGAGTTCGCCCTTGTACGGCGCGATGTCGATGCGTCCGCGCGTATAGTTCAGCAGTCCTTCCGCATAGCGATGGGCGATGGAGTTGTAGAACGCCTTCGCGAAGCGCGTGCGCTGTTCCGGCGTCGCGCTGCGCGCGTTCTGACCGAGTACGAGGATCGACGCGTAGTCGATGTCGAAGTGCGGCAGCACGATGCCGTCGATCAGCTTGATCAGCTTGTCGCGGTCGTTGCGAAGTTCTTCCTTGCGTCCTTCGAGCGCCTTGGCGAGATCGTCGGCGATGCCCTGGACGACGGCATTCGGATCGGCCGTCGCGGCATGGGCGGACGGCAGTAGCGCCAGCAGCATGACGGCGAGCAACGGCAGCAGTTTACGGAACACGCTCATGGATACCTCAACGGGTCTCGGGTTCGGGATTGGGGGACGGCGCCTGCTCGGGCTTTTTGGCGGGACTGTCGCCGCTGCCGACGAGGTACTTGCCGATCAGCTCTTCGAGTTGCATGGAACTCTGCGTGAGGATGATCTCGTCGCCGTCCTTGAAGAGATCCGGCGAGCCGCCGGGTTTCAGCGCAACGTACTGATCGCCCAATAAACCACTGGTGAACACGGCCGCAGCGGAGTCGTCGGGGAGCTGGTTGAAGCGCTTGTCGATCGCGAGCGTGACCAGCGCTTCGAGCCGGTCGGGTTCGAGCTGGATATCCGAAACACTGCCGATGCGCACGCCGGCAATCTTCACGGGCGCGCGCAGCTTGAGCTGGCCGACGTTCGTGAAGCGCGCCTTGAGCGCGTAGGTCGGCCCCTGCCGGTAGTTCGCGAGACTCGTGGTCTGGGTCGCGAGATAGCCGAGCGCGGCGAAGCCGAGCACGATGAAAAGGCCGGTGCCGATCTGGTGGGAACGTCGTTGGGTCATGGCATCACTCGCGCCGCATCACATCAGGAAGGCCGTCATCAGGAAATCGATGGCGAGGGTAAGAATGGAGGAATAGACGACGGTACGCGTCGTCGCATAGGCGACGCCTTCGCTGGTCGGCGCCGTCGAATAGCCCTGGTAGGTCGCGACCAGAGTGACGACTGCGCCGAACACCGCGCTCTTCCAGACGCCGTTCATCACGTCGGTCCAGACGTCGACGGCGCCGGTCATGTTCGACCAGAACGTGCCGTTGTCCAGACCGAGCCAGGTGACCGCGACGAGGTGCGAGCCGAAGATCGCCAGCGCGTTGAAGATACTCGCGAGCAGCGGCATCGCGATGATGCCGGCCAGAAACCGCGGCGCGACGACGTAGGCCAGCGGGTCGACCGCCATCATCTCCATCGCCGCGAGCTGGTCGGTTGCGCGCATCAGGCCGATCTCGGCGGTGATCGACGTGCCCGCACGGCCGGCGAACAGCAGCGCGGTCACGACCGGGCCGAGTTCGCGATACAAAGCGATCGCGACGACCGTGCCGACCGACGCCGTGCTGCCGAAGCGCGACAGCACCTCGTAGAGCTGCAGGCCGAGCACGAGGCCGATGAACAGGCCGCAGGTCATGATGATGACGAGGCTCATCGCGCCGACGAAGAAGATCTGGCGCACGGTCTGGGCGAAGTGACGCAGGCTGCGCGGAATCGCCGCGAGCACCTGCAGCAGGAACAGGCCCATGGCGCCGACCTGGGCCAGGCCGTCGCCGATCATGCTGTTCCGAGCCGGCTTGTCGTTCATGCGGCGCCCTTGGCGAAGCCGAGATCGGCGGCGTAGTCGCGCGCCGGGTAGTGGAACGGCACGGGACCGTCGGCTTCGCCGCCGAAGAACTGGCGGGTCCAGTCGGTTTCGCCGCGGACGAGTTCGTCCGGGCTGCCGTGCGCGGCGATCTTGCCTGCCGCGATCAGATGAATGTCGTCGGCGACGCGGCGGATCGCCGACAGCTCGTGTGCGACGACGATGCTGGTCAGACCCAGCGTCTCGTTGAGCACGCGGATCAGCTTGAGCACCTGGTTCAGCGCGATCGGATCGAGGCCGACGAACGGTTCGTCGTAGATCAGCAGCATCGGATCGCGCACGATCGCGCGGGCCAGTGCGACGCGGCGCGCCATGCCGCCGGAGAGTTCCGCCGGCATCAGGTCGGCGGCGCCGCGCAGGCCGACGGCCTGCAGCTTCGGCAGCACGATGTTGCGGATCAGCTCTTCCGGCAGGCGCGCATGCTGGCGCAGCGGAAACGCGACGTTCTCGAACACGCTGAAATCGGTCAGCAACGCCGAATTCTGGAACAGATAGCCGATGCGTTCGCGCAGATCGAACAGCCCCTGGCGATCGAGCTGCCGCAGATTGCGGCCGTCGACGACGATCTCGCCGGCATCCGGTGCGAGCTGCCCGGTGATGTGGCGCAGCAGCGTCGTCTTGCCGGTGCCGCTCGGCCCCATGATGGCGGTGACCCGGCCGCGCGGAATGTCGAGGTCGACGCCGTCGAAGATGACTTTGGCGCCGAGACGCGTGCGCAAGCCGCGGATGCGAACGAGGGCGTCACCGGACGATGCGGAATCTGCACTCATGGGCAAGGAGCCTGGATGGATTTCAACGGAACGGCTGCCGAAGGAAGCAACGATTGCGGTCGCGCGGAACGCAGATACGCCGATCGGCGTGACGGGGACGCAAAAAACCCGTCTACCTTAAGCGATGCCCGATGACGGCGGAAGCGGCGGCATTCAGTCCTGTTTCAGCAGGTCGGCGATCTGCGCCTCGTGGCGCGCGAGCTGCTTGTCGCAGCGCAGACGCTGACTCGTGACGATGGCCTGCAGTTCCGACAGCGCCGTCGCGAAATCGTCATTGACGATGATGTAGTCGAATTCGCGGCAGTGCGCCATTTCCGCGCGCGCCTCGGCGGTGCGGCGCGCGATCACGGCTTCGCTGTCGGAGGCGCGCGAGCGCAGCCGGCGCAGCAGTTCCTCGCGCGACGGCGGCAGGATGAAGATGCTGACGCAGGGCAGCTTCTGCCGCACCTGCTGCGCGCCCTGCCAGTCGATCTCGAGCAGCACGTCGCGACCCGCGGCAAAACGCTCGGCGACGGTCGCGCGCGACGTGCCGTACAGATTGCCGAACACTTCGGCGTGTTCGAGGAACGCATCCTTCTCGATCAGCAGTTCGAACTCGGCGCGTTTGACGAAGTGATAGTGGACGCCGTCCTTGTCGTTGGGCCGCGGCGGCCGCGTCGTATGCGAGATCGACAGCACGATGCCCGGCTCGCGCTCGAGCAGCGCGTTGACGAGGCTGGACTTGCCTGCCCCCGAGGGCGCCGCGACGATGAACAGGGTGCCGGGCATCGTCGGTCACTCGATGTTCTGGACCTGCTCGCGCATCTGCTCGATCAGCACCTTGAGCTCGACGGCGGCCTGGGTCGTGCGCTGGTCGACGGATTTCGATCCGAGCGTGTTGGCTTCGCGATTGAATTCCTGCATCAGGAAATCGAGACGACGCCCGTTCGCGTCGCTGAGCTTGAGGATGCGGCGCGCTTCGGCCAGATGCGCGGTCAGGCGATCGAGTTCCTCGTCGACGTCGATGCGCGAGAGCTGCAGCACCAGTTCCTGTTCGAGCCGCGTCGCATCGGTGCCCTGGCGGAAATCGGCGAGCTTGGTTTCAAGCTTGAGCCGCAGCGCCGCGCGGATCTCCGGCAGCCAGCCGCGCACCTGCATGACGACGGCCGCGATGCCGTCGAGACGTTCCGCAATGAAGCCGGCAAGCCGCTCGCCTTCGCGCAACCGCGTCGCGACCATGTCGTCGAGCGCGTCGTCGAGCAGGTCCAGCGCCGCGGCATGCAGTTCGCCGAGATCGACTTCCGGCTTCACGAGCACGCCGTCGAGGCCGAGCAGGCCGACGAACTCGGTAGCGAGATTGGGGAAGCGCGGTGCGAGCCGTGCGGCCGCCTGTTCGAGCTGCCCGAGCAGCACCTCGTTGAATTCGAGCCCGGTGCTGACCGCGCCGTTGCTGCGCAGACGCATGCCGAGATCGACCTTGCCGCGCGTCAGCTTCGCCGCGACGCGTTCGCGCAGCTGCGATTCCAGCGCGCGCAGTTCCTCGGGCAGCCGCGGACTCAGTTCGAGATAGCGGTGATTGACCGACCGCAGCTCGCACGACAACAGCCCCAGTGGCGTCGCGCGCTCGGCGCTGGCGTACGCGGTCATGCTGCGGATCATGGCGGTCCCGGTCGGGAAAAGGGTCGCAATGGTAAACTCGCCGCCCGCTTTCCCCAAGCTTCCGTCGTTGCGGGGGGCCGAACACCTGTCCGCAGCCCAGTTCCATGCCGTACCGCCTGCCCCCCGACAACCCGCCGGACGCTTGCGCCGCAGGCGATTGGCGCCCTCCTGCGCTTCCTCTGCCCGAGGCGGCGCAGAGGTCCGAAACCGAAACCCGTTTCCAGAGATTTTCCGATGACCTCGATTCAGCGCCCTTCGGGCCGCGCGCCCGACCAGTTGCGCCCGCTGTCCCTGCAACGCCGCTACACCTGCCATGCCGAAGGATCCGTCCTGATCGCCTGCGGCGACACGCGCGTGCTCTGCACGGCCAGCGTCGAGGAGAAAGTCCCGCCGTTCCTGCGCGGCAAGGGCGAAGGCTGGATCACGGCCGAGTACGGCATGCTGCCGCGCGCGACGAAGGAGCGTACCCAGCGCGAGGCGGCGCGCGGCGGCCAGGGTGGACGGACCATGGAAATCCAGCGCCTGATCGGCCGCAGCCTGCGCGCCTGCGTCGATCGCGGCGCGCTCGGCGAACGCACGATCACGCTCGACTGCGACGTGCTGCAGGCCGACGGCGGCACGCGCTGCGCGGCCATCACCGGCGCCTATGTCGCGCTCGTCGACGCGATCCGTTCGCTGCAGGCCCGGCGCCTCGTCAAGAAGGACCCGATCTTCGGCGCGATCGCCGCGGTCTCGGTCGGCATCGTCAACGGCGTGCCCGTGCTCGATCTCGACTACGCCGAAGACGCGAACTGCGATACCGACATGAACGTCGTCATGAACGACGGCGGCGGCTTCATCGAGGTGCAGGGCACTGCCGAAGGCCATGCGTTCCGCCCGGACGAGCTGCAGGCCATGCTCGCGCTCGCCGGCAAGGGCGTGGCCGAACTCGTCGCGGCGCAGCGCGCCGCGCTCGCCGAGTGACGGCAGGAGCGCCATGAAGACCGTCGTCCTCGCGAGCAGCAACCGCGGCAAGCTCGCGGAACTGCGCACGCTGTTCGGCACGCTCGATCTCGACGTCGTCGCCCAGGCCGAGCACGGCGTCGGTGACGCCGACGAGACCGGCTTGACGTTTGTGGAAAATGCGCTCATCAAGGCGCGCCATGCGGCACGCGAAACCGGCCTGCCCGCGCTCGGCGACGATTCGGGCCTCTGCGTCGACGCGCTCGGCGGCGCGCCGGGACTGTATTCGGCGCGCTACGCCGGCACCCACGGAAACGACGCGGCCAACAATGCGCGCCTCGTCGCCGAATTGCGCGATGTTCCGGACGACCGGCGCAGCGCCTACTTCTATTGCTGCCTCGTGCTGCTGCGGCATGCCGAAGATCCGTCGCCGATGATCGCCGAAGCCCGCTGGTACGGCCGCGTGCTGCAGGCGCCGCGCGGCGACGGCGGTTTCGGCTACGACCCGTTGTTCCTGCCCGACGGCTACGCGGTGTCCGCGGCCGAACTCGAAGCCGGCGAAAAGAACCGCCTGAGCCACCGCGGCCAGGCCGCGAGCGCGCTGCGCGACGTCCTGCAGCGTGAACTGCAGCGATGGCACGGCACGCCGTGAACGCTCCGCCGCTCGCGCTGTACGTGCACATTCCGTGGTGCGTACGCAAATGCCCGTATTGCGATTTCAACTCGCACACGGCGCCCGAAGGCCTGCCCGAGAACGACTACGTCGCGGCGGTGCTGGCCGACCTCGACCAGGACCTGCGCGACTACGCGCCCGCGCTCGACGGCCGCCCGGTCATCAGTGTGTTCTTCGGCGGCGGCACGCCGAGCCTGTTCTCGGCGGCGGCGATCGCCGCGATCCTCGACGGCGCACGTACACGCCTGCCGTTCGCTCCGGCGGCCGAGATCACGCTCGAAACCAATCCCGGCACGGTCGAACACGGCCGTTTCGAGGACTACCGCCGCGCCGGCGTCGATCGCCTGAGCTTCGGCGTGCAGAGCTTCGACGACGACAAGCTCAAGCGCCTCGGCCGCATTCACAGCGCATCTGAAGTGCGCGAGGCGATCCGGCTCGCGCGCGGCGCCGGCTACGACAATTTCAATCTCGACCTCATGTACGCGCTGCCGCAGCAGGATCTGGCCGGCGCGCTCGCCGACGTCGACGCGGCGATTTCGCTCGCGCCGAGCCACATCTCGCATTACCAGCTGACGCTCGAACCGAACACCGCGTTCGCGCGCACGCCGCCGCCGCTGCCCGACGACGACCTCGCCTGGGACATGCAGGAGGCCTGCCAGCAGCGCCTCGCCGATGCCGGGTTCGCGCACTACGAGACCTCGGCCTACGCGCGCGACGGACTGCGCAGCGTACACAATGTGAATTATTGGGAATTCGGCGACTATCTCGGCATCGGCGCCGGCGCGCACGGCAAGCTCAGCGACGCCGCGACCGGCAGCGTGCGCCGCCGCTGGAAGGTCCGTGCGCCCCGGGCCTTTCTCGCGCATGCCGGTTCGCCGCGAGGCATCGGCGCGGACGAAGCCATTGCGGCCGAACAGCTGCCGTTCGAGTTCATGCTCAATGCGCTGCGCCTGGAGCACGGCGTCGCGCGCGCGCTGTTTGCCGAACGCACCGGCCTGGCGGACGCGCAGATCGCCGCGGCGCTGGCCGACGGCGAGCGGCGCGGCTGGTTCGCGCGCGACGACGCACGTATCGTCGCGACCGATCTCGGCAGGCGCTTTCTCAACGACGCGATCACCCTGTTCCTGCCCTGACCACCCCCGCCATCGCGGAGGAACCATGCTCGAATTCGTCCGGCTGCACTGCCCCTATTGCGGCGAAAGCTTCGAATCCAGCGTCGACCTGTCCGCCGGCGACCAGGATTACCTCGAGGACTGCGCGGTCTGCTGCCGCCCGATCACGGTCGGCGTACGCGTCGGCAGCGACGACGAACTGCTGGAAGTCCGAACGCGCCGCGACCAGGACTGAGCGCGCGTCACAGACTGTCACGAAATAAGGTTTTGCCGCACCGTTCTCCGGTGGTTGCACCTACTGGCTGCTCCGGCGGAAGCGGGCATACAATCGGGCCGCAGCTTAGGGGGAATCAGGGGCCCGCTATGCAACCAATGGATGCGGCATCGGTGCCAAGACCGAACGGCGAAGTGCGTCTGATCAGTCTGAATGCGCGCACCGTCCTGGCGCCGCGCGTGCGCCTGTTGCTCGAAGGCGTGCTGGCGCTCGCAGGAGGCATGCTCGAACGCTGGCTTGCGCTGAGCCTCAACGAACACGAGCAGCAGCTGTTCAAACTTGCCGAGAAGGCGCGCAGCAGCAACGAGCAGCACGCGGTTTTCGAATCGCTGCGCGAGGTGAAGCGCGGCCGCGCCGACGTCGCGCCGCGCTTCATGCTGTACCTCGAGTCCGCGCTGGCGCAGTTCGATCAGAAACCCGCAGGCGCAGCCGTCGCACCGAAGAAATTTCAGGAGCTCGCGCTCGTGGAGACGCGCGACCTTGAGGAGAACATCGCGCTGCAGGAAATCGCGACGAAGGCCGAAATCCGCCACAGCCAGGCGCTGTATGCGCTCGGCCACCGCTTCGGCGTGCTCGCCGGCGCGCCGGCACTCGACGCGGAAAGTCTTCCGGTCGGCCCGCATCTGATCGGCGAGGCGCTGCGCTACGCGACGGTCTGCCTCGGCATCGCGATCGAGCATCGCCTGCTGCTGTACCGCCAGTTCGATCGCCTCGGCATGGCCGAAGCCGGCGTGCTGTACGGTGCAGTGAACGACTATCTCGTCGAAAAGCGCATCCTGCGTCACCTGCAGGTCGGCTCGCGCTACGTCACGCCGCCGCCGGCCGCACAGGTCGACGCGGCGGCGGCAGCGAAAAATGCGGGCCGCATGCCGGCTTCCACAGGCGCGTCCCTGCCGGCCGAATCGGCACCGCCGCCCGGAAACCCGCCGTTGCCCGGCGCGCGCCACGCGGCTTCGGCCGACGAAGAAGCGCGCGATTCGGAGCTCTTCCATACGCTGCGCGAGCTGCTGTCGGGACGCCGCCAGGCGGTCGGCACGCCGCCGCCCGACCGCAGCACCGTGTCGAGCTATACCGCGACGGGTGAAGACCTGCAGGCCGTGCTCGGCGCGCTGCAGAACAAGCCGGCCGCGCCGATGGTGCTCGGCGGCCGCGTGGTCCAGCGCAGCATCTCGCACGTCAAGCAGGATCTGCTGAACCAGCTGCGCCAGTTCACGCCGGACGGCCGTCCGCCGCAGCTCAGCGAGGTCGACACCGACACGCTCGATCTCGTCGGCATGCTGTTCGACTTCATCGCGAAGGACATGCGCCCGACCGGCGCGACCCAGTCGCTGCTGACCAAGCTGCAGGTGCCGGTACTGCGCGTCGCGCTGCGCGACAAGAGCTTCTTCACGCGCCGCGGCCATCCCGCGCGGCAGTTGCTCAACGCGATCGCGGAGACCGGCCAGTACTGGATCGACGAGAGCGAAGGTGGAGCCGACCGCGTACTCGTCGAAAAGATGCAGCTCGTCGTCGATCGCGTCGGCGCCGAGTTCGACGGCCGCGACGAACTGTTCGACGAACTGCTGACCGACCTCAGTCGCCACATGGGCACGCTCGCGCGCAAGGCCGAAGTCGCCGAACGCCGTCACGTCGATGCGGCGAAGGGGCGCGAGCGTCTCGACATCGCGCGCGAGAGCGCCGTGCGGGCCGTCGACGACCGGTTGCGCG
The DNA here is from genome assembly GCF_035481375.1 of Tahibacter sp. Classification (GTDB taxonomy): domain Bacteria; phylum Pseudomonadota; class Gammaproteobacteria; order Xanthomonadales; family Rhodanobacteraceae; genus Tahibacter. The sequence continues at coordinate 23,627 of NZ_DATIGT010000302.1, forward strand.
ACCGCAAGGTGAACCGGCTCGCGCGCGCGCTGCTTGAACAGGCCTGGACCGACGTACTCGCGCTGACGCTGCTGCGCCAGGGCGGCGAGTCGGAGATCTACAGACGGCGCATCGACGTCGTCGACCAGCTCGTGGCCGGCAGCGGCAGCGACAACCCCGCGCTGCGCGCCGAGCTCGAACAGGGACTCGGCCAGGTCGGCTTCCACAGCGACGAAGTGCAGAGCATGCTGACGCAGCTGCTCGGCGGTGCCGAAGCGACGAAGGACGACAGCACGGCGAGCCGCACCGAACTCGCGCTCAAGCTCAAGGCGAAGACGCGGCTCGGCGAGGACGCACCAGGCGCCGCCGCCGGCGACCCCGCGCGAACCACGACGCCGGCGCCGCGCGCTGCGGCAACCGCCGCGGCAACCGCGTCCGCGGCCCCGGCCGATTCCCAGCCGCTGAGCGCCGACGAGCGGCAGACGCTGGAACGCCTGAAGACGCTGCCCTTCGGCACGTGGTTCGAGTTCGTCATGAACCAGCAGGGCGAAACCGTGCGGCGCAAGCTGTCGTGGTTCTCGACCTTGACCGGACGCTGTCTGTTCGTGAACCAGCGCGGCGCGCGCACCGAGGAACGCACGCTGCATCAGCTCGCGCGCGACATCGTGCGCAAGCAGGCGCAGATCATCACCGAAGACCGCGAATCGCTGATCGACCGCGCCTGGCACACGATCGTCAACACGCTCAAGCAGTTTTCCGGCAAGTCCGTTCCGCAGCCCGCGACCTGACGAAGGAGTCCACGATGGTCGAGCACCGCCGGGCGCCGCGCCGCCGCGCCGACGAAAGCATCCAGGTCACCAACGCGATCACCGGCGAGAGCGCGGGCCGCATCGGCAATCTGTCGATCGACGGCATGATGCTCGTGACCGAACGTCCTGCGCGCGACGATGCGCTCTACCAGTTTTCGTTCCAGCTGCCCGACGAACACGGGCACCTGCAGCAGGTCGAGATCGGCATGCACGAGCAATGGACGGAGGCTGCGACGGTACCGGGCCAGCACTGGGTCGGCCTTCGCTTCATCGATCTGAGTCCCGAGGACCACGCCCTCGTGCAAGGCTGGCTCGAACGCGGCCGGCAGCACTGGGAATAGCCGACGCATGCGCCGACTGTTCCTGTTCGCCGCACTCGCCGCAGCGCTGCTGCTCGGTGCCGCCCGGTTGTACCGGCAGCAGCAGGCACTCGCGCCGCACAAGGCGAGCTTCGTCATTTTCGGCGGCCTGACCGAGGTCGAACTGCGCGGCGTCCCGGCAGAAACGGCCTCGCGCGTTTTCGGCGCGATCGGCGAGGTGCTGCAGCGCGACCAGCGCGCCTGGCATCCCTGGGAGATCAGCGATCTGATGCGGCTCAATGCCGCGATCGCGCAAGGCGAACCGTATCGCGCGTCGCCCGAACTCAGCGGCCTGCTGCGCCGCGCACAGCGCGCCTATGCCGACAGCGACGGACTGTTCAACGCAGCGATCGGAAGCCTCGTCGACCTCTGGGGATTCCACACCAGCGAATTCCCGATCGTGACGCCGCCTCCGCCGCAGCAGAACATCGATGCGACGCTCGCGACACAGCCTCGCATGGACCAGCTAACGATCGCCGAGGACGGCACCGTCGTGTCGACCAATCGCGCGATGCAGCTCGACCTCAACGGCCTCGCCGAAGGCTATGCCGCCGAACAGATCGCCGAGATCGTGCGCCGCCACGCCGCCGCCGGCGCGCTGATCAACGTCGGCGGCGACGTGCTCGCGATCGGCCGCGCGGGCGAGCGTCCGTGGCGCGTCGGCATCAGTTCGCCGCAGCACCGCGACTTCGCCGGCGCCGAACTCGGCGACGGCGAAGCATTGTTCACTTCCGGAAACTACAACAAATATCGAGAGGACGCCGGACAGCGCTGGGGTCACGTGCTCGACCCGCGCACCGGCAAGCCCGCGCGCGGCGTCGTCGCCGTCAGCGTGATCCACGACGATGCGGTCGTGGCCGACGTCGGCGCGACCGCGCTGATGATCGCCGGCCCCGGCGACCTCGTCCGCATCGCGCGCCGCCTCGGCATCCGCTGCGTCCTGCTCGTCGCCGACGACGGCACGACCTGGCTGACGCCGGCGATGCGCAAGCGGCTCGAGTTCGCCGAGCCGCCGGCGCGCGTGGAGGTTACGGAGGATCTGGGGGCCGAATGCGGAGCGGGAAGCGAGTGAAGAGAAGCGAGAAACGCGTGGACGCATGCGACTCTCTTTTCTCACTCCTCCCTGCTCTTTCCTGCCTCAATATCGCGCCTTCAAAAACACCGACGGCCCGTTCAGCCGCACATTGAGTTCACCGTCGAAGTCGCGCTTGTCGGCTTCGATCTTGATGCGCTGCGCGCCGTATTCGACGCCGAAGCCGATGTTCTGCCACGGGAAGTATTCGAAGCCGAGCGACAGGTTGTAGATGTGCCCCTGCAGCGAGCCGTTGTTTTTTCTGACGCCGGCGATGTCGGCGTAGAGGCGCGCGTTCTCGCTGAACGCATGACGCCAGCCGAGTTCGACGAGCGGCGCCCAGGCCGATGCGCTGTCGCGCAGGTCGAGCTGCTGCACGTTGCCGTTGAGCGAGCCCTGTCCCGACACTTCGCCGGCGATGCGATAGAAGCCGCCGCCCAGTCCGATACCCCAGACGTCGCGGTCGCCGGCCGGCAGCCACCAGCGCCAGGCCACGCTCGCGAAATCGAGATCGAGCTGACCGTGCACTTCGGCGTCGACGTTGAACGTGCTGCCGTCGTAGTTGATCGTGCGGCTCAGCCGTTCGGTCGCGCTCCGGTGGAAGCGGTAGCCGTCGACTTCGATGCCCTGGCTGTCGCCGACGAGAAATCCGAACCGCGCGCGGCCGACGGTGCGGTTCTCGGTCAGCCCGAAGTCGTCCTCGAAATTGACGTCGGTGCCGATCAAGCCGTTCTCGCCGTCGATGCGCGCGTCCGCGTCGCTGTCCGTCTGATACGCGCCGAGCGACAGGTAGAAACGATCGAGCGCCATGGGCTTTTCGGCCTGGGCGGCCGGAGCGAGCGCGGCGAGCAGAAGGGCGGGCAGATAGCGTCGTTGCATGATTCGTGTCCTTGAGTGCGTGTGCGTCGTGCCGGCGCAGGGGCGTCCCGCGCCTGCGGCAATTCTGGCATGCCCCCACCGGCGCGGCAGTCGCGCCGACGGCGGGCGCATCATGGCTTCCGTGCGCGTCGAAGCCGTGTGAACTCGGAAAACTCCCACTGGCGCAGGCCGACCATCAGGCTGAAGCCGTCGCGCTCGCGCAGCGGCAGGCGCGCGTCCTGGCGCGCGAGTTCGTCGAATTCCTGCGCGAGGCGGATCAGCGCGGTCTTCATGCGCGTGCGCGAGGCCATCGACAGCATGCCGCTCAAGAAACGGAATTCGTCGCCGATGCCGTCGAACGCCCCGCGCAGGAATTCGCCGGCGACGTGCGCGAGAAAGAACGCGTGCACCGGGCCGTCCTTGCGCCAGGCGAAGTTGCGCGCGGTCAGTTTCTTGACGCGCCGCGGCGGCCGGTAGTCGACGATGCCGAGTTCGTCGAGCCGCAACAGCAGGCTCACGAGACGCGCCTCGTCGAATTCGTAGGTCGCGGAAATCTCGGCGAGCTTCCAGTCGTTGACGAGCAGATAGGTCATCAGCAGCAGTTGCGGATCGCGCACGAGCGCGCGTTCCTGCGACTCGCTGAGTTCGTGCAGCGCCGCCGGCGCCTGGCTGCCGTCGACGAGATCGCTCAGCGTGAGTTCGAGCACTTCGCAGATGCGGTCGAGCCGGCCCAGCGAGAAGTCGCCGCGGCTCAGGTCGCGCTTGATCGTCGGTTCGCTCAGGCCCAGCTGATCGGCGAGCTGCCGGTACGTCATGCCGCGCTGGCGCAGCACGCTGCGGATATTGCGCACGAGGGTTTGTCCCGCGCTCATCGCGTCGCTTCCCGGTATCAGATCGTTATACCGGATCAGACAACAGCGATAGACCGCGCGCAAGGATTTGCGCGTGCCGCCGGCGCTGCGGCAGTCTCTGGCCGCATACCGGCGCTCCGCGAGGACTCCTGCGATGAATCTGGCCGCGTCATCCGTTCCGCTGCGCCCGTGCGCGCCGGCGGCCTGCCGTCCGCTGCGCCTGCTCGGCAGCGGCGTCGCGGCCGCGCTCGATCCGCTCGCGAGCAGCGCGATCGATGCACGCCTCGGGTTGCCGCCGGGAACCGTCGAGCGCCGCAGCGGCGTGCGCAGCCGCGGCGTCGAAACGCGGCGCAGCGCCGCCGCGCTCGGCGCGGACGCGGCGCGCCGCGCACTCGCGAGCGCCGGTCTCGGCCTGCATGAGATCGATGCCGTGATCGCCGCGAGCGCCACCATGGACCAGGCCATGCCGTGCAACGCCGCGCTGATCCATCGCGAACTTCACCTGGGACAACCGGGCCCGAGCGAGCGCGGCATGCCGGCGTTCGATATCGGCGCGAGCTGTCTCGGCTTCGTCGTCGCGCTCGACACGGCCTCGGCGCTGATCGCCGCGGGACGCTATCGCCGCGTGCTCGTCGTCGCCGCCGACATCGCCTCGTGCGGTCTCGACTGGGACCAGCTCGAGGCCAGCGCGATCTTCGGCGACGGCGCCGCAGCGGTCGTCGTCGACGCCGGTCGCCACGCCGACCACATCGATCGCGACGGACGCGCGGCACCCGGCCTGCTCGCCGCCGCCTTCGCAACCCACAGCGAAGGCGCGCACTTCTGTGAAATCCGCGGCGGCGGCTCGCGCTACCACCC
>NZ_DATIGT010000303.1:0-6526 GCF_035481375.1 Tahibacter sp.
GGATACGTCCGGTGCCGCAGCCGAGTTCGAGTACCGCGCCGCCGCGCGCGGCGCAGAACGCGCGATACCAGCCAATGTCGTCGAAGGCCATGCTGCGGCCCATGTCGGTGGCGTAGACCTCGGCGATCGCGTCGTAGGACCAGGTTTGCGTCATGACTGCGGCTCCGCGCACAGCGATCGATAGAGTTCGCGCTGGCGCGCGGCCATCGCATCCCAGGTGAAGGCGTCGAGCTTCGCGTCGTCGCCGCGTTCGAGGCGGTGGCGATGCGCCGGGTCGCGCAGCAGCGGCGCGATGGTCGCAGCCATGCCGGCGATGTCGGGGCTCGGCAGCAGTCCGCCGAGACCCGCGTCGGCGAAACCGCGCGCGCCGTCGGCCGTCGTCGCGCAGACGCGGCCGGCCAGCAGCGATTCGATGAGCTTGATCGACGAGCCGCGGATGTCGCGCTGCGGATTGATGCTGAGGCTGCATTCGGCCAGATGCGGCGCCGGGTCGACGAACGCCGACACGAGTTCGATGCCGGGCTCGCGCAGGCGGGCGTCGCGTTCGGCGATCGCGGCCGATTCGACGCCGCCGAGTATGCGCAGCCGCAGTTCGGGAAACTCGGCGCGCAGCGCCGGCCAGGCTTCGTCGATGAACGCGAGGATCCCGTGCAGGTTCTGCGCGTAGCGGAACGGTCCCATGAACAGCAGCAGGCCGCCGGGCGACGCGCGGTAGCCGGCGCGCCGGTCCGCGGCGCCGTTGCCGATCAGCGTGGCCGGTTGCGGTACGAGCAATGCGGCGTCTTCGGCGGAACATGCGACCACCGCGTCGTAGCGCGCGATCGCGCTGCGCTGGCGCGCGTCGCTCGCCGGGTCGCCGGCGTCGAGGTAGACGTCGTGCAGGCACAGCAGCCGGCGCGCAGTACCTTCGCGATGTTCCGGAACGAGTTCGGCCAGTTCCATGAATTCGACCTGGACGATATCCGGCGCGAAGCGCGCGACGCAGGCGTCGAGCGCCGCACGCAGTCCGGGCCAGGCATGGCGCGTGAGGCGTTGCGGCAGATCCAGCGGCGCTTCGCCGGCGCGGTCGCCGCGGCCTTCGACGAGCAGCGCACCGCGCAGGTGCCGCATCCATGGTTCGCTCGCGTCGGCGTAGAGCGAGGCTTCGTCGCCGAGCAGGAAGAAATCGACGTCGCCGGACAGCCGCGCGACGAGTTCGGCGACGCGCCGCGCGCCGCCGTGGGCCGGCGGAAACAGCGCGAACGGCGCGACCAGCAGCACGCGCGGCCGCCGGATTTCATCGTTGCGCTGCGGCAGATACCAGCGGTCGCGCGTGAGGCGCTCGAAGCGCAGGCCGTTGCGACGCGCGCGTTCGGTCGCGATGCGCGAGCGGAACACGCGCGCGGCAAGGCCGACGCCGCGCAGCTCGCGGCGCGAGCGCGCGTCGATCGTGGCGAGGCGCATCAGCGTGCGCAGCGGATGGCGGCGCGTCCAGCGATGCCGCAGGTCGAACAGCAATTCGTTGCGCGCGATCACGCGCGCGACTTCGGTTTCGTCGTAGTAGCGGCGTACCGTGCCGCGATGCTGGTGGTGCGCGTGCGAGGCCGGGCAGAACACGAGTTCCCAGCCTTCGCTCCAGGCGCGCACGCCCCAGTCGGCGTCTTCCCAGTAGAACGGGTTGTAGTCGCGCGACTGCGCAACGTAGCGGCGCAGCACGGCCGTGCGGCACAGCGAGCTGCCGCCGCCGGGATAGAGATTGCCGCGTGCGACGCCGAGGCTGCCGGGATCGCGTTCGTAGACCTCGGCGAACGCCGGGTTCTCATGGAAGTCCGACCAGCCGGTTTCTTCGCGACGGCGTGCGGGATCGGTGAAGAAGATCTGCGAGGTGACCGCGAACACGTGCGCGCCGCGGTAGGGCAGCAGCTGCGCGAGCGCGTCGGCGTCCAGGCGCATGTCGCTGTTGAGCAGATAGCTCCAGTCGTGACGCGCGGCAGCCAGCCCGGCCTCGATCGCGCCGTTGTAGCCGAGGGCACCGGCATGGAACTGCCAGTCGTGACGCGGCCAGCGCTCGATCAGCGCGGCGTAGTCGGCACGCGGCGCGCCGTTGACGACGACGACGACCTGGCTCGGCTCGCCGATGCGCGCGAGCGCGGCGTCGAGTGCGGCCAGCGTGTCGACGAGGAGATCCGGCGTGCCGCGCTCGGGCACGATCACGCTGATGCCGCGGCCGCGTTCGCCGCGCGCGACGAGCGGCGGACCGGGGCGCCGCCGCGCGAGCAGGTCCGCACCGAACAGCGCAGCGGCGAGCGGCAGGTGCGGCAGCAGGCGGACGGCGGCGGTGAGGAGATTCAGCAGGCGCCTCACACCAGCCATTCCGCCGCGGGCAGCGACGCGGCGCGTCCGTTACGCGCATACCAGCGCAGCGCCTGCTCGGCGAACATCGCGCACCAGACATTGGGCTGCGGCGCGTCGACGTCGACGCGGAACGGCAGGCGGCCGTCTGCGCCGACGCGCGCGCAGAGCGCGGCGGCGACGCGTTCGACGTCGGCGCCGTCCGCATCGCCGGTCAGCAGCAGCACGCGCAGCGTCTGCGCGAGGATATCGCTGCGCGGCACGCGGGAATCTTCGGCTTCGGGCAGGTTGCCGGCGGCGTCGGCCAGCGCAAGGCAGCGGCGCGCAAGCGTCGCGATCGCCACGCCGCAGTCGGGTTCGGCAACGAGCATGCCTTCGGCGAAATACAGCGTCGGATGCAGCATCTGCAATGGCAGCGTCGCGATCGAGCTGCGATGGCTCTGGGCGAGATCGCGGCAGGCCGCGGCGAGTGCGGCGGGCAATGCGACGTGACGCGCGGCGAGTTCGACGCGCGAACTCGCCTTGACCTCGAACGGTCCGCCGAGCGTCGACCAGCGCGGTGGCAGTTCCACGCCGGATTCGGTGCGCGCGGCGCGGATCGTGTGCGCGCCGGTCGCGTCGGCGTCGACGAAGCGCGCGAGTTCCTCGACGAGACGCGCGACGGCCCGATGCGGCGAGGCGATCAGCCCGGCCTCGTGCGCGGCGCAGAGGCCGCGCAGCAGCATCGCGAGATCGAAGAAGAACACGGCGCGATTGCGCCAGTCGTCCGCGTCGCTGCCGTCGACGTAGGCGCGCGTCGCCGGAACCGCGCCGTCGTCGAGCACGCGCGCGGCCCAGTCGGCGGCCGCCGCGGCTGCCGCGCCAAGACGCGGATCGGCGTCGCCGCCGTGGGCGGATTCGGCGAGCCAATGCAGGTAATAGCCGGTGATTTCGGGATAGACGTAGCGCGCCGCGCCGTCGTTGTCGAACGCGCCGAAGATGCCGCCGGCGTGCGGGCCGCGCGCGCATTGCACGCGGCCGCCGAGCAGCCAGCCGCGCAGGCGCGCCGCCGACTCGTCGCAGCGGTCGATCAGGGATTCGGGAGTCATGCAACTTCCTTGTGAGGCTCGCGCGATGGTAGCCGCTCGACGTGGCAAAGCGCAGCGCCGTCGCAGCGATTCGATGCGACTAACCGGTAAAACCCGCAATGACCCGCGCGATGCGTTCGCCGCTGCGGCCGTCGCCGTAGGCTGCGTCGGGCGTGAACGCCAGCTGCGCCGGCGGCGGCGCCGCCAGCAGCCGGTCCGCCTCGGCGACGATGCGGTCCGTCCGCAGCGGCACCAGGGTCGCGGCGCCGAGCGCGACGCTTTCCGGGCGCTCGGTGTTTTCGCGCACGACGAGTACCGGCGTGCCCAGATACGGCGCTTCCTCCTGGATGCCGCCGGAGTCGGTGATCGCAAGGCAGGCACGCGCGAGCACGGCGATGAACGGGCGGTAGTCGAGCGGGTCGACGAGGCTGATGCGCGGATGCGTCGACAGATGCCGGCGGATGCGATGGCCGACCGTCGGATTCGGATGCACCGGGCAGACCACGCCGATGTCGGGATGCCGCGCGAGCAGTTCGAGCACGGCGGCGCAGACGAGGTCGAGACCGCGGCCGTAGTTCTCGCGGCGATGCAGGGTCAGCGCGATCAGGCGCGGCGTGTCGGGCAGGAAGGGCAGGGCCAGAGGTCGCGTGTCCTCGACCTGTTCGCGCAGCAGATCGATCACGCTGTTGCCGACCGGGAAGATGCGCGCGTCGGGCACGCCTTCGCCGCGCAGGTTCAGCGCGGCCTGCCGCGTCGGCGCGAAATGCAATTGCGCGATCGGCGCGATGCGGCGGCGGAACAGTTCTTCGGGAAACGGCCGGTACGGATGACTCGTGCGCAGGCCCGCTTCGACATGGGCGAGCGGCAGGCCGAGATCGCGCGCGGCGAGCGCCGCGGCATAGGCCGTCGAGGTATCGCCCTGGCTCACGACGAGCGTGCTGCGTTGCGCGCGCGCGATGTCGCGGATGCGCACGCGCAGCGCCGACAGCGCATGCGACAGCGAGGCCGCGGCGATCTGCCCGGCGGAAAGATCGCAGGCGAGGCCAAGCTGGCCGAAGGTGCGCTCGACCATGGCCTCGTGCTGGCCGCTGTTGAGGAGTTGCGTGTCGAGCGCGGGCTCGGCGCGCAGCGCGCGCACGATACTCGCGAGCTTCAGGCATTCCGGCCGCGTGCCTGCGACGACGAGAACGCGGCGGCGCGGCGGCGTCATGGCGTCGCGCCGCCCAGCGCCGCGCAGCGTGCGGACAGCCAGCGCTGCTCATCGGCGTCGAGCAGCGGCGCGAGTTCGGCCTCGACCTTGGCGTGATACCAGTCGAGCCAGTCGCGTTCGCGCGCGCTGAGCAGCTCGATCTCGATCGGGCGCACGTCGATCGGACAGAGCGTCAGCGTGTCGAACGCGAGGAATTCGCCGAACTCGCCGTCGCCGGCCGGCACGGTCGCGATCAGGTTCTCGAGACGTACGCCGTGGCGGCCGGGCCGGTAGATGCCCGGTTCGTTGGACGTGACCATTCCCGGCGCCAGTGCTTCGCCGGTCTCGCCGGGTACCGGCGGACGTATCGCGTGCGGACCTTCATGCACATTCAGGAAATAGCCGACGCCGTGGCCCGTGCCGTGGCCGTAGTTGATGCCTTCGGCCCAGATCGGCGCGCGCGCGAGCGCATCGAGCTGCTGTCCCGTCGTCCCGCGCGGAAAGCGCGCGCGCGACAGCGCGATCATCCCCTTGAGCACGAGCGTGTAGTCGCGCCGCTGTTCGCCGGTCAGCGCACCGAGCGCGATCGTGCGCGTGACGTCGGTCGTGCCGCCTTCGTACTGGCCGCCCGAATCGACGAGCAGCAGCCCCTCGGCGGCGAGCGTCGCGTAGTGCCCGTCCGTCGCGTGATAGTGCGGCAGCGCGCCGTTGGCCATGTAGCCCGCGATCGTCGCGAAGCTTTCCCCGACGAAACCGGGCCGCGCTTCGCGCTGGCGCTTCAGTTCCGCGGCGATGTCGAGTTCGGTCAGCACGCGCGAGCCCAGCGTCGTTTCGAGCCAGATCAGGAACCGCACGAGCGCGACGCCGTCCTCGCGCATCGCGTCGCCGATATGGCGCAGCTCGGCCGGCGTCTTGATCGCCTTGAAGCGCTGGCTCGGATTGAGCTGCGGCACCAGGGTGACTTCCTCGGCGATCGCGGCGGCGAGCGAGTGCACGACGCGGCGCGGATCGAGCAGCACCGCGTCGCCGGCACCGAGCGTCGCGAGCGCGGTCTTCGCCGCGGCGTAGTCGGCCAGCACGATGCCGTCGGCGCCGAGTCGGCGGCCGAGGTCGGACGGAATCTTGCCGGCCGGCACGAACAGGATCGCGTTGTCGGGACCGATCAGCAGATGTGCGAGGAATACCGGGTTGTACGGCACGTCGCTGCCGCGCAGGTTCGTGATCCAGGCGACATCGTCGAGCGAGGACACGAGATGGTGTGTCGCGCCGGCGGCGGCCATCGCCGCGCGCACGCGCGCCAGGCGTTCGCTGCGCGTCGAGCTGACGTAGCCGGGGTCGTGCTCGCGCACGCTGGCGGCGGGCAGCGGCGGACGGTCGGTCCAGACGTCGTCGACGAGGTCGAGGTCGGTGCGCAGCGCGATGCCGCGCGCGGACAGCCGCGGCCGCATGACGTCGTGCATCGCGACCGAAAGCACGTCTCCGGGAACGGCGACGGTCTGGCCGCGGACGAGCCGTTCGCAGAGCCAGTCGAGGTGTTCCGGCGACTGCGCGGCGCCCAGCCGCATGAGCCGGATCCCGCTGCCGGACAGTTCCTGCTCCGCCTGCTCGAAATAGCGCGAATCGGTCCAGACTCCGGCGAAATCGGCCGTGACCACGAGCGTGCCGGTCGATCCCGAGAACCCGGACAGCCAGCGCCGCGTCTTCCACCGGTCCGGCAGGTATTCCGACAAGTGCGGATCGGCGGAAGGCACGACCACGGCGTCGACGCCGTGCTGCTGCATGGCGGCGCGCAGGTCGCGCAGGCGTTCGCTGGTGCTCATGGACGAGGCGGTTGGCGGGTCAGCCGGCCACGCTAGCAAGCCGGCCGATGCCGCACAAGCGTCACCGCAGGTTATATCCGGCCGGACGCGACCGCGGCCGGCCGCCGAGAGGCGGCGGC
>NZ_DATIGT010000304.1:0-5853 GCF_035481375.1 Tahibacter sp.
CGACTGGCACGACGCCGCGAGCCTGTACGGACCGCGAACCTGACCGGCGACTCCGGCAAGCGAATTGCAGCGGCTCGCCGTGACGCGTCCGCGCACACCGAGCAACGGAGCTGCCATGAGTCTCGCCGCGTACCGGAAAAAACGGAATTTCTCGCGCACGCGGGAACCCGCGCCCGACGACGCGGCGACGCACGACGCGCGCAGCCTGTTCGTCGTGCAGCTGCATCATGCGCGGCGCCGCCACTACGATTTTCGCCTGCAGGTCGGCGACACGCTCAAGAGCTGGGCCGTACCCAAGGGGCCGAGCTTCGATCCCGAGGTCAAGCGCCTCGCCGCCGAGGTCGAGGATCATCCGCTGGCCTACGCCGAGTTCGAAGGCGAGATCCCGCACGGCGAATACGGCGGCGGCCACGTCGCGCAGTTCGATCGCGGCGTCTGGAGCAGCGACGGCGACGTCGCGCAGCAGCTGCGCAAGGGGCATCTGCGCTTCGAACTGTTCGGCAACCGCCTCAAGGGCGGCTGGCACCTCGTCCGCACGCGCCGCGGCCGCGGCAAGCAGCACGACTGGCTGCTGATCAAGGACGACGACGCCTACGCCGGCCCGACCGAAGCCGACGACCTGCTCGCAGGCGTCACGCCGCCGCCGGAGCGCGCATCGACGAAGCGCACCGCAACCAAGCGCGCTGCGACGAAGTCGGCCGCACCGGCGCAGCGCGCGCGCGGCGGACGGCGTATCGATTGGGAAAAGCGTGCATCGGCGCTGCCGGGCGCGCGCCGCGCGCGGCTGCGTGACGCGGCGTTCGCGCCGCAGCTTGCGCAGCTCGCCGCGCAGATTCCCCCGGGCGACGGCTGGCTGCACGAACTCAAGTGGGACGGCTATCGTCTGGTCGCGCTGCTGCGCGGCGGCAAGGCGCGGCTCTGGTCGCGCAATGCGATCGAATGGACGGACAAGCTGCCCGACATCGTCGCGGCGCTGGAACGCCTGCGCGTCGACGACGCCGCGCTCGACGGCGAACTCATCGCCGGCGGCGGCGCGCATCACGACTTCAGCCTGCTGCAGTCCACGCTCGCCGGCGACGCCCAGGCGAGCCTCACGTACGTGCTGTTCGATCTCGTGCATCTGTCCGGATTCGATCTGCATGCCACACCGCTGCACGTCCGCAAGACGCTGCTCGCGGAACTGCTGAAGCAGCCGCCCGGGCATCTCGCGTACAGCTCGCATATCGAGGGCGACGGCGCCGCAGCCTTCGAACTCGCGACGAGCCGCGACTTCGAAGGCACGATCGCCAAGCGCGCCGATTCGCCGTATCGCGGAGGCCGCAGCGACGACTGGCGCAAGATCAAGCGCGCGCACAGCGACGAATATGCCGTCGTCGGATTCACCGCGCCGCGCGGCAGCCGCAGCGGCTTCGGATCGCTGCTGCTCGCGCGTCATGTCGACGGCGCGTGGCGCTTCGCCGGGCGCGTCGGTTCCGGCTTCGACGACGCGCAGATGCGCCACGTCGCCGAGCTGCTGCCGGCCCGCACGAGCACCACGCCGAGCGTGCCGGTCGACGCGATCGACACCGACCTGCGCACGGCACGCTGGTTCGCGCCGGCGTTCGTCGTCGAAGTCTTCAGCCGCGGCGAAGGCCGGCAGGGCCTGCTGCGCCAACCCTCGCTCAAGGCCATCCGCATGGACAAGACCGTAGCCGACCTCGCCGGTTCGCGCCGCCGTTCCGCGACCGAGAACAGGACCGCCGCGAAGGCATCGCCGCGCCGCCGGCGTTCGCGCGATGCTGACGCTGCCGATACCGAAGCCGGCGATGTCGCGATCACGCATCCGGAACGGCTCGTGTTTCCCGAGGACGACATCCGCAAGCAGGACGTCGTCGACTATTACCGCGCCGTCGCACCGTGGCTGCTGCGCGAGATCGCGGGCCGGCCGCTGTCGATCGTGCGCTGTCCCGACGGCATCGCACAGGCCTGTTTCTTCCAGAAACATCGCACCGCCGGCATCAAGCATGTCGATCGCGTGCGGCTCAAGGAGGAATCCGGCGCGACGCGCGACTATCTCGTCGTCAACGACGAACGCCAGCTGCTCGAACTCGTGCAGTTCAACGCGCTCGAATTCCATCCCTGGGGTTCGCACGCCGCGAACCCCGACCGCGCCGACCGGCTCGTGTTCGATCTCGATCCCGGACCGGGCGTGAGCTGGAGCGACATCAAGCGCGCGGCGCGCGACCTGCGCGATCTGCTTGCGCAGACCGCGCTGGAATCGTTTCTGCGCACCTCGGGCGGCAAGGGCCTGCACGTCGTCGTGCCGCTGAATCCCGGCTGCGACTGGGATCTCGTCAAGCGCTTCGCGCAGGGCTTCGCACGCAGCCTCGCCGAGCAGCAGCCCGATCGCTTCGTCGCCGTCATGACCAAGTCCAAACGCAACGGGCTCATCTTCGTCGACTACCTGCGCAACGGCCGCGGCGCGACCAGCGTCGCCTCGTACTCGCTGCGCGCGCGCGCCGGCGCGCCGGTGGCCATGCCGATCGACTGGAGCGAACTCGCGCGGCTCACGAGTCCGGCCGCGTTCGACCTGCATTCCGCACGACGCCGCCTTGCACGACGCAAGCACGATCCCTGGGACGGCATCGAGACGCTGAAGCAGAACCTGTCGCGCTGGGCGCACTAGCGCGATTGCGGCGGACGCGGCCGGACCGCGGCGCGTTGGCATATCGCTTGCTGCCGCAAACGTCGCGCGCCAGCGCATCCCTGAACCGCGACAGCCGGAGGTCGCCATGATCGTCACGAACTATCTGTCCGCATTTGCTACGGGCATCGCGCTCGCCGTCGTCGGTGTAGCGACCGCGCAGAATCCCCCGACGCCCGCGCCGGAGAAGACGGCCGCCACGCCGGCGCCGCAGCCCGCGGCCGGCGATGCGGCCGCGCTGAGCACGCTGCGCGCGGTCAACAAGCACGAGATCGCCGCCGCCGAGCTCGCCCAGTCCAAGAAAGTCGATGCCGCGACGATGGACTACGCCAAGATGCTGCAGAAGGACCACACGGCAAATCTGGAAAAAGTGGAATCCATCAGCAAGCTCACGAAGACACCGCTCGCCGAGAGTCCCGACGTGAAGACGCTCGAGGAGAAGAAGAAGGCCGAACGCGACACGCTCGCGAAGCTCGACGGCACGTCGTTCCAGACGGCATATCTCGACGCGATGATCGCCGGGCATGCCGACGTGCTGAGCCAGCTCGACACCAAGCTCCTGCCCGGCGCGACCGACGCCGCCGTGCAGCAGCATCTGCGCGCGACGCGCGAAAGCGTGAACCGCCATCTGACCAAGGCCAAGGAACTGCGCGGCAAGCAGTGAAGCGTCTTGCCCCTTGCGAAGCTTGGCCCATTGCCCACGGAGAACCGCATGAACCGCAACGGCAACGATCGCGACCGCCCGCGGCAGCCGCCCCGCACCGACCTGCGCGACTACGCGGGCGTGCAGCGCGGGACCTACGGCCGCTATGACGAAGACGACTGGCAGCCGCGCGATCAGCGCGGCGAGGACCGCTGGGGCTACGGCGACTACGTCGCCGAGCGCGGGCTGAGCCAGCAGCCCGGCGGAATGTCCTCGCACTTCGACGCCGAGGCGCAGCGCGGCGACTATCGCGGCCATTACGGCGCCGAACGCGGCCACGGCCGCGAAAGCGGCTACTACGGCAGCGGTGTCGAGGACGGCGGCGCCGGGTACGCCCCATCCGGCGCGCAGCAGCATCCCGGACGCGGCGGATTCGGATCCGGCGCCTACGGCGGCTACGCCGAACGCACGAGCGGACAACCCGGCAGCGGCGCCTACGGTCGTCCGCGCGGCCGCCCCGGCGAAGACTTTCGCGGCCGCGGCCCGAAGAACTACGTCCGCAGCGACGAGCGCCTGCGCGAAGACATCAGCGAGCGCCTGACCGCCGACCCGCAGATCGACGCCAGCGAGATCACTGTCGAAGTCCACGACGGCCACGTGACCCTGACCGGCAGCGTCGACCGCCGCCAGACCCGTTATCGCGTCGAAGACCTCGTCGATGCCTGCAGTGGCGTCCGCGACATCGACAACCGCCTCGGCGTCGGTCCCGCGCAGACCACCGGCACCGGCGACGCAACGAACAGGACGCCGCCGAAAAACGCGTGAACGCGCAGGTCGGGGTGAGCCGCAGGCGAACCCCGACATCGCGGCGATTCCGCCGCGAGGAACCCATACGAGGGAATGTCTGCCGCGTTGTTTAAATAGGCACAGACCTCCTCCGCCACGCGTTCGGCAGTAGCGACTACCTCGACGTTGGGGTTCGCCTTCGGCTCACGGCCAGCCTACGCGGCCTGCGCTTTCGCCGTCACCCGGCGCGATTTTCCGCGGCGCAGCAGCCACGTGATGCTCAGCGGCGCGAGGGCGAGCGGCAGCAGGTAATAGGCCGCGCGATAGACGAGCACGCCGGCGACGACGCGGTGCGGATCGAGGCTGCCGCTGAGGCTCTTGAGGATCACGTAGTCGAGCACGCCCCAGCCGCCGGGCACGTGCGTGACGGCGCCCGCGATCGCGGCGACGAGCAGCGAGGCCAGGGTTTCGCCGTAGCCGGCGCCGTCGCCGAGCGCCAGACGCAGCACCAGGCCCATCAGCGCCCAGTTCGTCGCGCCGACGGCGATCTGCGTGACCGCGAGGCCGATCGCCGGGAAACGGAATTCGTGGCCGCGGATGCGCCACTGCGTCTGCCGCAGGCATGCGGCCAGATAGAACGTGACCGCGAGCGCCGCGCCGCCGCTCAGCGCGATCGCACCGCCGTCGCCGATCCAGCGCGTCATCACGAGCGGAGGTACCCACAGCGGCAGGCTTGCGAGCAGCACGAGGTAGCCGAGCCAGTTCGCCGCCATGCTCAGCGCGATCATGCGCGACACGTCGGCCACGGCCACGCCCTGGCTGCAGTACAGCTTGTAGCGCAGCGCGGCGGCGCCGACGAGGCTGCCGAGATTGAGATTGCAGGCATAACTGCTCGTCGCGGTCAGCCAGACGCGGCGCCGCGGCAGTTTCAGGCCGAGCGAGCGTGCACCGAGCACATCGAGCATGCCGTAGAGCGCATGGCTCGCGAGCGCGATGCCGGCGATCGCCGCGAGCGCGCCGGCGCTGCGCGAGCGCAGCGCCGCGAGCACGGCGTTCCAGTCGGTCTCGCGCGCGATGTCGACGACGAGCCACGCCGTCAGCGCGAGCAGGCCGATGCCGACCGCGCGCAGCGCGTAGCGCCGCCAGCGCGGTTCGCGCGCCGGCTCAGCGGCTCGCATGGCCGTCCGGTTCGAGGCTTTCGATGCGCGGGCGCGCCGCCGGTATGCGTTCGGCCCAGCGCGGATAGTGACGCAGGAAATGGAACACGAGCACGCTGCTGATGGTGCGCCACCAGGTGCGCCGCGGAACGCGGTCGGAAGTGACCGGCCTGCAGCTTTCGTCGATGAGCGTGCGCAGCCGGTCGCCGAGCAGCGTCGCGAACGCCGGATCGTCGATGACGACGTTGGCCTCGAGATTCAGCGACAGGCTCAGCGGGTCGAGATTGCTCGACCCGACCGTTGCCCAGCGGCCGTCGACGACGGCGACCTTCGCATGCATCGGCCGTTCGCAGTATTCGCAGACGCGCACGCCGGCCGGCACGAGATAGTGGTAGAGCCAGCGCGCGACGACGGTGACGATCGGCATGTCGGGATTGCCCTGCACGACGATGGTCACGCGCACGCCGCGGCGCGCGGCGCGGCGGAGGTCGCGCAGCAGCCGGTAGCCCGGGAAGAAATAGGCGTTCGCGATCAGGATCTCGCGGCGCGACGCGCGGATCGCGATGCGGTATTCGCGCTCGATG
>NZ_DATIGT010000305.1:0-7733 GCF_035481375.1 Tahibacter sp.
CTGCCGCCGATCATCACGTTGACCGGCAGCGGCGACGCCGCGGCGATCTTGGCGATCAGGCCGGCGTCGACGAGACCCGGCACGAACACCCCGTCGGCGCCGGCCTTCGCATAGGCGTCGGCGCGTTCGAGCGCGGCCTCGACCATGGCCGCGTCGTGCGCGTCGGCCGGTTTCTGGAAGAACACGTCGCAGCGAGCATTGATGAAAAACGCGACATCGCTGCGATCCGCCGCGGCGCGCGCCTGCGCGATGCGCGCGGCCGCCGCGTCGACGGGACGCAGGCTGCCGTCGGCGGGAAAGCTGTCCTCGAGATTGCAGCCGATCGCACCGGCCCCGATCGCCGCGGCGATGGTGCGGCCGACCTCGGCCGGCGTCTCGCCGTAGCCGCTTTCGACATCGAAGGTCACCGGCAGCTTGGCCGTCGCGACGATGCGGCGCAGATTCGCGAGCGCCGTGTCCAGCGGAATCTGCTCGCCGTCGGGATAGCCGTGTGCGGCGGCGACCGACCAGCTTCCGGTCGCCAGCGCCGGGGCGCCGGCGTCGGCCACGGCTTTCGCGCTGCCGGCGTCCCAGACGTTGAAGAGCACCAGCGGGCGGCCGGCGACATGCAGCGAGCGGAAGGTCTTTGCGTGGTCGTGTTGCGTGGTCATGGCGGTCTCGATGGCGGGGGAGGAGATCGCCGCGGCTGCGGCGTCGGCGCGTAGCTTCGCCAGTCGCAGGGCATGGCCGCAATGACGCACCAGGTCATGCGGATTTGACCTCCGAGGTCATGGCCGCGCGTTCGGCTCGCGCGCGCCGCGTCGTTCGCCCTGTCGGCACCGCCGCGCTTTGCTACCTTCGCCGCCACGCCCCCGCGTGAAAGGACCTCGCATGATTCGCCGCCCTACCCGATCCGACGCGCTCCGATTCCTCGCGCCGCTCGCATCCTCCCTGTGCGCACTCGCCGCCGGCGCCGCGACCGCCGCGGATTTCAGCGGCACGCTGACGGCAACCAGCGACTACGTGCTCCGCGGCGTCTCGCAGACGCAGGGCGACCCGGCCGCTCAGCTCGGCGCGCGGCTCGCATTCGAGTCGGGATTCTATGCGGCGCTCTGGGGTTCGCAGGTCGATTTCGGTCCGGCGCTCGGCACCGACGCCGAGATCGACGCGAGTCTCGGCTTCAACCGCAACCTCGGCGAGCGCTGGAACCTCGACCTGAATCTGACGCGCTATCTCTACACCGGCACGCGCGGCGACGCGAATCTCGACTACAACGAAGTCATCGCGACGCTGACGCTCGACCAGCGCTGGTGGGGCCTCGTCGCGTGGTCCGAGGATGTGTTCGCGAGCGGCCGCCGCGGCGTCTACTCCGAACTCGGCGCGAAGTTTCCGCTCGACGAGCGCTGGCGCCTCGAAACGATCGCGGCCTACTACGACCTCGACGACGCCTACGAGGACAGCTATACGCGCGCGCAGTTCTCGGCGATCTGCCGCGTCGGCGCGGTCGATCTGCGCGCGTCGGCACACTGGACCAGCAGCGCGGCCGAACGGCTGTTTCCGGGCGGCGGCGACAGCCGCGCGGAAGTAGCGGCAACGTGGAGTTTTTAACAAATAGAGGGTGGTTGGAAACTGGCGAGCGATTCCGCCGGTTTCCGGCCGCACGTGTGTTCCCGACGAAGGCGCAGCAGGCCGGACCGGGAAGCCCTTGCGCTCCAGTCACCAAAAACTCCTCTCCGTTTCTTCTCTCTCAGTGCGTTATCCGCGCAATGCGCCGCAACCGTCTTGGATGCACGAGCTGTTCGAAGAGCGCGAACGGAATCCGAATCAGCTCGGTGTGCGTGCCGGCATTGAAGGCGATTTCCTCGTCTTCGGACAGCGCGTCGTCGACGTAGACGTCGAGCCCGTAGAGATTGCCGAACGGCGGCATCGCGCCGGCTTCGCAATCGGGAAACAGCGCGGCGAATTCGCTTTCGTTCGCGAGCTCGACCGCTTCGCAGCCGGTCGCGAGTCCGAGCGCGGCGAGATCGAGGCGGCGGTCCGCGCCGAGCACGGCCATGGCCATGCGGCCGTCGAGCTTCACCATGACGGTCTTCGCGAAATCGTGTTCGTCGAGCTGCGCGCTCATCGCCGTGTCGTGTGCGGTCTGCGCGCGGGCGTGGTGGATCGTTTCGAAACCGATGCCCTGCTCATGCAGGTAGCGTTGCAACCGGGGTTCGGACATGGCCCTGACCTCCGCAGCCGGGGCGCATTCCGAGGCGCGCGGCCGAGTCGTGCGAGCGGACGCCGGCATCCTGCCGGCGCGGATGGGCGGCGGACGCCGCCAGGCGCTCGCCGACCGCTGCAGACTGCCGCGTCGGCCTACAGTCGATTCCGCGTACGGCGGCGATCTGCGCGAGCAGGTTACTCCTGTCGCGCAGCCGCCCGCCAGCGGACACGAGTGTCACGATGGCGATCAATCGTGACAAAACGATTCCGGTACATTCGACAGGATCGGCGACGGCAAAAACGCCGGAACGGCGGTTTTCAGCGCGCTGAAGAAAAAGCCGAGGCCGCCATCGCGCCGCGGCCGGGCTCAGCGCCCGCCGATGAAATCGCGCTTGCCGAGCTCTACGCCGTTGTGACGCAGGATCAAGTAAACCGCGGTCACATGGAAATAAAAATTCGGCACCGCAAAGCCCACGAGATAGTCGCGGCCCTGGAACACGAGTTCCTCGGCACGCGTCGGAACGCGGACTTCCCGCTGCTCGGCGCCGTCGAACGCGGCGTCGTCGACCGAATCGACGTAGGCCAGGGTCTTCGCGATGCGTTCCTTGAGTTCGGGCAGCGTCGTCTCGACATCCTCGAACACCGGCGCTTTCTGACCTGCCAGGCGCGCGGCCATGAACTTGCCCATGTCGCAGGCGATCTGCACCTGGCGCGTCAGCGGGAACATGTCGGGCGCGAGGCGCGAGCCGAGCAGCACGCCCGCGTCGAAATTCCTGCCCGCCGCAAACGCGGCGGCCTTGTCGAGCAGCGTGTCGAGCACGGTCAGGTTGCGGCGGACCGTCGTCTTTACGAGTTGCGCAATGGACAGCGTCATACGGAGCGATACCTCACGTCGGGAGAGAAAGACCTTTTCATGGCGGCGCGGCGGCAGCCAGCGCCGATTTCGCCAACGGCGCGACGGATGCGCCTCTCGTCCTTGCGGCGGAAGCGCGATCGCGTGCGGCCGACCGGCGCGGCCGCGACATGAGCACGCCGACCATGGATCTCAAGAGCGGCTATCCGTTCTGGGCAGTGAAGAACGGCCTGCTCGCGACCTTTCCGCCGCTGGACCGCGACGCGCGCTGCGACGTCGCCGTGATCGGCGCGGGCATCAGCGGCGCGCTGATCGCGCACGAACTCGCCCGGCACGGCCACGACGTACTCGTGCTCGACGAACGCGACGTGGCTTGGGGCAGCACGGCGGCGAGCACCGCGCTGATCCAGTATGAGATCGACACGCACCTGAGCGATCTTGCGCGGTGCCATGGACTCGCCTCGGCGCTGCTCGCGTATCGCGCCTGCGTCGAGGCGGTCGGCATGCTGCGCGCGATCGCGAAACACTGGCGGGATGCGGGCTGGCGCGACGCCGATTCGCTGTACTACGCGAGCCGCGCGCGGGACGCGAAGCCGCTCGCCGAAGAATTCGCGCTGCGCCGCGCGCACGGCTTCGACGTGGAGTGGCTCGATGCGGCACGTCTGCGCGAGCGCTACGGCTTCGCCGCACCGGCGGCCATCCTCAACCGGCCGGCCGCGGGCTTCGACCCGTACCGGCTGACCTGCCGGCTGCTGCAGCGCCTGCAGCGCGACGGCGCACGCGTCGTCGACCGCACGCGCGTCGACGCGATCCGCGCGCGCAGCCGCGACGTGCTGCTGACGACGCGCGAAGGGCTCGAGATCCGCGCGGCGCACGTCGTCGTCGCCGCGGGCTACGCGACGCAGCGCTGGCTGACGCAGCGCGTTGCGTACAACCGCAGCAGCTATGCGTTCGTCACCGATCCGATCGATCCGGCATTGCTCGGCCCGCTCGCCGACACGGTCCTCTGGGAGTCCGCACGTCCCTACCGCTATCTGCGCGCGACCGCGGACCATCGCCTCATCGTCGGCGGCGAGGACGACGCGATCGATGTTCCCGCACGGCGCGACCGGCGTGTCGCGAAGAAAGCGTGCCGGCTGCTCGAGCGCGTCCGCGAACAGTTTCCGACGCTGCCGCTGCAGCCGACGTTTTCCTGGGCCGGCACGTTCGCCGAAACGCGCGACGGCCTGCCGTGGTTCGGCGCGCACCCGCAATACGGACCGCGCGTGCTGTTCGCGATGGCCTACGGCGGCAACGGCATCACGTATTCGACGCTCGGCGCCGGCCTGCTGCGCGCGCTGATCGAGCGCCGCACGCATCCGCTGAAGGCGCTGTTCGGGTTCGGTCGGGTTTGACCGGGAATCGGGAATCGTCAAAGCGGAACACGCACATCCGCGACTCCGCGGCTCATCGGATACAAAAAGGAAAAAAAACATGACCGAGACCATTTACGACGCGCTGCGCGAAAGCCACGAGATCCAGCGGTCGCTGTGCCGCAGGCTGCTGCGCTCGCAAGCCGGCACGGCGGCGCGCGCGGATCTGTTCAAGCAATTGCGCGTCGAACTCGCCGCGCACGAAGCGGCCGAGGAACGCTATCTGTACGTACCGATGCTCATGGACGACATGGGCCTCGACGCCTCGCGCCATGCGCTGCACGAGCATCACGAGCTCGACGAACTCGTCGAGGCGCTGCAGGTCGTCGACAAGTCCGGCGCGGCCTGGATGGCGACCGCGAAGAAGCTTTCGGAGAAAGTGCATCACCACCTGCGCGAAGAAGAGAAGAAATTCTTCCAGGTATCCGGAAAGATCATTCCCGATGCGCGCAAGATCGGCCTCGCGCGGAGCTACCGGCGCGATCACGCGCGGCTCCTGAAGAAACTCGCCGAGGGCTGAGCAACCCGCAGCACTGCGGCGGGTGCGCGGGACGCCTGCGTCCGCTACGCTGTCGCTTCGCCTCGGAGCACTCATGCGCCGGCAACCGGTACGCTATTTCCATGTCGACGTGTTCGCGAGCCGCCGGCTCGCGGGCAACGGCCTCGCCGTGTTCCTCGGCACCGACGGCTGGAGCGACGACTACATGCACGAGCTCACGCGCGAGATGCGCCAGTTCGAGTCGATCTTTCTCGACGAGATCGACGACCTCGGGGCCGCTGCACGCATCTTCACGATGCAGGAGGAACTGCCGTTCGCCGGACACCCGGTCCTCGGCGCCGCAGCAGTGCTGCATCTCGCCCTCGTGCCGGCGGCCGAGGCCGCGCGCTGGCGCCTGCGCCTGCCGGCGCGCGAGGTCGAGGTCACCACGCAGCGCCGCAACGACGCACTGCTGGCCGAGATGGATCAGGGAATCGCGACGATCTCGCCGCCGATCGCGACCGCGGAGGCCGGTGCGCTGCTCGATGCGCTGGGCCTGCGCCCCGGCGACCTCGTCGACGACCTGCCGCTGCAGGTCGTCTCGACCGGCCTGCCCTACCTGATCGTGCCGGTCCGCGGCACCGTGCTCCGGCGCGCCGCGATCCGCACGCGCGATTTCGAAACGCAGCTCGCGGCAGTCGGCGCACGCTTCGTCTACGTGCTCGACCCGGCCGAACCCGAAGGCCGCACCTGGGACAATCTCGGCGACGTCGAAGACGTCGCCACCGGCAGCGCCGCCGGTCCGACCGCCGCCTATCTGCACCATCACGGCCGCGTACAGAGCGGCATTCCGTTCGTGCTGCACCAGGGCCGCTTCGCCGGCCGGCCGAGCGAACTCGGCCTGCGCATCGACGGCGGCCGCGTGTTCGTCAGCGGCGAGGTCTGGCCCGTCATCACCGGCCTGATGACGCCGGCGGCGGACTGACGCTTTTCCACAACCATACAAATCGCAAAGCGGGCGCGGCCGTGCGCGCTTCACGCGCATGCCACGCGGCCTCGCCTACGGTGGATGCCCCGTCCATGCCAAGGAGCGCGCCGTGAGCAATCCGCATGACCTCGAACAGAAGTTCTGGAAATCGCTGAAGTCCGACATGACCGTGATGCTCGGCCTCGACGGCGCCGAAGACGGCCACACCCGGCCGATGACCGCACAGTTCGAAGAAGAGCGCGGTCCTATCTGGTTCTTTACCTCGACCGACAACAAGCTCGTGCAGCAGCTCGCCGGCGCCGGCACGAGCGAACGCGCGACGTTCGCATTCAGCGCGAAAGGGCACGACCTGTTCGCAAGCGTGCAGGGCAACCTGCGCGTCGACAAGGATCGCGACGTCATCGATCGCCTGTGGAACGCCTTCATCGCCGCGTGGTACGAAGGCGGCAAGGACGATCCGAAACTGACCCTGCTGCGCCTGGACGCCGAACACGCGGAAATCTGGCTCAACGGCTCCAGCATCGTCGCCGGCGTCAAACTGCTGCTCGGCATCGATCCGAAGAAGTCGTACCAGGACAAGGTGGGGCAGGTCGACCTGCATTGATCGAAACGACGCGCCGGCCTCATTCGTCGGTGCGATTCAGAAACTGCGCGTTGCCGAGCCCCGTGCCTATCGTCAGCACGGCCCAGCGCGTCGCGTCGGCCATGTCAGGCAGTGCGCTCAGGCCCTGCACGACGGCGTCGTTGTGCAGCATCACGCAGGTCGCGTGGTCGCCGACGCGCGGCAGTCCCTGTACGAGCAGCGTCGGCAGGTGGAAGCGTCGCGCCTGCCAGTTGCCGGGCAGATTGCCGGTGCCCTGCTCGATGCGACCGTCGAGGCGCACGCGGCCGGGACATCCGACGCCGATGAACGGCGCGACGCGCAGCTTCTGACGCGCCGCATACGCGACGAGCTTTCTCAGCATCGCGATCAATTCCTCGACGACGCTCTCGCGCGTCGGCGTCTCGTCGCCGTGGCGCCAGAGCAGCATCTTCGCGACGCGCGGCTCGCCCTCGCGCCGCGGCAGACGCAGCAGGCCCGCACGCACGTTCGTGCCGCCGATGTCGATCGCGAGCATCGCGTCGAATCCGGCGAGCACCCACGACGGCATCAGGTAGGCCGACCCGATCAGGCCGGCCTCGTCCGGGTCGTGCCGGATCGGATGCAGCACGACGTCGATGCCGTAGTCCTGCAGCAGCAGCTGCGCGCGGCCGATCGCGAGTTCGCCGACACGCGATGCGCGGAAGCCGCCGCCGACGGCGATGTGCGACACGGCGTTCCAGGCGCGCGCATGGAACACGCGGATCACGTCGAACAGCGCGCGCGCGAAATCCTCGATCGCCGACTGGATCACGCCGGCCGCGGCCGAACTGCCCTGCTTCAGCGTCCTGTCGAGCATTTTCTTCGTCAGTTCTTCGCTCGGCGTGTCGCCGAACGGGTCCTCGCCGGTCTTGCGCAGTGTCGTGCGCCATGTCTCGATGCGGTCGAAGAACACGCGCTTGGCGGCCTCGTCGCCGACATAGCGCCCCTGACGCCGCAACTCCGTGTTGTAGCCCTCGACGACGACCTGCGGCAGCAGCGCCGCGCCGTGCCCCGGCAGCGGCAGGCGGGCGGCCAGTTCGTCTTCGTGTTCGCGCAATGCGGATTCGGCAACCACGCCCGTCCTCCGTTCCGTGACGACGGGCTCGACGATCGCAGCACGACGGTGAGCGCGCCGCGAAAGCCACGACGCGCCCGCACTCGCCGCTGCGCCGTCACGGACACGCGACCGGCCGGCC
>NZ_DATIGT010000306.1:0-26486 GCF_035481375.1 Tahibacter sp.
GGCGATCTGGCGCTGCGCAGCGCCGAGATCGGCGGCCACGGCAGCACGCTGAGCGTGGACGCGGATCGGGAAGCGGGCGTGCCGCAGCTGCGCCTGCAGATCGCCGTGCCGGCATTACCGGACGACGCGTCGGCGCGCTGCACCAGTGTTGCCGCCGTGCTGAATGCACCGTCGCAGGCCCATGTCGCCGACGCGCGTCTCGCGAGCGTGCTGCGTCGCTACGGAATCACGCTCGCCGCCGTCGCGGCGCCGGGGTTCGTGCTGCAGTTCTGCGACGGGGCAGTCGCCGACTGACGTTCCGGTCTGTCAAATTTGCACAGTTGACGTTTGCGCCAGAGTGGATGCGCAGCCGCGCCCGGCAGGACGGGCCGCTCAGGTTCCCGGCGCGGCGGTCGCCGCGGGCAGTTCCAGCTTGCGCGCGATCGCGGCGGCGAATTCGTCGAGATCGACCGCGTCGGTGTTCGCCAGCAGTATGAGAGTCACGTCGGCATCGACGAGCCGGAACCAGAGCGACTGCGCCCCCATGATGCGTCCCGGACGCTTCACGACCCGCTGCGCGCCGCCGGCCAGTTTCATCGAGTACGACCAGACGCCGTAGCCGTAGTCGTCGAGGCCGGGCGTCGTCATGGCCGTCAGCGATTCCGCGGTCAGCAGTCGCCCGTCGAACAGCGCATCGGAAAACGCGAGCAGGTCGCGCGCGGTCGCATAGAGACTGCCGGCGGCGTACCAGTTCTCGGCATAGACCGGCAGATCGTTGGCGAGCGCGCCCAGATCCTCGCGATAGAGATACGTGTCGGCGAGCCGCTCGACGATCGCGCTCTGGCGCAGCAGGCCTGTGTGGCGCAGCTTGAGGGGTTCGAGCAGCCGTTCGCGCAGCAGCGCGTCGAAAGTCTGTCCGCTGGCTGCTTCGAGAACCCGGCCGAGCACGATGTAGTCGCAGTTGTTGTAGTCAAAGCGTGCGCCGGGCTCGGCGACGAGGTCGCCGCTGCAGTAGCCGTCGAGCAGCTGCGCGCTCGTCGCCGGCCTCTGGTAGTTCGGTATGCCCTGGGCCAGCGCGGTCTTGAGGTCGGTGACCTGATCGAAGTTCGGCAGGCCGGAGGTGTGGTTGAGCAGTTGTCGCAAGGTGACCTTGCGTGCGCCATTGCCGCGATACGCGCGCAGGTAGTCGCCGAACGGGGCGTCGAGATCCAGGCGCCGCTGTTCGGCGAGCTGCAGCACGAGCACGGCGGTGAACGCCTTGGTGATCGAAGCGGCCTTGTAGACCGTGTCCGGCGTGTTCGGCACGCCGAAGGCACGATTGGCCAGGCCGAAGCTCTGCTCGTAGCTGATCGTGCCGCGCTCGGCGACGAGCACCGTTCCGCTGTAGCGGTGCTCGCGCGCGTACGCCGTGATGAACGCATCGGGCGCGGCACGCGCGATCGCCGCGCTGCACAGCGCAGTCAGTAGCAGGACGATACGGTACATGGGGTTTTTCCCCTGTGCGCAGGACGGCGCGGGGCCGCGGTGGCGACAGGGATACGCGGCGGCGCCGCGCGGTTGCAGAGGATGGAATGCGTCGAGCGCGCGCCGCGGAATACATCGCGCGACGCGACGGCCGAAAGCGCCGTGACCGCGGTTCTCTGAACTCCCGTCAGTCCATGCGGTAGACGCGCGCCTTCGGGTAGTCCTCGTGCACCTGCAGGAACCAGCGTCCGGCGATACCTGGAACGACGAGGATCTCCGGCGCGTCGAGCGGCTTGCGCAAGGTGATCTCGCCCTTGAGCACTTTCCAGGTCTGCCCGTTCTCGAGGCGGAATTCGGTGCCGGGCGCCCAGCTCGCAATGCTGCCGCGCAGGCGGCTCTTGATCGTGCGGATTTCGAGATCGATCGGCATCGCGGGCTCGTCGTGCGGCGCTGCGGCGACGGCCGGTCGATGCGCGACCGCAGCCGGTGCGGGCCGCACCGCGGCCGACTCGCGGTCGCGCAGCAGTGCGTTGAGGCGCGCGAGCTGTGCCGGCGTCAGCGTGTCGAGTCCCGTCTCGCGCAGCTGTTCCGGCGTCAGCGAGCGCTCGATGTCGACATAGGGTTCGTCGGCAGGTGACGACGTCGCGGCGAGACTCAGCGCGAGCAGGACGATCAGACGGACGAGGTGCATGCCGGACTCCGGATCCAGGCGGCGCTGGCGGCCGCGGCGCCGCAGCGTAAGTGGAGCGCATGTCAGATTTGTGACGACGCTGCCCGGAGAAACTCGTCGTTCGGCGCAGCGCACGACCGGCACCGAACCGGGAGCGCGTTCAGGTGCCGCTGCGTGCAGGCCCGGGCGGCAGATCGAAATGCATCACGTCTTCACGCGCGCCGAGCTTCGTATACAGCGCAATCGCCGGCTCGTCGCCGTAGTCGGCCTGCACGAAGATCACGTAGGCGCCGCGTGCGACGGCCATCGCCTGGAGTTCCGCGATCAGCGCAGTCGCGATGCCTTCGCGGCGATGCGCTTCCGATACGGCGAGATCGTAGATGTAGATCTCGCTGCGGGCCTGTTCGAACTTGTGCAGCACATAGGCGGCGAGTCCGCCGACCACGTCGCGGCCTTTGAGGGCGGCGATCGCCATGAATCCGTCGCTGCCGAGCAGGCGGGACAGGTATGTGGCATCGGGGCGCTTTCCGCAGTAGGTGGGCACGTCGTCGAACACCTCGCCGAACAGCGTCAGCAGGTCTTCCATCGTGGCGACGTCGTCGGCACCGAGGGCGCGGACCTGGAACGGATTCGGAGAAGGCATGGCGTCGTCCGGGGCGGGGCGGTGGTGCGGTCCGTCGGAGCCGACGGAGTGCCGATGGTCAGGTGTCGTGCCGGTCGAAAAGTTCCGGCGCCCGGCGAATGACTTACCGCGCCGCTTCACTGCGCTCAGGCCGCAGTGTCGCCAGGCGCGCCGTGTCGATCGACGCGGCGAGGCCGACGCTGCGTCCCGCAAGATTCGCGACGCGATAGCGCACGCTGCTGCCGAGCACCTGCGCCGCCTGCGCGGCGTCGAGTCCGTAGTCCTGCCGCAGCCATTGCAGCATTCCGGCGGTCGCGGCGCGCAGCGCGTCGTCGAGCGAGCCGGCCTGGCCGAGCACATGGATCGCGTCGGCGGATTCCACGCGCGGCATCGCGATGGTTTTTCCGCGCAGCAGCTCGACGTGGATTTCGACCTCCATCGAGGTTTCAAGCGCGAACTGCGAGGTCTCGCCGTCGCCCTGCAGCGCGTGCGCGTCGCCGAGATAGAGCAGCGCGCCGGGCTGGAAAACCGGCAGCAGGACGGTGCTGCCTTCGACGATTTCGTTGAAGTCCATGTTGCCGCCGTGGCGGCCGGTGTCGCCGGTCGACATCGGCGGCGAGCCCGGACCGGGAGCCACGCCGAGCCCGCCGAGCATCGGCCGCAGCGGAACCTCGAAATGGTCGAGCGCGCCGCCCGCGCGCTGCGGCCGCGCGACGCCGCGCTCGCGGTCGAGGGTCCAGCGCGCCGGCTTGCCGAGGTGTGCGAAATCGACGGCCTGCGTCGTCGTCAGCGCACGCGCGACGATGCCGTCGAGACTGTCGGCGTAGTCGCGGTTCAGGCGCAGCCGCACGATACGCACGGCCAGCGTGTCGCCGGGTTCGGCGCCGGCGACGAAGAACGGTCCGGTCTGCGGATTGCCGTAGAGCGCGACCGTGCGGCCGTGCTCGTCGACGCCGCCGGAATCGATCGTCTTCGTGCGCACGCTGTCGCCGGGCCAGATCGTCAGCACGGGCAGTCGTTCGGCGGAGAACGTGTTCGAGAAATCCGTCGGCACGTAGTCGTGCACGCGGGGCGCTTGCGATGGCCGCGTCGGCAACCGGCGTGCGCTGAATGCATGCTGCGCGCGGCGATCCGGATCGTTGGTATCGGGACAATCGGCGACGCCGCGCAGACGGTCACGCTCGCGACGTCCGTCGTAGTCGCAGCGGCTGCCGTCCGCGGCGACGACGCGAAAGCGCAGGCGATCGCGCCGCAATGTGCCGGTGAGCGGTTCGCGCGCGAGGAATCCGCTCAGTGCATTGCCGTCGCGCGCGAGGCTCAGCGTTTCATGCTGCGGATTGCCCCAACGATCGAGGGTCAGCAGCCAGGATTCGTCGGCGGCCCCGGCCGCCTGCGACGAACAGGCAAGGAACAACAGCAGCAGCGCCCGAATGCTCACGTATCGATTTCCCGATGGCCCGTTCTGCAGATGCAGGAACGGGCGCGGGCGTCGCAGCGACGGATGCCGGGCGGCCTCTGCAGAACTAGGGATGACGCGCAGGCAATAAATAGAGAAAGCAGTACGAGCGAAGCCGTCGCGTTCTCTATTTTCTGACCGTTATCCTCTATTTGCTCGCTCCACCGTCCGCCGCGAACAGCGCATCGTAGCGCCGCTGCATTTCCTCGGCGCTGAGCGTCTCGATCGAATGCCCGACGTTCCAGCGGTGGCCGAACGGATCGCGGAACACGCCGCCGCGCTCGCCGTAGAACTGATCCTGCAGCGGCATCAGCAAGGTGGCGCCGTGCGCGAGCGCGCGCTCGACGACCGTGTCGGCGTTGTCGACGTGCAGATGGATGCTGAGACTCGTGCCGGCGGCGGGATCGGGGCGGCGTATGTCGTATTCGGGATATTCGTCGCAGATCATCAGGACGCCGCAGCCGAGGTCGACTTCGATGTGCCCGACACGGCCGCCCGGTTCGACGAGGCGCAGCTTCTGCGTGCCGCCGAATACCGTGCAGTAGAACGCCGCCGCAGCATCGGCATCGGCGACGCAGAGATACGGGAAGATTTCGTGGACGCTCACGGCTTTCTCCTACGTTCGGGGGAGCGTGCAGGCTAACGCCGGGCTCGCGCCGCGTCTTTGACGAAATTGTCCGCGCGCAGGTGGTGCGATGAAGGGACGGCGACGGCGCGCCAGGCTTGCGGCGTCGTGCCCGTCAATGCACGGAATTCGCGATTGAGATGTGCCTGGTCGCTGTAGCCGGCGGTCAGCGCCGTGTCGGTCCAGTTCGTCGTCGCGCCGATCGCGAGCGCGCGCTGCAGCCGCTGCACGCGCGCATAGCACTTCGGCGCGAGTCCGGTCGCGTCGCGGAACTGCGCGATGAAGCGTTTGTGGCTGCAGCCGCTGAGCGCGGCGAGCGTGGCGACGCGATCGCCGTTCGCAAGGCCGGCGAAGGCCGCGGCCACCTGCGGATTCAGGCCGTGCACCGGCCGCACGCGGCGGCGCAGGAAGGCCTGCAGCAGCGCGATCTGTCGGGCCGGCGATGTCGCTGCGGCCAGCGCCTGCTGCAGACGCAGCGCCGCGTCGCCGACGAGGTCCGACAGCGCGACGTGCCGGTTCGCAAGCGCATCGGCGCCGCAGCCGAACAGCAGCCGCGTCGCGCCCGGAAGCAGCATGGCGCCGACCGAGCGCGAGGATTCGCGGACGTCTTTCAGATAGTGGCGATCGCGCGTGCCGGCCACGACGGCGTGGGCGATCAGCCGGCCGTCCGCATCGCGCTCGTCGTCATACAGCCGTACGCCGCTGCCGTCGAGGCGGATGGCCAGATGCATGGCGCCGCTCGGCAGCACGCGCGCCCGCGCGTACGAAAACGGTTCCGCTGCGCTCGCCCAGAAGGCGGAGACGCAGGACTGCAGTTCGACGGCGGTCGGCGCGATCAGCATGTCCGGAGCTTACCCGAGCCGCGAGACCGCAGCAGGCGCGTCAGGCCGACTGGGTCAGCGCCTGCAACAGGTCGGCCTGGTTTTCCTGGGTCAGCCGCTGGATCAGTTCGTCCATGTCGCCCTCGACGATTTCGGGCAGGCGATAGAGCGTCAGGCCTTCGACGCGGTGGTCGGTGATGCGGCCTTGTGGAAAATTGTAGGTGCGGATGCGCTGGCTGCGGTCGCCCGAGCCGACCTGCAGGCGCCGCGATTCCGCCTGTTCGGCGGCCTGCTTGGACCGCTCGCTGTCGAGGAGCTTCGCTTTGAGCAGCGAGAACGCGCGCGCGCGATTCTTGTGCTGGCTGCGCTCGTCCTGGCATTCCACGACGATGCCGGTCGGCAGGTGGGTCACGCGGATCGCCGAGTCGGTCTTGTTGACGTGCTGGCCGCCGGCGCCGGAGGCTCGGAACGTATCGACCTTGACGTCGGAATCCTTGATCTCGACATCGTCCACTTCGTCCATTTCGGGAAGAATGGCAACCGTCGCGGCCGAGGTATGGATGCGGCCCTGGGCTTCGGTCGCCGGCACGCGCTGCACGCGGTGCGTGCCGGATTCGAACTTGAGCCGCGCGAAGGCGCCCCGGCCTTCGACGCGCGCGACGATTTCCTTGTAGCCGCCGTGTTCGCCGGGGTTGGAAGAAATCACCTCCACGTTCCAGCGCTGGCGCTCGGCATAGCGGCTGTACATGCGGAACAGGTCGCCGGCGAAGATCGCGGCTTCGTCGCCGCCGGTACCGGCGCGCACTTCGAGGAACAGGTTGGCGTCGTCGCGCGGGTCCTTCGGAATCAGCAGCAGCTGCAGTTGCTGCTCGAGCACGTCGCGCGCATCGCCGAGTTCGGCGACCTCGGCTTCGGCGAGTTCCTTCATCTCCGGGTCTTTCAGCAGCGCCTGCGACGCGGCGAGCGCGGCGGCATTCGCGTCGAATGCCTTCAGCGCCGCCGCTACCGGTTCGAGCTGGGCGTATTCGCGATTGAGCGCACGGAAACGGTTCGTGTCCGCAGCCGCGTCCGGCTGCGCGAGCAGCGCGCCGACTTCTTCGAAACGTTCGGCGAGCTGTTCGAGCTTGCGGCGGATGGTCGGAGTCATACGTCCTTGTCGTCGTTCGCGGCGGCGCGATCGAACAGCCGCGCGGCGGCCTGGATCAGCTCGCCGTCGCCGCGCAGCGCGGCGGCGCGCAGGTTCGCGCTCGGCGCGTGCAGCAGCTTGTTGGTCAGCGTGTTGGCGAGGAAGGCGAGGGCCTCCTCGGGCTTGCGGCCACGCGCGAGCATGGCGGTCGCGCGCGCGAGCACGTCGTCGCGCTCGGCCTCGGCCTGCCGGCGCAGATCCTGTACCGGGTTGCCGCGGTCGAGCGAGCGGCGCCAGGCCATGTAGCGTTCGACCTGCAGGTCGATGATCGCCTCGGCCTCGCGCGCGGCGGCCTCGCGCGAGCGCAGGTTCTCGTCGATGACCTGGCGCAGATCGTCGATGGTGTACAAATACGCATCGTCCACTTCGCTGACGGAAGCCTCGATGTCGCGCGGCACGGCGATGTCGACGAGGAACATCGGCTTGCGCCGGCGCTGCTTCAGCGCGGCCTGGACCATGGCGCGCGTCAGCACCGGCTCGCGACTCGCGGTCGAGGAGATCACGATGTCGGCTTCGGCCAGATGCGCCGGCAGGTCGGCGAGCGCGATCGCGTAGCCGCCGCAGCGGTGGGCGAGGTTCTGCGCGTTGTCGAGCGTGCGGTTCGCGACGATGAGCCGGCGCACCTTGGCGTCGCTCAGATGGCGCGCCGCGAGTTCGATCGTCTCGCCCGCGCCGATCAGCAGCACGCAGGCGCCGGCCAGGTCGGCGAAGCGCTGTTCGGCGAGGCGGACCGCGGTATAGGCCACCGACACCGGGCTCGCGCCGATGCGCGTATCGGTGCGGACGCGCTTGGCGACGGCGAAGGTGTGCTGGAGCATGCGCTCCATCGGCGCCTTCAGCGTGTGAGCGGTGCGCGCGAGCTGGTAGGCGTCCTTGACCTGGCCGAGGATCTGCGGCTCGCCGAGCACGAGCGAGTCGAGGCCGGTGGCGACGCGGAACATGTGCCGCACGGCGGCTTCGTCGTCATGCCGGTATAGGAACTCGTCGAGTCGGCCCAATGTCAGCTGGTGGTGGCGGTGCAGCCACTGTGCCGGAACGATCTGCGCGCCGTCGGCGACGGAACAGTAGAGTTCGGTGCGGTTGCACGTGGACAGGATCAGGGCTTCTTCGACGCCGGCCTGGGCCGCCAGTTCCTCGAGTGCGGGACGGGCTTGTTCGGGACCGAACGCGACTTTTTCGCGCAGGTCCAAAGGAGCGGTAACGTGATTGAGACCGAGGGCTAGCAATGCCATGGATGACGGGGCCGCGCGGGCAACAATCAGCTAAGCTTGGACGCGTGAGAGCGGTGGGTATCGCCGGAATCGCGGCAATCCTGCTGCCGCGCCGCACAAAATCGCGACTAGTGTGCGGTCGCGATCCGGCAAGATCAAGCAAGCCGGCCTCGGCCGGCACGCATCGAAGATGGTGGATGTGGATGAAATTTCGCGCTGATCGCGCTGTTTCCCTCGCCGCGCTGGCCGTCGCGGCAGCGCTGTCGCTGGCCGCCTGCACGGCGATGCCGGTGCGGCAGGCGACGACCCAGCCGGGCCAGGCCGTCGTCGCGCCGACTCCGCTGGCCGACGACCAGCTGGCGCAGATGCTTGCCGGCGAGTTCGCGCTCGGCAAGGCCGATCTCGCCGGTTCGGCCGGCCGCTACGCGCGGGCGGCCGAACTCAGCAAGGATCCGCAGGTTGCCGCCCACGCGACACGCGTCGCGCTCGCGGCGAAGGACTGGGCGCTCGCGCGCCAGTCGCTGACGCGCTGGCGCGCGCTCAAGCCCGACGATCCGGGCCAGACCCAGGTCGAAGCGAGCCTCGCGCTCAGCGACGGCAATACCGAGGCGGCGTTCCAGTCGTTGTCAAAGCTGCTCGCGCTGCCCGACCAGCAGGGCTGGCGCCTGCTCGGACAGGTATTGCTCGGTGCCGCCGACAAGTCCGCCGCCGCGACGCTGCTGCGGCGGATCGCGACGCCGACCCGCCTGACCGGCGCGCCCGAGGAAATCTGGGTCGCGATGAGCCAGCTGGCGTACAAGCTCGACATCAAGCCGTATGCGCGCGAACTCGCCGATGCGGCGCTGAAGAAATTCACGAGCGCGACGACCCACGGCTGGTCGGCGCAGCTCGCGATCGACGAAGGCGACAAGGCGCGCGCCGGACGCGACTATCAGGAAGCGATCAAGCGCGCGCCGAAAGACATCCGTCTGCGCGCGGCCTACGCGCTGATGCTCGGCCAGCAGGGCGACAACAAGGCGGCGGCCAAGCTGCTCGCCGACGGCCCGCAGGACGACTACAGCTACGCGGCGCGTGCGGCCTATGTCGCGCGTGCGAACGACAAGAATCTGATCCAGTCGCTGTACGACGAGCTCAAGGCGCGACCGGGCGAAGAACGCCTGTCGCGCGCGCATCTGCTCGGACAGCTCGCCGAGATGCTCGAGCGCAAGTCCGAAGCGCTGGAGTGGTACGAGCAGGTGACGACCGACGACGAGGACTGGTTCCCGAGCCAGATCCGCATCGCCGTGCTCGTCGACGAGCAGGGCAAGCCCGATCAGGCGCTCGCGATGACGCGCGAACTGCAGCAGCGCGTCGGCGACCAGCTCGGCGCGCTGGCCGACGCGTTCATGCTTGAAGCGGAACTGCTGTCCAAGCGCGACCAGCACGAGGCCGCGCAGGCCGCCTACGCTCGTGCGCTCAAGCAAATCCCGGACGACTCGCGCCTGCTGTATGCGCGCGCGCTGCACGCCGCGGCCAACGGCATGACCGACAGCGCCGAATCGGACCTGCGCCGCGTGCTCGAACTCAAGCCCGACGACATGGATGCAACGAACGCGCTCGGCTACACGCTGGCCGATGCGAACCGCAAGCTCGACGAAGCGATGAGCCTGATCGAGCGTGCGCTCAAGGCCAAGCCCGACGACGCGGCCGTCATCGATTCCTACGGCTGGGTGCTGTATCGCCGCGGCGATCTTCCCGGAGCCGAGAAAGCGCTGCGGCGCGCATTCGAGAAGCAGTCCGACGGCGAGATCGCCTCGCATCTGGGCGAAGTGCTCTGGGTCCAGGGCAAGCGCGAGGAAGCGCGCGCGATCTTCGAGCAGGCGCGCAAGAAAGACGCGAAGAACAAGGCGCTCGTCGAAGCGATGCGCAGGCTGGGGGTCTGATGCGAAAGTCCCGCACCATCGCGGCAGCGCGGCTGCTGCCGGTCGTCTGCGTGCTCGGTCTGGCGGCGTGCGCGCCGTTGCGTCTGCGCGAGGACGACGCGACGCTCACCGCGCAGGGCGCGCGAGAAGCGGCCGTGCTTGCGCAGTCGCGCTGGCAGCTGACGGGTCGCATCGCGGTCAGCAACGGCGACGACGGCGGCAATGCCGATGTCGACTGGAGCCAGGACGGTGCGCGCTACGACCTGCGCCTGCGCGCGCCGGTGACCGGCAAGAACTGGCGGCTGCACGGCGATGCGCGCTCGGCAACGCTCGAAGGCGTGCGCGATCAGGTGATGACGGGAACGAGCGCGGCCGAACTGCTCGCGCGCGAGGCGAACTGGCAACTGCCGGTGGCCGAACTCGAATACTGGGTGCGCGGACTGCGTGCGCCGGGTTCGAAGGCCGAGCTCGTGTTCGACGACGCCCAGCGCCCGGCGAAGCTGCTGCAGGCCGGCTGGACCATCGAATACCGCGAGTATTTCGACGACGGCGAGCCGGCGATGCCGCGCAAGGTATTCGCGACCAAGGGCAAGCACCGCGTGCGCCTGTTCGTCGAAGACTGGCAGGTGCAATGACCGAGTGGAGCGTCTGGCCGGCGCCGGCCAAGCTCAATCTGTTCCTGCAGATCACCGGCCGGCGCGCGGACGGCTATCACCTGCTGCAGACCGTGTTCCAGCTGCTCGACCGCGGCGACAGCGTGCGCCTGCGGCCGCGCGGCGACGGGCGTATCGAGCGCACCAGCGAGCTGCCCGGCGTGCCGCCGGAACGCGATCTCGTCGTGCGCGCGGCGGCGGTGCTGAAGCCTTATGCGCCGGCCGACGCCGGCGTCGACATCGCCGTCGACAAGCGCCTGCCGCTCGGCGGCGGGCTCGGCGGCGGCAGTTCGGATGCGGCGACCGTGCTCGTCGCGCTGAACCGGATCTGGGGCTGCGGCCTGCCGGTCGATGCGCTCGCGCGGCACGGGCTCGCGCTCGGCGCGGACGTGCCGGTGTTCGTGCACGGTCGTTCGGCCTGGGCCGAAGGCGTCGGCGAACGGCTGACGCCGCTCGATCTGCCGGAGCGCTGGTACGTCGTCGTCGATCCGAAAACGAGTGTGCCGACGGCGCCGTTATTCCAGGTTCCGGAATTGACACGCGATGCCCTGCCCACGACAATTCCGCGCTTCCTTGCTGGGGCTGAGACCTCGAATGCGTTCGAGCCGGTAGTCAGCGCGCGCTATCCCGCGATAGCAGCGGCGCTGGCATGGCTGGAACCTCATGGTCGCCCGCGTTTGTCCGGTTCCGGTGGCTGCGTCTTCGTCGACGTCGCGACCGAAGCCGAGGCGGCAGCACTCGCGGCGGCTTGTCCGCAGGAATGGTCGGCCTGGGCTGCGCGCGGCGTCAACCGCTCGCCGCTGCTCGCCGCACTGGAAAGTTTCGCTGCTGGGGCGTCGCCAAGCCGGTAAGGCACGGGATTTTGATTCCCGCATCCGTAGGTTCGAGTCCTACCGCCCCAGCCAATGAATCATCCAACGCATCGGGCCGGCGCCCGGTCAACGGCGGCTGGCGGAGATTCGAATGAATACGCAAGGTTTGATGCTGTTCACCGGCAACGCGCACCGGCGACTGGCGGAGAACGTCTCGCACCGGCTCGGCATGCCGTTGGGCAAGGCGCTGTGCGGCCGGTTTTCCGACGGCGAGGTCCAGGTCGAGATCGAGGAAAACGTGCGTCGTCAGGACGTGTTCGTGATCCAGCCGACCTGTGCGCCGACCGCGGACAATTTCATGGAACTGCTGGTGCTGATCGACGCGCTCAAGCGCGCATCGGCGGCCACGGTGACCGCGGTGATTCCGTACTTCGGCTATGCCCGCCAGGATCGCCGCCCGCGCTCGGCGCGCGTGCCGATCACGGCGAAGGTCGCGGCGG
The DNA here is from genome assembly GCF_035481375.1 of Tahibacter sp. GTDB lineage: Bacteria > Pseudomonadota > Gammaproteobacteria > Xanthomonadales > Rhodanobacteraceae > Tahibacter. The sequence goes on from NZ_DATIGT010000306.1 coordinate 11,901, forward strand.
ACATGATCGGCACGGTCGGCGCCGACCGCGTGCTGACGGTCGACATCCATGCCGACCAGATCCAGGGTTTCTTCGATATTCCGGTCGACAACGTCTACGCCTCGCCCGTGCTGCTCGCCGACATCTGGCGCAGCCAGGGCACGGACAACCTGATCGTGGTCAGTCCGGACGTCGGCGGCGTGGTACGCGCCCGCGCGATCGCCAAGCGCCTCGACGACGCCGACCTCGCGATCATCGACAAGCGCCGCCCGCGGCCGAACGAGTCGACGGTCATGAACATCATCGGCGACGTGCGCGACAAGACCTGCGTACTCGTCGACGACATCGTCGATACCGCAGGCACGCTGTGCGCCGCGGCCAATGCCTTGAAGAAACAGGGCGCGCGCCGCGTCGTCGCCTACTGCACCCACCCGGTGCTGTCGGGTTCGGCGCTGAGCAACATCATGAATTCGCAGCTGGACGAACTCGTCGTCACCGACACCATCCCGCTGACGCCCGAAATCCAGGCATGCAGCCGCATCCGTCAGCTGACGGTCGCGGAACTGCTGGCCGAAACGATCCGCCGCGTGGCATTCGGCGAGTCGGTGAGTTCGCTTTACGTCGACTGATCCGTCGGTCGACCTTCGGCTCCTCTGGTCGCGGAGGAGCCTTCATGCCGCCGCGAGGCGGTCATCACTGAAGGTAGTTTGTCATGGCAAAGATTCACGAAATTCCGGCCGAGTCGCGCAAGGACGAGGGGAAAGGTGCGAGCCGCCGCCTGCGTCACGCGGACGTCGTTCCGGCAATCCTCTACGGCGGCGATGAAAAGCCGCAGAGCATCCAGTTCGTGCACAAGGACGTCTACATGGCTTCCCAGCACGAGTGGTTCTATTCCTCGATCATCGACCTGAAGCTCGACGGCAAGAACCAGAAGGTTCTGCTGCGCGACATGCAGCGTCATCCGTACAAGCAGCGCCTGCTGCACCTGGACTTCCAGCGCGTCAGCGAGAACAAGGCGTTGAAGATCCGCGTTCCGCTGCACTTCCTGGACCAGGAAAAGTCGCCGGCCGGCAAGACCGCCGGCGTGCTCGTCACGCACGAACTCAACGAAATCGCGATTTCGTGCCTGCCGAAGGATCTTCCGGAGTTCATCGAAGTCGATCTGAGCGGCCTCAATGTCGGCGACATCGTCCATCTGTCGGACCTGAAGCTGCCGGCCGGCGTCGAAATCCCGGAACTCAAGCTCGGCAAGGAGCATGACGTCGCCGTGGTGCTGGCCAAGCTCGCGAAGGAAGAAGTCGAGGAAGCGCCGGCTGCTGACGCGGCTGCGGCGCCGGCGGCGCCGGCCAAGGGCGGCAAGGCCGCCCCGGCCAAGGCTCCGGCGGCAGCTCCGGCTCCGGCCAAGAAGAAGTAAGGTTTCGCGTCGAACGACGCGATTCCGCTTCGCATGGCTCGTTTGCGCCTGCTCGTCGGCCTCGGCAACCCCGGGGCCGACTATCTCAGAACCCGGCACAACGCCGGGTTCTGGTTTATTGATGCTCTCGCTCGGCAGCTCGGCGCGCGCTTCGGCGTCGAATCGAAACTGCATGCGGAAACGGCGAAAGTTTCGATCGGCGGGCAGCAGGCGCTGCTGCTGAAGCCGACCACGTTCATGAACAAGAGCGGCATCGCCGTGGTCTCGGCGCTGCGCTACTACAAGATCGCGCCCGACGAGATGCTCGTCGCCCACGACGAACTCGATCTGCCGCCGGGAACGGCGCGGCTCAAGTTCGACGGCGGGCACGGCGGCCAGAACGGGCTGCGCGACATCATCGCCCATCTCGGCGACGGCAAATTCCACCGCCTGCGCGTCGGCATCGGCCATCCCGGCCACAAGGACAAGGTCACCGGCTGGGTACTCGGCCGCGCCGGCGCGAAGGACGAAGACGCGATCATGGCGTCGATCGGCGATGCGTTCGACGTGCTGCCTCTGGCCCTGTCGGGCGATTTCAACGAGGCGATGAAACGGCTGCACACGGCGCCGGCGAAGTCCTGAGCGACGCAGCATTTTATCGTTTGGCAATCAACCACTTTTCACTTCCTGCGGATCCACCATGGGCATCAAATGCGGCATCGTCGGCCTGCCTAACGTCGGCAAGTCCACCCTGTTCAACGCGCTGACCAAGGCCGGCATCGCCGCGGCGAACTTTCCGTTCTGCACGATCGACCCGAACGTCGGCGTGGTTCCGGTGCCAGACCCGCGCCTCGGCGCGCTGTCGGACATCGTCAAGCCGCAGAAGGTGATTCCGACCTCGATGGAGTTCGTCGACATCGCGGGCCTCGTCGCCGGCGCATCGAAGGGCGAAGGCCTCGGCAACAAGTTCCTCGCGCACATCCGCGAAGTCGACGCGATCGCGCACGTCGTGCGCTGCTTTGAACACAGCGACATCGTCCACGTCTCGGGCAAGGTCGATCCGATCTCGGACATCGAGACGATCGACACCGAGCTTGCGCTGGCTGACCTCGAATCGGTCGAGAAGGCGCTGAACCGCGCCGAGCGCGCCGCGAAGGCCGCCGACAAGGAAGCCCTGGCCAAGCGGCCGGTGCTGCAGAAGCTCGCCGCGACGCTCAACGAAGGCAAGCCGGCGCGTGCGGCCGGCCTCGACGAGGACGAGAAGGCGCTGGTCCGCGACCTGTTCCTGCTGACGTTGAAGCCGCTGATGTACATCGCGAACGTGCTCGAGAACGGGTTCACGGACAATCCGCATCTCGACAAGGTGCGCGCGCGCGCGGCGACCGAAGGTGCGGAAGTCGTGCCGGTCTGCGCGGCGATCGAGGAAGAACTGTCGCAGCTCGAGGACGCCGACCGCGACGCGTTCCTGCAGGACATGGGCCTCGACGAGCCCGGCCTGAACCGCGTGATCCGCGCGGGCTACACGCTGCTGGGCCTGCAGACCTACTTCACGGCCGGCGTCAAGGAGGTGCGTGCGTGGCAGGTCAAGATCGGCGCGACCGCGCCGCAGGCGGCCGGCGTCATCCATACCGATTTCGAGCGCGGCTTCATTCGCGCCGAAACCATCGCCTACGACGACTTCATCAAGTACAAGGGCGAATCCGGCGCGCGCGACGCGGGACGTCTGCGCCTCGAAGGCAAGGAATACATCGTCAAGGAAGGCGACGTGCTGCACTTCCGCTTCAACGTCTGAACGAAACGGCGGCGCGAAAGCGCCGCCGTTTTTGCCTGTCAGGCCGCCGCGTAAGGCGGCTTCGCCGCGGACAGTCCCTGTTTCACCTGCTGCGTGATCGCATCCGCAAGCACTTCGGCCTGGCCGGCCTCGACGCCCGCCAGCGTCAGGCGCGCGATCTCGGCCGGCGACGACTTCTCGCCGTCATAGCCGCTGGCCATGTCGGTATCCATGTAGCCGACGTGCAGGCTCGTCACCTGTGTGCCCTGAGCCTGCAATTCGTTGCGCAACCCGTTGCTGAGCTGCCACGCGGCCGCTTTCGACGCGCTGTACGGTGCGAATCCCGGGACGGTCAGCCAGCTCAGTACCGACAGCACGTTGACGATGGCACCGCCGCCGTTGGCCTTGAGCGCCGGCGCGAACGCCTGGGCGACGCGCCACGGTCCGAAGTAGTTGGTTTCGAGTTCGGCGCGCGCCGATTCGATGCTCGCCTCGCCGTCGAGCAGGCCGGCCGGGCGCAGAATGCCCGCATTGTTGATCAGCAGCGTCACGTCGCCGGCGCGTTCGGCCGCGGCGCGTACCTGTGCGGCGTCGGTCACGTCGAGCGCTACCGGCACGGCGCCGGCGAGATCGACGCTGGCCGGGTCGCGCGCTGCCGCATAGACCTTGCGGGCACCGGCCGCGCGTGCGGCTTCGGCAAATGCGCGGCCGAGGCCGCGGTTGGCGCCGGTCACGAAGACCACCGCATTTTCGAGCTTCATCGTCAAAATCCTTCTTGTTCAGCAGGTTGGATGATCGCGGGTTGTGCGATCATTTAAATGTCGACTGACATTTATTGATTGAATGTCGCTCGACATTTAATCTGTGTCAAGTGACTCGGACGAACCCGGAGAAAACCCCATGCGCGTGAGCAGAGCCCAGGCGGACGAGAACCGCGAACGCATCATCGATACGGCGGCCCAGCTGTTTCGCGAAAAGGGCTTCGACGGCATCGGACTCAACGACCTAATGCAGGCGGCGGGACTGACCCGCGGCGGCTTCTACGGTCACTTCGAGTCCAAGCAGGATCTCGCGGTGCAGGCCTGCCGCCGCGCGCTCCAGGCCAATGCCGTGACCTTGGGCGACGGGCTGCGCGAGGGTCTTGCGACGTTCGTCGACGGCTATCTGTCGGATGCCCACTGCGCCGACGCGGGCGGCGGCTGCGCGCTCGCGGCGCTGGCCGCGGATGTCGCGCGGCAGGACGAGAGCCTGCGCGCGGTGTTGCGCGACGGCGTTGCGCGCTTTGCGACCGCGCTTGAATCGCAGGTTGCCGGCGCGACGGAAGCGGAGCGTCGCGATGCCGCGCTGGCCTCGCTCGCGATGCTGGTCGGCGCGGTCATCCTGGCGCGCGCGGTCGGCGATGCGTCGCTGTCGGCCGATCTTCGCGCAGCCGCGCGGCGCGGCGTGCTCGCGCACGCCGGCTGAGCCGCGGCCAGTACCTAGACGTCGAAGTCGTCCTCGAAGATCGCGTCGTTGTTGGCTTCGATCGCGAGTGTCGCCGTGTTGTTGCTCGTGTCCGGATCCGTTACGGGCGAGCCCACGACGACCGTCGCCGAGTTCGACAGGCTCCCGCTGGTGCCCGGCGCGACCGTGCCAGTGATGGTGTAGGTCGCGAGTCCGCCTGCCGGCAGCGTCACGTTGTGCGTGAGATTTCCCGTGCCGTTGGCCGGGCAGTTCGCGCCGCCGGTGCCGATGCAGACCCACGTAATGCCGGTGAAACTCGCCGGGAAAAGATCGACGACGGTCGCCGACGCCGCGGCGGGCCCGGAGTTCGAGACCGTGACCGTGTAGACCAGCGACCCTCCCGGCAGATAGGCCGGCGGATTCGCGCTCATGCCGACGACGAGATCGGCGGTCTGCGGCGTCGTCGGGCAGTCGACGACCGCGCGGATGACCCAGTCGCCCGTCAGGCCCAACGTCGCGCTGTCGAACCAGATGAGATTGCCTCCAATCTCGGCGAGCAGCGCATTGCGCCCGCTCTGGATGCCGTCGGTATCGCGCACGAGGCTCGGCGTGGTGTTCGTGATCGGCGGCTGGAGGAACGTGAACGCGACGACGAAGACTTCGTTGAGCGCGACCGGCACCGACAGAGGCACCGTGTTGTTCTCGTCGAGATAGCGCCATTCGTTGATGACGCCATCGCTCAGTACCGGGCCGGCGACTTCCGCGGCCAGCGCGCCCGGGGTCGGAAACGTACCGGCGCGAAAGACCTTGACCGAGTCATGGATCTCGACGGGCTGATTGACGCCGGGCGAGGTCCAGAACACCTGCACCGCGCGCACCGTGCCGGTACACGGTGAAGTCAGCCATGAGGCTGCCGCTTCGTTCGCCGCGAAGCCGTAGATGATGACGCCGCTGGCACCGTTGGTCAGCGAGTCGTTCTTGATCGTCTGCTCTACCGCACCTGCGCCCGTACCGAATAGCGCCGTTGCCAGCGCGAACGCCCAACGTTTCATGGCGAGCCCCCCCTGTGCCGTGCACGACCGTTCGTCGTGTAGTCGTGCTTACTCGTATTGCGCGCCGGTTACGACGCAGGCGGCGTGTGACGGCGATCACAATCCGGGCAATGGGGTAGGATGCGCGCCGTCCTCCAGCGAGCCGAGCCATGCCAGGTCAACAGCGCGAAACCACGTTCCGCTTCCTCGCCCAGCCGTCCGACGTGAATTTCGGCGGCAAGGTGCATGGCGGCATGGTCATGAAATGGATCGACCAGGCCGGTTATGCGGCTGCCGTGGGCTGGAGCGGCCAGTACTGCGTGACGGTCGCCGTCGGCGGCATCCAGTTCGTCAAACCCATCCTGATCGGCGACATCGTCATCGTGCGCTGCAAGCTGATCCGCACGGGAAACAGCAGCATGCACTTTTCGATCGACGTGATCGCGCGCGGTCTGAAGACCGGCCTCGAACGTCTCGCGACACACTGCGTCATCAGCTTCGTCGCGCTCGATGCGCCCGAAGGACGTCCCGCCCCGGTGCCGCCGTGGGTGCCGCAGACCGACGACGACCGCATTCTTGCGAGCTATGCCGAGAAGATCATCGACATGTCGCGCGAACAGCAGCGCGAAGTCGAGCGCGTGCGTCAGGACATCGAGCGCAACGGTTGATTCACGGCTCGAAACCGTCGGCGAACAGCAGGTCGCTGCCGCCCGGCGGCAGGTGCGACGGATCGAACAGGCAGACCGCGCTGCCGGCAACGAGCGGGCGTGCGCCGTTGCAGCTCCAGTTGAGTCCGTCCGTCGCGCCGTCGGACTGGATGCCGACACAGGCCGAGCTGCCGGCACTTGCGTCCAGTGCTGCGTATTGCAGCGCGATCGCGCCGCTCGTGTGGTACAGCACGAGTGCAGCATCGAGCGTTCCGCTGCTGCCGATGCGCGTCCAATTCTTCCATTCCACGACACTGCAGGCTTCGTCGCCGAACACCGATGCGCGCGGACAGCTCGCGAAATGCGCGGTGCGCAGTGTCGCACCGGCGTCTTCGCCGCTCAGTTCGTCATGATAGGCGAGCACGCGTGCGCCTGCGGCACGCGCGTTGTCGGGCAGGCTCGGCACATAAGGATCGTTGTTGAAATCGCCGCCGTCCTCGAGACCGGTCTCGGCGAGGAACGCGATGTAGCCGTTCGTCGAGACGGCCATGCGCTGCCAGGTTGCGCCGTAGAACGCGAACGGCTGGGCCAGCTCGAACTCGGCGGCGCCGTCGTCGAGCGCCGCAACGCTGCCGTTCGCCGCGATCGGATTCAGCGTCTGTCCGCCGGCAGAAAGATCGAGCACGGCGTAGGGACAGAGGCTCGCATCGGCGCTAATGCGATGGCCGTAGGCGTCGCCCTGCAGCACGTCGTTGCGGCCGGTTCCGGCGTGAACGAACGCCGGTGCGGACAGCACGATCAGCGGCAGGAACATCAGGCGCGTCTTCATTGGATTCTCCCCTGCCAGACCTCGGGGTTGCCGTCGGCATTCGTCGACAGGAAATTCTCGGGCGACAGGAAACTCACGACCGGAACGACGCCGTCCTTGCCGATGCGTGCATGGAACACGAACGACGCGCTCGCGAGGAGGTTCTCCGGATCGGCACCGGCCGACGCGACGCGGCGCCGGCCGACGCTGGTGTTGAACGTGGTGCGTTCGAAGCGCTCGAACGCGTAGTCCGCGGCGTCGTAGCTCACGTCGACGCCGATGATGTCGCTGTCGGAACCGTTCGTGCGCTGGCTCAGCCGTGCGGAAGCCGAGGCGTTGCCGTCCCAGCGGAAGATCTCGAAGCTGAAGTCGGAATTGAACACCGCGCCGCTCGGCGTGAGGTTGCCGTTGGAAATGAAGAAGACGTAGCGTCCGTCGCTGCTGCCGTCGAGGACGGCGAACGAGTTCTGCGTGACGTTCGTGCCGCTGTTGACGGTTGTCGTCGTGATCTGCGCATAGCTCGACGCGGTACCGGCGGCGCCGTTGCGGTCGTAGCGGAAGATCTCGTAGTTGCCGTCGGCGTTGCCGCTCGTGACCGGCTGGCAGTTGGACTCGAACACGAGGTAGCGGCCGTTGGCGTTCTTCGTCAGGCGCGCGCCGCGTGCCTCGCGCGCCGGTGTTGCGGCGGGGCAGAGCGCATTGGCCGGAATGACCGTGTTCGTCGTGCCCGAGCGCGCGATGATGCGTCGTGCCGTGCCCGCGCTCGTCAGCGCATTGCAGTCCGAGGTCCACGCGATCACATCGCCGTTGCCGTCGATGGTCGGGTCGGTATTACTGCAGCCGCTGGTCGCGGTGACCGAGGTCAGCGCGCTCGTGCTGCGGTCATAGAGATAGATCTCGTAGTTGTCGGTCTCGCTCATCTTCGCGGAGAACACGATGTGGCGCCCGTACAGCGTGCCGTCGAGATCGCCGGAGATCGCGAGGTTCTGCATCTGGCCGCCGCTGGCCATCTGCGGCGTACCGGTCCATGCGGCGCGCGTGAAGGCGAGGCCGTTCCAGACATAGATCTGGTCGAGCAGATTCGCGTTGCTGCCGTGGTCGGCGCTGCTGATGAAGGCGACGGTGCGGCCGTTGGAATCGACCGCGAGCGCGCGCGCGGCCGCCATGCGCGCGACGAAGCCGCCGCCTTTGACTTCGACATTGCGGCCGGTCGTGTTCGTGAGCTGGACGATCGTGCCGACCTCGTTGCACGAACTCTTGATCTGCACGTTGTCGATGAACAGCGTGGAGTCGACCTGATGATCGTTCTGGTCGGCGACCGTGAAGCGCAGTGCGACCGTACTGCCGACGACGAGTCCCGCGGGCAGCGGCAGGCAGATGCGCTGGAACGCGGGCGAGCCGAAGCGCAGGTTGATATTGCGCAGCAGCGTGGTTGCGGTGCTGTTGACGGTATGGTCGACGATGGTCGCGTTCTGGCAGTTCGCGTTCGGAAACGGCGAATAGCTCGACCCGTTCAGCTTGCAGCTCGAGCGCGTCATGATCCGCGTGCCGTTGACGGTCACGTCCAGGAGATCGTCGTACTGGTCCGGTTCGTTCTGTTCGCCCGAGGCGAAGCCCCAGTCGAAGGCGACGTAGGCGGCGTTGGCCGGCAGCGTGAAGCTCGACTGCAGCCAGTTGAGGTCGTAGTCGTTGTTGCCGCCGAGATTGTCGAAGTTCGTCGCGCCCGTCGTGCCGCTCGCGAGTTCGCCCGGTCCGGTCGACACGGCCGCGGCCCAGGTGCCGTCGGGAATCGTCAGCGAGGTGGTCGGCGTGATGTTGCTCGAGCGGATCGCGCCGGCGCGGTTGTACCCGCCGGCGGTCCAGCTGGTGAGATCTCCGGTTTCGAAACTGCCGTTGGCAGGCACTTGTGCGCGCGCTGCGACGGAAACTGTCAGCAGTGCGACGGCGATGGCGGCGGATCGGAAGCCGTTCATGGAGTGGACTCCGCGGTGCGGACGAGGTCCTGCTGGAACAGGAACTGGTTGTCGAGTGTGAGTGCGCGCTCGGCGACGATGCGGCCGTCGCGGTCCGCGAGCTGCAGCCGGTAGCGGCCCGGCGCGAGACCGTCGACGCGGTAGTAGCCGATCGCGTTCACGCGCGTGGTCGCCGCGGTGCGTTCGCCGTCGAGCACGCGCACCTGAAGACCGGCAGATTCCGTGCCGGCGAGGCCGGCGCAGCCGAGCCGCGCGTCGAGGCTGAATTCGAGCGGTGTGGTCGAGCCCGCTCGCACTTCGACGTTGCGCGTCGCGTCGGCCGGATTCAGCTCGATCGGCAGGTTCTCCGCATCGAGCGCGACGCGATGCACGCCCGGCGTCACGCGATTGAGGATCGCTCGGCCTTCGGCATCGAGTTCGCCCCGGACCTGACCGTCGACGAGTACGCCGACGCCGCGCAGCGAGGCGACCGGAACACCCGGCGGCAGCTTGCGGCGGTCGACGTGCGCAGCGATCGCGCCGACGCGGCGCTGTTCGTTGTTGAACGCGCCGCGTGTCAGACCGCTCGGCGTCACGGCGAAATCAGCGGTCAGCGACAGCGAGATCACACGCGTGTCCTTGCCGGAACGCGCATACAGCGGATCGTCCTGCATCTGCAGGCGCGCGCTGAGTCCCGGGCGCAGCTCGAGGCCGGCATCGGCGATCGCGCCGAAGCGGTCGTTCGCGTGCAGCGCACCCACGCCCCACCACCAGCTGCTGCGGTCCTGCGGACGGCGATAGAGCACGACGGATTCGCGCCGGCCGTAGCTGTCGTCGTCGACGATGGCTGTCGTCATATCGAACCGCGTGCCGAGTTCCTGCTGCCAGTCGAGCTGGCGCCGCTCCGCGTAGCGCGACGCGCTGAACCGCGTGCCGCGCATCGGCTGCCAGCTGACGGCATAGGAATAGTCGCCGAGATAGTCGGGACGCGCCGAGATCCACAGATTGTCGAACGGCTGCGCGCTCAGCGCGGCCTTGACGTAGCGTTTCGTGCCGAGATTCGCGTCGTCGAAGTCGCGTGCGATCAGGCTCAGTCGCAGGCGCGGGCGCTGCCAGCCGAACTCGAGCTGATGATCGCGGCGTGCCGGGCTGTCTTCGTCGAAATAGGCGCGATCGAATTCGCGCAGATTGGCGAGCCAGAACACCTGTCCGTACGCGCCTTCGCCGAGCAGCTCGGCCGCGCCGGCGTTGTCGCTGCGCGCGAGGTGTCCCGACCAGACGCCGGCACGGCCCAGATTGACCGCCGCGCCGGCGCCGGCGAAATCGCGGCCGACGGCGCGCACGAGCGTCGCGTCGACGCTGATTCGCGGATTGATGCCGGCGCGCACGCGCGCGAAGCCCGTGCCGCCGTCGATCGTGTCGCTGTCGTCGAGCGGGTTGTCGTGCGTTCCGGCACCGGTGTGGACCACGTAGGTGCCGCTGGCGAGCAGATCGTCGCTCGCGCGCAGCGTCACCTGCTCGACGCGTACCGGTACATCGTTGCTGGCCGGTTTGTACAGTGCGATTTCCAGCACGGCATCGGCCGGAATACCGGAGATTTCGGGAAAGCGATAGCGGCCGTCGAGGCGTACGACGGTGCGCGCGACCACGCTGCCGTTCGCGCGCAACTCGGCGATGCCGCCGGGCGGGCCTTCGCCCTGTATCTGGCGGCCCGTGGCGATGCGGCTCGCGACGATCTCATTGCCGATCACCTGGTCGCCGAACGCGAGTTCGGGCCGGTTCGTATAGGCCCACTGCGCGCCGGTCAGCGAGAACGACGGCAGCAACGAGCTCAGCGTCACCTGCTGCTGGCCGAAATAGGCGCGCGAGCGGCCGCGATCGACGAGCCAACCCCATTCGTCGATGCGCCGGTTGCCGTCGATGTCGTCGAAATAGCGCAGATGCCAGTTGCCCGCGCCGAGCGCGCCGCCGAGTTCGGTCAGCGTCGTGGTGTCGGTGCGGTCGCCGGCGCGGCGCAGCATCACTTCGCTGCGCCACGCCGACAGGTTCGCGCGTGGTGCCGGCACATCGATCGGCAGCGACTCGCGCGACGCTGCCGCAGCGCTGAGCGTGCTGTGGTCGAGCCACGCGCCGTTGACACGCAGCGCGAATTCGCTGCGATCGAAATTCAGCGCGAGGCCGAGCGCGTCGCCGGCGGTGTCGAGCGGCACGTAGTCGATTTCGGCGATGCGCGTGATCGATTCGTGCGCCAGCACGGCTTCGCCGATCGGCGTGTTGATGCGCCAGCCGTCGCCGCCGCGACTCGCGTGCAGGCCGAGCGCCTCGCAGAGCATGCCGAGCGCGACCTTGGTACGGCCGTCGAGTTCGCCGTCGAGCACGGCGACTTCCCGCCCGCGATCCTTGCCGTTGACGAGCAGGCCGATCAGGAGCGCGGAGGACGACGAGCGGCCGTCGGTGTTGCGGACGAACGGAAAATCGGGGCCGCTGGCTTCCGGAGACGGACTGGGCGCCGGAGCCGGGGCGGGCGCACCGGCGGCGGCCCCGGCGAGCGCGGCGCCGAAACCGGCGCAGATCCAGCGTCGGCGGTGCGGAGAGCGGAGGCTGGCAGGGATCCTCGCCATCGTCGCAGCCTCAGCGCGCGGCGGCGGCTTCGACGCGGAAGGTCTGGCTCCGATCGAGCGGCGTGTCGCCGAAAGTGCCGTTCATGTCGAGCACGTACTCGCCGGGCGGCAGCGCCGCCTTGGCCGCGTAGTCGAGCGCGACGCGCCGCGTCGCACCGGGCAGTACCGCGTCGGTCGGCAGGCGTCCGGCGTTGACGACGCCCTTGGGCAGTTCGACTTCGGGCGTGCCGGCCTTGGGAATGAGTGCGGTCTGCGCGTCGCCGGGAAAGTCGGCCTTGCGCCAGATCGCAAAGGTTCCGTTGCAGCGACTGGTGGCGTTGCCATCGTTGCGCAGGGTCAGCTCGGCCGCGGCGTTGCGCGCCAGCAGCGAAACCAGTTCGCCCTTGCGGTCGACAGGGCCGACATGGCCATAGACCGCGGCGCCGAAGCGGAACACCGTGCGCAGCGTAGTCGCGGCACCGGGCGTCTTCTCCTGCGGCTGTTCTTCAAAGTAGACCATCGCGCGGTGCTCGCCCGGCGTCAGTGCGACGGCGGGACGCGCGGCGACGCGGACGACCTGGTTCTGGCCGGCCTTGACCGTGAACTCGAGCGGATTGATGACGAGCCAGCCGTCGAGCGACTGTTCGGTCGTCGGAATCGTCGACACCTTGCCGTCGGCGTCCATGGTCCAGTTGACCGTGGTCACCCTGACGACCTTGTCGTCCGCCGTGTAGTTGAACAGGCGGAATGCCTGCGACCCCGGTGCGCCGTCGAGCGCGATGTCGAGGATCTGCGGGCTCAGTCCAATTTGCGCGTGAGCGCCGGCGCTGAACAGCAGCAGCGCGGCGAGCAGCCAGAATCGTTGCATGATCAAGAATTCTCGAAAGTGATTTCGATGCGGCCCTGGTACGTACCGGGTTCCGCGAGATCGCCGGCTTCGATGTGCAGCTCGGCTTCGCCCGTCCAGACCGGTCCGTCGGCATCGTTGACCAAAGACGGTCGATAGGTGACCAAACGCGTCCGTATTTTCGTGTCGGGTCGTGCGCGGTTCGCGATCTCGTCGGGCTGGCCGAGCGGATCGAGCAGGCGAACGCGCACCGTCGGCGGGCGCAGATCGCTGCCGGCCGGCGGCGACCAGCGCCACAGCACGCCGAGCGGGCGCACGATCGTCGGAACGGCTGAATGCTCCGGGCCGGGCAGGTCGACGACGAGCGCATTGCCGACGAGGCGGCTCTGCGCGCTGGCCGAACTGGCCGCGAGCGGGCCGTCCGGAGCGACTTCGGTGCTGCGGATGCTGTCGAGATCGAGCCTGGATACGCTGGTCTCGAACAGGCCGCTCTTGCTGGAAACGATGCCGCGCACGCCAGGCACGGCGCTCGAAAGGCTCGCCGCCGTCGCCGCCGCGGCGAACAACGCCGCGGCGGCGAAACCGGCTGCCGGAATGGCGGCAGGGAGACGCATGATCAGGTTGCCGTAACCGTCAGGACGTAGTTCACGTTGCCGGCAGTCGAGCTGTAGGCGCCGGTCGCGGTCGCGTTCGTCAGGTCGAGTTCGAGCACGACGCTGCCCGTGGTCAGGCCACCCAGGCCCGGATCCGGGAAGGTCGCCGCCTGCGGGGAGGCGCCGGTCAGCGCGGCGGCGGCGCCGGTCGCGATGCCGTAGTTGTCGTTGATGCCGATCGAGGCCGTGCCGTTGTTCAGCGTGTTGTTGGCACCGCGCGAAATCTGCACCGTCGTGTTGGCCGAGTTGCCGCCGACCGCGCGGACCGACCAGACGTTCGACAGGACCAGCGGAACCGCCGCCGTGTTGAGGCCGGCCGGGCCGGTCGGACCGGTGAAGGATGCCGTCAGCGTGCCCGCCGCTGCCGTGGCCGTGACACCGCCCGGGTTGCCGCGGTTGCAGTAGTACGTGTCGGCGACCGAACCGGCGGCGCAGCCCGTCGTCAGGAGTCCGGCGAGCGTACCGGCGTTCAACGTGATGTCGAGCGTCGAGTAGTAATAAAGGATGGTGATGCCGTTGCTGATCGTGATATTGACGTCGACGTTGGCCTGGGCGAAGGCGCTCGACGGGAAGCAAGCCGCAGACGCCAGAGCGAGAGCGGCAAGCCGAGGAATGAAGCGCAGTTTCTTGGTCACGGCGAAAAACCCCTGTTTTTGAGTTGACGTACCTGCCTGGTGGCAGCACGCCCCTCGTAGCACGGGCTGTGCCGAAATGTGATCGCCATCACGATCTGTGACGCTTAGTTACAATCGGGCTGTGCCGTACACGAAAAATGCCGGTTGCCCGGCTCACGGCATTTGCTTGGGGCGCGATGGCTTTTGACCGGCGTTCCGGGTATCGTCCGCGACCCCGCGCAGATGCATCTGCCGGGCCGAAAAATCCTGCCGCGATGGCATTGACATTCGGTCTGCGGATAACGAGAATGCCGGGCTCCGCGCTGGAGGGATACCCAAGCGGCCAACGGGGGCAGACTGTAAATCTGCTGGCTCACGCCTTCGGTGGTTCGAATCCACCTCCCTCCACCAGCCGGTTCTAGCTTGAGCGGGAGTAGTTCAATGGTAGAACCTCAGCCTTCCAAGCTGATTGTGCGGGTTCGATTCCCGTCTCCCGCTCCATTGAAATACTGTCGCGGTTGACACGTTTCACGCTCACGTAGCTCAGTCGGTAGAGCACTTCCTTGGTAAGGAAGAGGTCGAAGGTTCGATTCCTTTCGTGAGCACCATCTTCGCAACACCGTGTTTTGAACTAACACCGTTTTGAACTAACACCGTTTTGAACTCATCCACCTCCTTAGATCTTTCGGGGTTTTGCAGGCATGGCCAAGGGTAAATTCGAGCGCACCAAGCCGCACGTCAACGTGGGCACGATCGGTCACGTGGACCACGGCAAGACGACGCTGACGGCAGCACTGACGAAGATCGGCGCCGAGCGCTTCGGTGGCGAGTTCAAGGCGTACGACCAG
>NZ_DATIGT010000307.1:0-1868 GCF_035481375.1 Tahibacter sp.
CGACAGGAAGATCATCTCCGCGGCCGAGCCGATCTGCATGCCGTACTCGGTCGCGAACGTCTTGCGCACGAAACCGAACGAGACCATCGCGTAGATCAGCGTGCCGGCCAGCAGCATCGCCCACGCGGCGAGGAACAGCAGCGCCGGGCGGAAGCCGCGGCGCGCGACGGCGATCGCGGCGCCGATCACGGCGCTGACGCCCGGGAACACCATCGCGGTGCCGATCAGCACGGCGACGCGGTAGTCGACGAGCGGCGTCACGACGAGCATCAGCGTGTGGAAGCCGGCGAGGGCGAGCAGCAGCCGGTTCGCGAGCGGCGAGCGGCGCGGCAGTTCGAGGAAATCGCGCGCGAACAGATGCATCGCGATCATCGCGTAGGCCATCGACAGCGGCACCGCGGCGTTCGCGAGCCAGGTCGAATTCGGCCAGAAATACTCGAACGCGAAGCCGTTGAGGCAGAACAGCACGAGGCCGAAGCCGAGCACGTGCAGGCTGTAGAGAAAATGCGAGCGGTCGCGCAGCGTGACGAACAGAATCAAATTGTAGAAAAGCAGCGCCAGCAGGATGCCGTAGTAGACGCCCATGCCGAGCTGCGCATCGCGCGCGAGTTCGATGAACGCGGTCGGCGTGTACAGCGTCAGCGGCACCTGCATCGAACTCTTGGTCTGCACGCGCAGCAGCAGGTCGAGCGGCCGTCCCGGCGTGATCTGCAGCCAGAAGTTCGGATGGCGATAGCTGACCGAGCGCTGCGAGAAGGGATGCTGGTCGCCGGACTGGAAATGCTCGATCGCGCCGTCGGCGCTGCGTACGTACAGGTCGACGTCGTCGAGCAGCGCGTACTCCAGCACGAGCAGCCAGCGCGTGTCGGTGTGGTTCGCATTGGCCACGCGCGCGTGGAACCAGTAGGCGCCGTCGACGAAACCGAAGGTTGCACTGTCGGCCGGCACCGGCTTGAAGTCGCCTGCGTCGGCGGCGGCGAACATCGCCGTCGCGGTCCGGTCGGCCTGCGCATCGACCGCGAAGGTCGTGACCGCGGCCAGCGGCGCGCGGGTCTGTCCGGCGGTCAGATCGAGTATCGGCGCGGCGGCGGCCGATGCCGCGAGACATGGCAGCACGCCACACAGCAGCAACAGACGTAGCAGTAGATGCGCCACCCCTAGCCCCCCTTGGCATTGGCCGCGACACGTGCCTTGCAGGATCGTTGCCAGCACGGCTTCGTATCAAGTCCTCAAACGACGAACGGCGCTGCGACAGATCAACGCACCGCAACCGCACGGGCACTGCCGCCGGCACATTGCTGCGCCGCAGCGTCCGCGTGCCGGGCCGCCGCGCCGATGCCGGCGTTGGGCGCAATTACTTGATTGGCGACGTGAAGCCGATGTGTCCGCGTCTTGCGGGAGCGCTTCGACGCGGTTCGACACAGGCCCGACATACGACGATTCGCCGGCTGCAACATTTTGTGACATCGCCCCTTCCGCGCGGGTTTACAGCGCGGCCGCCGCTGCAGTAGAGTGTCGTAATGTTCTAATGCGTTATTACATTGAATCATGAAGCGACGCTATCTCGAACCCGAAAACACGCCGGTGCCCGCCGAGGAAAGCCTCTGCCGCGCGTTGCTGTCGCTCGATACGCCGGCCGAGATGCTCGCGTTCCTGCGCGATCTCTGCACGCCGGCCGAACTCGAAGCGCTGGTCGACCGCTGGCGGGTCGTGCCGTATCTGCTCGCCGGCTACGCCTATCGCGAGATCCACGACCGCACCTCGGTCAGCGTGACGACGATCGGCCGCGTCGCGCGTTTTCTCCAGCAGGGCAATGGCGGCTATCTCGCCGTCGTCGCGCACGAAGCGCTGCCGCCGCTGCCCAAGCC
>NZ_DATIGT010000308.1:0-8734 GCF_035481375.1 Tahibacter sp.
CACCTGCACCGCTGGCTCGACATGGCGCGTGAGCGCATCAGCTTCCAGGGCCTGCCCGCGCGCATCTGCTGGGTCGGGCTGGGCCTGCGCCACAAGCTCGGCCTCGCGTTCAACGCGATGGTGCGCAACGGCGAACTGAAGGCGCCGGTCGTGATTGGCCGCGATCACCTGGACTCGGGTTCCGTCGCGAGCCCGAACCGCGAAACCGAAGCGATGCGTGACGGCAGCGACGCGGTGTCCGACTGGCCGTTGCTCAATGCGCTGCTCAATACCGCCGGCGGCGCGACCTGGGTCTCGCTGCATCACGGCGGCGGCGTCGGCATGGGCTACAGCCAGCATTCGGGCGTCGTCATCGTCTGCGACGGCAGCGAAGCGGCCGACAGGCGCCTCGCGCGCGTGCTCTGGAACGATCCCGGCACCGGCGTCATGCGCCACGCCGACGCGGGCTACGCGATCGCGCAGGACTGCGCGCGGGAGCAGGGGCTGAAGTTGCCGATGCTCTGAGTTCAGCAACTCGAGGTGAGTAAGTCGCGACTGGAGAAGCGACATCTCTAGTTCTTGTCTACTCACCTCCAGTTTCTGCTTCAAGCATTCCGGAATAGCGCAGCACGCGCCCGACGATCGGCAGGCAGAACTCGACCTCGAACGCGTAGCGCCCGTCGACGATGCGCTTGCCGGCCTGCGAGCGTGGCAACAGCGCGAGCGGGACCGGCAGGCCGTGCCAGCGCGCGCCGCGCAATGCCCAATGCCAGCCGCCGTCGCGCACGTCGACGCCGAGATCGAGCGTCAGCGGCCCGGTGCGCTCGAGCCAGCCGCCGCCGGGGAATTTTCCGTACGGCACGAACGACGAGACCATCTCGCCGCCGTTGTCGAAGCGGCGGCTCCAGATCAGTGCATCGTCGCGATGAACGATGCGCACCTCGAAACCGCACTCGGTGCGGTCGGCCGGAATGCCGAGGCCGCGCGCGAGGCGGCGCCCGAGGACGCCGGCCGCGCCACGGCCGCAGTCGACCGCGATGCGGCCGCTCAGTCGCCCGCCACGGCGATGCAGCGTCTGCAGCAGAGGGTGCAATTGGGAAAATGAGTCGCCGAACCAGCGCGTGACGACGGTCTCGGCGCCGTGGCCGGCGGCGGGCAAGGGCGCGGCCGCGCTCAGTTCGACGGTGGGTTCAGCAGCCGCGTCAGGCGCAGCGCGAAAGCGAACAGCAGGACCGCGAGCAGCGCCGGCACTGCGGCGGCCAGCCATTCGGCCGCGCCGTTGGCGACCCACACGGCGAGCCCGGTCACGATGAACGTGCAGGCGAGCAGTGACAGCAGCAGCGAAACGCCGGCGACGAGGCCGATCGACAGAAGCGAAGCGGGATTGCCCGGAACGGCGACCGTGGTTTCGCGCTGGCTGCGGTGACGCAGACGGCGACGGCGAAACACGAAGGATCGCGGCGCGGCGCCGCCGTTCGGGGGAAGAGCAAGGGCCTTGGAGGCGCTCATGACGGGTGCGAGTATTCCTGCGATCGTGTGGATTGCCTGTGATGACGCAGCAGAGGCGGATTTCCCCTCATGCCCGCGCCCGCTTCGCACGTGGCGGCCGACGAACGGCAATCCAAGCGCGACCAAGGTCGCACTGCGGTTCCCGCACGTTTGACCTCACCGGCAGCAGACCGTAAAACGTAGCCGCATCTTTCGGAGAGTACACCGTGGCGATCAACGGGGCCGGCGGCACGCCGGGCGGTATCGGGCAGTTCCTGTTCGGGTTCGCGCTGGCCGTGGCCGGCGGCTGGCTGCTCACGAATCAGGTCGTCGTCAGCGGCGGCTCGTGGGCGCTCTGGGGCTACAACACGTTCGGGCTTTCGCTGATCCCGTTCGTCCTTGGCATCGGGCTGCTGTTCTTCGACGGGCGCTCGGTGCCCGGATGGCTGCTGACGATCGCGGGTCTCGTCATCGTGATCGCCGGCGTCATCGTCAATCTGCGCGTGTATTTCCTGCAGACCAGCCTGTTCAACACGCTGCTGATGCTCGTGCTGCTGTTCGGCGGCATCGGGCTGATCGCGCGCTCGCTGCGCTCGCAGGGGCCGGTGTCGTCATGAGCCCTCGCACACGCCGCCTGTCGGCGCTCGCGCTTGCGGCGGTGCCGTTCGCCGCCTGGGCCTGGCCTGTGGCCGAACCGGCGCTGATCCGCCTGCCGTTTTTCGACGAATGCGACAGCATCGACGCGATTCCGATGCGCCAGCACGTCAACTACAACGTTGACATCCAGCCGATCTGGAGCGCGCGCTGCGCGAACTGCCATGTCGAACCCGAAGGCGGCAACGCGGCGGCCGACCTTTTTCTCGACCCGCCGAACTCCTGGTTCTTTCTCTACAACGAGCCGAGCAGCCAGGACCCCGAATTGATCCGTGTCGTGCCGAACCGCCCGTGGCAAAGCCTGCTGTTCACGAAGCTCAACTGCGACGTCGTCGACATCGGCGTGCGCATGCCGCGCGACCGCCAGCCGATTCCGATCGCCGAGCAGGCGCTCGTGCACGACTGGATACTCGCCGGCGCGCCGGAGACCGACGACGACACGATCTTCCGCGCGCGGTTCGAGCTTCGCGGGTGACGACAGGAAACGACTGAGAGGAGTGAGAAAAGAGTGGACGGGCCGGCTCCCGTACTCTTTTTCTCACTCCTCTCCACGTCAAGGCATTCCTCCATGGATATGCAACTCGCCGGCAAGGTCGCCGTCGTCACCGGAGCGAGCCGCGGCATCGGCCGTTGCGTCGTCGAGGCGCTCGCGCGCGAAGGCGCACATGTCGTCGCGATCGCGCGTTCGGCCGCGAGCCTCGACGAACTCGTCGCCGGGCTGCCGGTACCGGGGATCGCGGTTGCGGCGGATCTGCGCGAGGCCGATGCGGCACAGCGCATCGTCGACGCGGCGCTCGCCACGTTCGGACGCCTTGACGTCCTCGTCAACAACGCCGGCGCGACCGTGCGCGGCGATTTTCTCGCGCTCGACGACGCGGCCTGGCAGGACGGTTTCGCGCTGAAGTTCTTCGGGGCCATGCGGCTGAGCCGTGCGGCCTGGCCGGCGCTGCAGGCCGCGCAGGGCGCGATCGTCAACGTCGTCGGCATCGGCGGGCGCACCGGCAGTGCCGAATTCACCGTGGGCGGCGCGGTCAACGCGGCGCTGTTGAATCTGACGAAAGCGCTGGCCGACCGCGGCGTCGCCGACGGCGTGCGCGTCAACGCGATCAATCCGAGTTCGATCGCGACGGATCGGCTCCAGGGGCGCGTGCGTGCGCTGGCCGGGGAACGCGGCATCGACGAAGACGCGGCCGCGCGCGAGATTGCGGCCACGCTGCGCGTCGCGCGCTTCGGCACACCCAAGGAAATCGCCGCGGCTGTCGTGTTTCTCGCATCGCCGCGCGCGGCCTACTGCCAGGGCGCCGTGCTCGACGTCGACGGCGGGCAGACGCGCACGTTGTGACGACGAGGTTCTCGCCCGTCGTCACCTGACGCGACGTCGTTCTTTGCCTCAGCGCCAGAACGCACGACCGTCGACGACGGTGTGCGTGCGGCCGCCGACCCAGACCGTGCCGTCGGCCTCGATCCGGATGCCGATGCGCGCGTCGTGACCGATTTCGCGACCCTGGCTCACGCGGTAGCCGCGTGCGAGCGGGCCGTCGGGTTCGCCGGCGGCGATCCACGCGGCAATCAGGCCGTTCGCCGCGCCCGAAGCCGGGTCTTCGGCGATGCCGACGCCGGCCGGAAACGCGCGCACGGCGACCTCGTAATCGGACTGGTTGCAGCGCGCGAACACGCAGAGGCCGAGACTGTCGCTGGCCTTCGCCAGCCGCGCGATCGCGGCGTGGTCGGGCTGCCACTGGCGCAGCGTCGTCTCCTCGGCGAATTCGGCGATCCACCAGCGCCGGCCGCCCTCGACGAAGCCCGGCGGCAGCGCGCCGAGCGGTGTGCGATCGAGGATCGCGCGCACGAGCTTGGCATGCAGCACTTCAGGTTCGAGCGCGCGCGCGCGCGGGGCTTGCACCGACAGCAAGCGACCCTGTGCGTCGTGTGCGACATGGATCGGCAGCAGGCCGGCGCCGCATTCCTGCACGATCCGTTCGCTGTGATTCGCGACGAAGCCGGTTTCGAGCGCGGCATGCGCACTGCCGATCGTGGGATGCCCCGCGAATGCGATCTCGCGCTGTGGCGTGAAGATGCGGACGCGATAGCTCGCGTCGGGCTGCGTCGGCGGCAACAGGAACGTGGTCTCGACGAGGCCGGTCCATCTTGCGAAGCGCTGCATCGTCGCGTCGTTCCAGCCCGCGGCGCCGAGCACGACGCCGAGCGGATTGCCGCCGCCGGCGTGCTCGGCGAAGACGTCGAGTTGCAGATAGCGCACGGTGTCCATGCGGCCAGCGTAGCCGCACACCCCGGTCTCGCGCCAGCGCGAAAACGGCGCCGTTGCGGACTCAGGCGCCGGCGAGCGCGCGTTCGCGCAGGCCGCTGCGGAAACGCCGGCTGCACGGCAGCGTCGCCCCGTCCTTCAGGTGCAGCCGCGCGTCGCCGGTTTCCAGCGGTTCGATCATCGCGACCTGGTCGAGATTGACGATGTAGCTGCGGTGCACGCGCGCGAAGCGCTGCGGATCGAGTCGCGCCTCGATGCCGGCGATCGTGCTGCGCAGCGGATAGTCGCGTCCGCGGACATGGAGGTTCGCGTAGTTGCCGGCGGCCTGTATCCACTCGATGTCGTCGGCGGCGATCAGGAACTCGCGGCCGAGCTTGCGCACGAGAAAGCGCTCGGGTCGCTCCAGCGGTTCGACCGGCGGCCCGACGTCCGGGGCTTCGAGCAGGCGGGCCTCGCCCTGCAGGCGCAGGAGCAGGAACCGGTAGACATGGATCAGTGCGACGGTCGAGACGAACTCGCGGACGTCCTTCAGATATTCATAGCCGAGTTCGAGCGGCCAGTTGCCGAAGTCGTACTGCTCGCCCTGCGTCGCATAGGCGAGCTTGCGCAGCGCGACCATGCCGACCACATGCAGCAGCGACCACACGATGCTGGCCGCGAGGTACCAGGGCAGGTGGCGGCGCCACGTGTCGTGATGCAGCGGAAAGCGGCGCGTGAATGCGACGACGGCCGGCACCAGCATAAGGATCACGAAGCCGCTGGACGTCTCCCAGACCGCGGGCTTCCACGGGGCGAAGTCCAGGTGCGAGCGCTGCACGTCCATCATGACGGTCAGGCTGTTGAACAGGGCATTGATCAGGAAGCCGAAGATCCAGAAGCCGATCTCGGCGCTGCGGCGCCAGGGCTGGTAGCGGGCCAGCCAGTTCGCGGTGTCGGTCATGCGCGGGATTCTACGGAGCGCCGCGCGGGGTCGCCCGCGATTCGTCCCCGCCGTCCGCCGCTCGTCCCAAACCGTGGTCGATCAAGCCCTTGGCGCGCGACGCCGGGACCGCGTCGCGTGAATCTCGGCGCACACTCTCGGAGAACCCATGAACCGCCGCCACGACATCGACGCCCTGCGCGTCATCGCTTTCGCGTTCCTGATCCTCTATCACGTCGGCATGCTCTACGTCGGCGAGTGGGGCTGGCACATCAAGAGCGCGTACACGTCCGACGCCCTGCAACTGCCCATGCTGTTCATGAACCGCTGGCGCATGGACCTGATATTTCTTATCTCGGGCATGGCCGCGGCCTTCGTGCTGAAGTCCGGCGAGACCGGCCGGTTCCTCGCGATGCGCAGCTGGCGCCTGCTGCTGCCGCTGACCTTCGGCATCGTCGCCGTCGTGCCGGTACAGCCCTATGTCCAGGGCGTGACCAACGGCGTCGTCGAACCGGGATTCTGGAACTTCCTTGCCGAGTACTACACCGCGAAGCGCTGGCCCGAGAACGCGTTCGACGGCTGGGAACACGGCTATACCTGGAACCATCTGTGGTATCTCGCCTATCTCTGGGTCTACACCCTGGTACTCGCCGCGCTGCTGCCGGCGCTTCGCAGCGGCGGGGGCCGGCGCCTCGCCGACGGCTTCGGCAATCTGCGCGGCGTCGCGCTGCTCGTGTTGCCCGGGCTGCCGCTGCTCCTCTACAGCCTGACGCTGCAGCCGCATTTCCCCGAGCGCGGCGATTTCATCCACGACTGGTATCGCAACGCGGTCTATTTCACGGTGTTCGTCTACGGCTTCGTGATCGCGCGCCACGACGGCTTCTGGCGCGAAGCGCTGCGCCTGCGAAAGATCGCGCTGGCGTTCGCGCTGACCGTATTCGCCGTCTACGCGATCGCGCGGCACGATCTGCCCGACGAAATCCCGTACTGGCACGAAGTCGTGATCGTCACCTTGCGCAACCTCTACGTCTGGGCCGCGCTGCTCGCAATCCTCGGCTGGGCGCATGCATTGCTGAATCGCCCGTTCGCCTGGCTGCCGCGCGCGAACGAAGCCGTCTATCCCTGGTACATGCTGCACCAGAGCCTGATCGTGCTGATCGCGTACTGGCTCGTGCCGTTGAAGCTCGGCGGGTTCTGGGAATGCGTGCTCGTCATCGCCGGAACGGTCGGCGGATGCTGGGTGCTGCACGAGTACGTGATCCGCCGCGTCGCGCTGCTGCGCCCGCTGTTCGGACTCAAGCCGCTCGGTGCCGCGCGCGAACCGTCGGCGTTGCGCATGGCGGCCTACGGCATCGTCCCGTTCGCGACGCTCGTGATCATCGTCGTGTCGCGGGGCTGAAGCGCGACGCTCAGCGTTTCTTCGCCGCCATCATTTCACGCAGGGCCGCGAACGGATTCGCGGTCGCTTCGGCGACCTTGGATTCACTCGTGTCGCCGGTGTGGTCGATGTAGCGCGAGTGCTCGTTGTCGTGGCAGTAGAGGCAGAGCAGTTCCCAGTTGCTGCCGTCGGCCGGGTTGTCGTCGTGGTTGTGGTTGCGGTGATGCACCGTGAGTTCATGCAGGTTCGCGCGCGTGAACTCGCGCGCGCAGCGGCCGCAGATCCACGGATACATCTTGAGCGCGCGCTCGCGGTAGCCTTTTTCGCGTTCGGCGGCAGCGGCGCGCGCGTCGGCGACGACGCGGTCGAGGCGGCTGGCGGAGTCGGGCTTGTTCGTGCTCATGGTCATCCCGCGTCGGTGGCAGCTATCTACGACATGATTCGTATGTTCGCAGCTTCGGCAACGCGCCGGGCTGCGCGGCGCGGCCACAATGAGGCCGCCTGTCCATTTCCGCGGAGCATACGATGAAGCGCATTTACCCGGCAGCCCTGCTGGTCGTCACCCTGGCGTTCGCGCCGGCGCCGTTCGCGAAGGAGCGCGTCGAGCGGCCGCTGACCGCCGAAACGCGGACGCTGTTCGACGACCAGGCCGCCGCGATCCGCCAGCAGATGCAGCCCGGCGGCCACTACGAATTCGTGTCGACCGCCGAGCGCGCCGAGGTCGAGCAGAACCTCGACCGCATCGCCGCGGCGCTCGCGCAGCATCCCGACGTCACGACCTTCAGCGATGCCGACAAGGCCGCGCTGCTGCAGGCGCAGGAAAACGTCAACGCCGTGCTCACGCGCAACGACGGCCGCCGCCTGATCTGCCAGCGCGAGCGCTCGACCGGCTCGCATCTGGGCAAGGACAAGTGCCAGACCTTCGCCGAACGCGAACGCGCGCGCCGCAGCTCGGAATCCGAAGTGCGCCGGCTGCAGATGAAGGCGCCGACGTCGTCGGGACTGCCGAATGCGGCGGATCTGCGCAGGGGCGGGGGGAATTGAGAGCAGGGAACAGAGCGGGAGGGGTAGTAGCCAGAGGAAGCGCGCACCGTCCTCCAGTTACTAAACACTCACCTCTATTTTCTTCTGGCTCTACGCCAGCTGATCCTTCGCCCACGCCACATCCAGCGCTTCCATCGCATCGCGCGGCTTGAGCTTCGCGGCTTTCGCATAGGCTTCGGCGGCGGCGTCTTCCTGTTTGTCGCCGTGGAGCAGCAGCAGGCCGTTGCCATATTCGATCCAGGCGATCGGCGAATCGGCGGTGAGCTTGGTCGCTTCCTTCAAGTGCTTTTCGGCGGTCGCGGCGCTCGCGCCGTAGGTCAGCTTCGCGAGCATGCCGCCGACCTTGCCGACGATCTCGGCGTGGTAGAGGCCGAGCGCGGTCTGCGCTTCGGCGTGTTTCGGCGCGAGGTCGAGCGTCGCGTCAAGCGATTCCTTGACCTTGCCGGCGAGGCCCTGGGCGAGCGCCTTGGTGATCGAGATGCACTGGCTGTAGCGGCCGATCGCGAAGGCGCGGCGGTAATGGCTGTTGGCTTCCTCGGGCAGCGCGGCGATCGCATCGTCGGCGAGTGCGGCCAGCGTTTCGTAGCGCGCGAGCTTTTCTTTCTCGGCATCGACGAGATACGTGGCGTGGATGCCGCCGGCCTTGATCGCGACCGAGGCGCCGAGCGCCTTCAGCGCCTTGCCCTGTTCGAACGCGGCTTCGAAGTCGCCGCGATGAAAGGCGCGCCAGGCCTCCTGCAGCGCGCTGGCCGAGGCTGCCGCGTCCTTGCCGAGCTTGGGATTGGCCTTGAGCAGTTTTGCGACGTGCTTCTCGTCCGGAAACGGTTCCTGATCGCCAGCGTGCAGCACCTTCCAGGATTTCGCCAGCTTGTCGCCGGCGTAGTCGTACGCCTTGTCGGCGTGGGGAAATGCAGCCCAGCCCTTCTTCGCCATGGTCAGCTCTCCGTGAAGTCCGGCTAGCATTCCCGACTGCACGGAATCGCGCAACCGGCGGCTACACTTGCGT
>NZ_DATIGT010000309.1:0-17821 GCF_035481375.1 Tahibacter sp.
CGCTTCGAGCAGGCTGCGGCGGTCATGAATTGAATCGGCTTCGGAGCGTGCGGTGGCGCAATGCCCTTCGGTTATTGCGCCCTACGTGCGACGTTCCGGAGTAGGGCGCACTAAGCGCAGCGCATTGCGCCGGAAAACGAAACCCGGAGATCAAAGCAACTCCGGCCTCGCCGAAGCACCGCTTCGAGCAGGCTGCGGCGGTCATGAATTGAATCGGCTTCGGAACGTGCGGTGGCGCAATGCCCTCCGGTTATTGCGCCCTACGTGCGACGTTCCGGAGTAGGGCGCACTAAGCGCCGCGCATTGCGCCGGAAAACGAAGCCCGGAGATCAAAGTAACTCCGGCCTCGCCGAAGCATCGCTTCGAGCAGGCTGCGGCGGGCATGAATTGAATCGGCTTCGGAGCGTGCGGTGGCGCAATGCCCTTCGGTTATTGCGCCCTACATCGGGTGGGCGGCTGTTCGCCCGGCTGCGCGTAGAACGTGCGGCGGCGCAATGCCTTCGGTTGCGCCCAACGTGCGCCGTTCCGGAGTAGGGCGCACTAAGCGCCGCGCATTGCGCCGGAAAACGAAGCCCGGAGATCAAAGCAACTCCGGCCTCGCCGAAGCATCGCTTCGAGCAGGCTGCGGCGGGCATGAATTGAATCGGCTTCGGAGCGTGCGGTGGCGCAATGCCCTTCGGCTATTGCGCCCTACGTCGGGGGCGGCTATTCGCCCGGCTGCGCGTAGTTCTCGATGCCGCGTTTCTTCTTCTCCGTCGCCACCATCTCGCGCACCTCGCGCAGCAGCTGCTTCGCATCGAACACGATGCCGTCCTTGATCGTGTAGTCGACGCCGCCGACGCGCGCGGGTTTGCCGTCGGCGCCGAGGCGGATATGTCCGGTGCCGTAGAGCACCTTGAGATTCGCGAGCGGGTTTTCCTTGATCACGGCGATGTCGGCGAGCTTGCCGGGTTCGAGCGAGCCGATGCGGTCGGCCGCGCCGAGTGCCTGTGCGCCGTTGAGCGTCGCCGCGCGGATCACTTCGAGCGGATGGAAACCCGCTTCGCGCAGCAACTCCAACTCCTCTATCGTGCCGAATCCGTAAATTTTATAGATGTATCCGGAATCGCTGCCGACGGTGACGCGGCCGCCGCGGTTCTTGTAGTCGTTCACGAACGCCATCCAGCGCCGGTAGTTGTCGCGCCAGGCGACTTCGTCTTCGGTGCCCCAGTCGAAGAAGAAGCTGCCGTGGTTGTCGCGGTTCGGGGCGAAGAAATTCCACAGCGTCGGCCAGGTGTAGCGGTCGTGCCATTCGGCGCGGCGTGCGCGCATGAGGTCGCGGCTGGCCTGGTAGATCGTGAAGGTCGGGTCGAGCGTGAAGTCGAGTTCGAGCAGTTCCTTGATGACGGCTTCGTATTTCTCGCTGCCTTTCTCCGCGGCCTGCGCCCAGAGCCGGCCGGCCTGGCCGAAGCGGTGCGCCTCGTTGCTGTAGTTGTAGTCGGCCGGGTAGTTCTGCACGGTCCTGTCGTCGAACAGCGCTTCGGGCAGGCCGTACCAGTGTTCCATCGTGGTCAGTCCCCAGCGCGCCGTGGTCAGCACGTTCACGCGCGAGACGTCGAGCTGGGCATGATGGCAGGCGCTGCGCATGCCCTGTTTCCCGAGTTCCTCGAATGCGGCCTGCAGCACGTCGGGGCGATAGCCGAAGCACTTCATGCCGACGGCGCCTTTCTTCTTCATGTCGCGCACCCACTCGCGCGCTTCCTCGGGCGTCGTCATCGGCTTGTCGCGGCCCATGCCGAAGTAGGCATACGGAAAGATGCGCGGCGCGGCGGTCGCGTTGGCCTCGCTGCGGCGGGCTTCTTTCGCGCACCAGTCGATGCCGTTGCCGCAGGCCGGATCGCGCACGGTCGTGATGCCGTGGCCCATCCATAATTTGTACACATAGTCGGCGCTGACGCCCTGCTCGTCGCCGCCGATGTGGCCGTGCAGGTCGACGATGCCGGGCATCACGTAATGGCCGGCGAGATCCATTTCGCGGCCGCCGTTCTTGAGCTTGGGCCGGTCGTCCGGTTTGATCGACTGGATGTCGGCGCCGACCATGCGGATCTCGACGATGCGGTTGCCTTCGATGACGACGTCGGCCGGGCCGTAGGCCGGACTGCCGGTGCCGTTGATCACGTTGACGCCGCGCAGGATCAACTGCGTATACGGCCCGTCGCCGCTCTGTCGATCGGCACCCGGCGCGATCGCAGCGAACGCCGGCGCGGCGAACAGGGGCAGGGCGGCAAGCAGCAGGCGTTTCATCGAGGCTCCGCGGTCGCGTGGTATCGGTCCTTCATCTGGCTTGAGTGTCGAGGCAGCCGCGTGTGCCGGATGTCATGGGGTCGGGAATGGGGAGCGCGGAATCGTCAGAGCGGGGTGCACCTGGCTTTAGCCCTCTCCTCCAAGCCTGCCTGGAGGAGAGGGTGGGGTGAAGGGGAGAAGCGTCAGCTGAAATGCGCTGTCAGGTTGTCGCGATGGCATTGCGATTCGCCGCGAGAACCAGGCACCGCGCACGCGGCACCTTCTCCCCCTCGCCCCAGCCCGCTCTCCCGACGCCGTCGGGGTGAGGGCGCAGTGCGTCAGTTCTGTGGTTGCGATTTCCCGCCTCCCATTCCCGATTCCCGGCCCCTCACCCATCCGACAGCCGATGGCTGTCCACCGCACCCAGATCCAGCCCATAGACCTTCTTCAGATCCTGGATGCGCTTGAGCGTCGCCGGCGAGAACGGCGCCTTGTTCTCCAGCGCGTGCAGCGCGACGCCTTCGAGCAGGTCGCCGAGCGACAGGTCGAGGTATTCGGCGAGGCCCTTGAGCACCTTGAGCAGGCGCTTTTCGAGGCGCACGCCGGTCTGCACGCGCTCGATCTCGACGGCGGCGGCCTTCGCGGCCTTGGCGGGTTTCCGGCTCGTGGCCATTGCAACGGTCTCCTTGGCGTGCCCGTCACTTTACCAGTCATGCTCTGATTCCGTATCATGGTTGATATGTACCACGGTAACAAGGCTGTCCGGCATGACCATGACCACGATGAGCGCCGAATCCGGCTTCGAACTGGGCTTGTCCGCGGACGACGCCTTGCCGCTGTTCACGGCGCAGGGCGAGCGCCGCTGGGTGCCGGGCTGGGAACCGGAGATGGTCGGTGACGGCGGGCCGGGCAGCGCGTTCGTCACGCGCATGAACGGCACGGAGACGAGCTGGGTCGTCATCGACTACGACGTCGCGCGCGGCATCGCGCGCTATGCGCGCTGGGTCGCCGGCGTGCAGGCCGGACTCGTCGAGGTGCGATGCGCACCGCTCGCCGCCGATCGCTGCGCGGTGCGCGTGCGCTATGCGTTGACGCCGCTGTCGCCCGAATCCGTCGCGGCCGTGGCCGGATTTCTCGAACCCGACCGCTTCGCGGGTTCGATCGCGGGTTGGAAGCGGCTGATCGTCGAAGCCGGACTCGCCGCGGACTGAGCGCGGAGAGTCTCGATTCAAAGCCCGTCGCGGCGCAGTGCTTCGACGACGCTGAGTTTCGCGGCGCTGCGCGCGGGCAGCAGGCAGGCGAGTACGGCGGCCGGCAGCAGCAGCGCGGCCCAGAGCAGGCTGCCGGCCGGCGACAGTCGCAGCGGCAGCGGCATGCCGGCGAGGTTGTCGAGCAGCGGCGCGATCGCCGCGGTCGCCGCGAGCGACAGCGGCAGCGCGAGCGCAAGACTCAGCAGCGCGGCGAACACGGCTTCGTAGAGCACGCTGCGCAGGATCGTCGCCGGCGTCGCGCCGATCGCGGCGAGCACGCCGAATTCGCGGCGCCGGTCGATGACGGCCGCGCTCGCGGCCGCCGCGAGTCCGGCGAGTCCGACGACGGCCATGATCACGGCGACCGCGCGCAGCACGAGCAGCAGGATGCCCAGGTGCGCCCATTGGCTTTCGCCGACGTCGGCATTGTCGATCACGGCGGAGACGGCGATGCCGGCGCCTTCGAGCGTCTTCCGCACGATGGCGGCGTCGCCGGCGCGACCGTCGCGGTACGCAAGCCGCAGCGACGACACCGCCGTGGCGTCGCCGGGCGCGGCGAGCGCGTAGGCGCCGGGCGTCGTGTAGATCGACGCACCTGCCATGACTTCGCGTGCGATGCCGACGACCTGCGCGCGCAGATGGCCGTCGGGGCCGCGCAGGTCGAGCCAGTCGCCGACGCGCGTGCCGGCGAAGGTCGTCGATGCGGCGACGCTGTTGAGCACGATCGCGTGCGTGTCGCCGGTCGCGAGCCAGCGGCCCTCGGTGATCGGCAGTGCGAGGAAGTCCGAACCGTCCGGCACGGCGCGCAGACGCACCGCGCCGTGACCGCCGTCGGCATGGGCGCCGGTCACGAACAGCGCGTCGCCGTCGTCGGCCGCGACCATCGTCGACGGCCAGCTTTCGACGGCACGCAGCCCCGGCACGCCGGCCAGCGCGCGTCGCACCGCGGCGCTGTCGACCGGTTCCTGCAGCGCGATGCGCTGCTGGAAATTCCATTGCCGCGCGGCGTCGGCCATGACCGCGTACCAGCCGCTGCGCAGGTTCGCATTCGCGAGGAACAGCGCGCCGGCCGCGCCGAGCAGCGCGAGGTTGAGCACGAGCCGCACGCGCCGCCGCCAGAGATTGCGCCAGGCCAGCGTCAGCGCCGGCGCGCCCGCAAAGCGCGCGGCGAACGCCGTGCGCTGCGCGTCGCGCGGACTGGCGATGCCGTGATCGTCGAGCGCCGCGCGCACCGGACGCCGCGCCGCGGCGAATACGGGAATCGCGGCGGCGAGCACCGGCAGCGCGACGCCGGTCGCGAGCGACAGCAGCGACGGCGCGAGCGCGAGTCCGCGCGCGACGATGCGCAGGTTCAGATGCTGCGCGCTGTGCAGCGCGAGATGCAGTCCGGCGCCATAACCGAGGAACAGGCCGATCGCGCTCGCGACGAGCGCGAGGCCGGCGATCAGCGCGAGATAGGGCAGGGCGAGCATCCACGGCGTCGCGCCGAGGCTCTGCTGGACCGCGATCGCGCGCGACTGCTGCGCGAGCAGGCCGCCGACGACCGCGGCGCAGAGCACCGCGGCGAGCACGACCGCGAGCACGCCGAATGCGAGCAGCAGGCGCAGCGCCGCCTGCATCTGGGTCTCGTGCGGATGCAGGCCCGGCGGCGGAATGCGCACTTCGCGCACGGCGTGGCCCTGCGCGACGAGCTGCCGCGCGACGCCGGTCGCGCAGTCGCGGATCACCGCGACGGTCGGGGCGCCGGAACAGCGCAGCAGCAGCCAGTCGGGCGCGGCATCGATGCCGAGCGCGGCGGCCGTCGAGAACGAGGTGTAGGCGTAGACCACGCCTTCCTGCGACGCAGGTGCGAGCGCCGCATCGTGCACGACGCCGGCGTGACGCAGTGTCGCGCGGCGCTCGCCGTCGAGCAGCAGGTCGAACTCGGCACCGGCATCGAGGCCGAGCACGCCGCGCGCGCTGCGTTCGATCAGCACGCCGTTGCCGCCGGGCGGCCAGGTGCCGTCGCGCAGGTCGAACGTCGAGATCTCCGGCAGCGATTCGCCGCGGATATACAGCAGCAGCGGCCGCGTGCGTCCGTTCGCCGCGACGACGCGGCCGCTCGCGTGCGCGATCAGGTCGGCGCCGGCGACACCGGGCATCGCGCGCACGGCGGCGAGCACCGGCGCGTCGAGCCGTTCCACGCGCAGTTGCGCCGACGCCGCACGCGTCGCGGCGAAATTCGCCTGCATGCTGCGGGTAAGCGTGTCGCGCGCCGACAGCAGCGCGGTCAGGGCCGTCATCGCGAGCGCGAGCGCGGCGACGAGCAGCACGAAGCGGTCGCGCGCGAACCGGAATTCGCGCCAGATCTTGCGCCAGCGCGTGCTCATGCGCGCGCGCCGCTGTCGTCGGCGATGCGGCCGTCGCGCAGGGTCACGACGCGCGCGAAATGCGCGGCGATGTCGCGCTCGTGACTGACCGTGATCACGGTCTTGCCGTCGCGCGCGAGGCCGGCGAGCAGGGCGAGCGCGCGCGCCGAGTTCTCGCTGTCGAGGTTGCCGGTCGGTTCGTCGGCGATCACGAGCGGCGGGTCGTTGGCGAGCGCGCGGGCGATCGCCGCGCGCTGCTGCTGGCCGCCCGAGAGCTACTGCGGCAGGCGCGCGCCTTCGCCGGCGATGTCGAGGCGTTCGAGCAGCGCGTCGGCGCGTGCGCGGCGCTGCGCGCGCGGCACGACGCCGGCGAAGTCCATCGCGAGCAGGATGTTCTCGTGCACGGTCAGGCTCGGCAGCAGCTGGAAGAACTGGAACACGATACCGACCTCGCGGCCGCGCCAGCGCGCGAGCTGCGCGGTGGACAGCGTGCCGAGTTCGACCTCGCCCATGTGCACGCTGCCGTCGTCGGGCCGGTCGAGGCCGGCGAGCAGGTTCACGAGCGTGGTCTTGCCGCTGCCCGAGCGGCCGACGATCGCGACGCTCTCGCCGCGCGCGATGTCGAGGTCGACGCGGTCGAGCGCGGTGCAGCCCGCGGCGGCTTCGCCGTAGCGCCGCGAGACGTTGCGCAGTCGGATCAGGGAATCGGACGCCATCGGTGCCTGCCGGTTGTTCGCGGGTTCGGGCGGCGACGATACTGCGCCCCGCACGCGCTGCAGCATCGGCGCGGCGCTGTCCGACATTTCGATCGCGTTTGTTCGGGATCCCGCTCATGACTCACGCCAAGACCGATGCGCGGGCGCTGCGCTCGCGCGAAGCTCTGCTCGATGCGTTCGCCGGGCTGCTGCACCAGCGCGGCTACGAGCGGCTGACGATCCAGAACGTGCTCGACAGGGCCGGCGTCTCGCGCGCGACGTTCTACGAGCATTTCCGCAACAAGGACGACCTGCTCGCCAACAGCGTCGGCCGCCTGCGCGGCTGGCTGCAGCGCGAATCGCAGATCGCGGCGGCGAGTGCACCCGGCATGCAGCTCGGCTTCACGCTGCCGTTCTTCCGGCACGTGCGCCAGGCCGCGACGCGCGTGCACGCACCCGGCGTGCAGCTGGCGGTCGAGAAGCACATGCGCCTGCTGCTCTGCGAACTCGTGCGCGACGAACTGCGCGCGCAGCCGCAGGCGGCGCGGCTGCGCGAGGCGGAGATCGAAGCGGTCGTGCAGCACGTCGCCGGCGCGCTGTCGAACGTGCTGCTCTGGTGGCGCGAGACGCGACCCGAACTCACGCCGGAGCAGCTCGATGCGATCTTCCGGCTGATGACGCTGCCGGGGATTGCGGGCGTGCTGGCGGTGATGGCCGCCGCGTAATCGCGAAACGGGTCGAGTCCGTGGAACTGGCGAGGGTGAGGCGGAAACCCATCCCCGCCATGCCCTCCCCTTGAAGGGGAGGGTTTGTCCGCTTGTCTTTTACCGATTCCCTATTCCCGGTTCCCCCTCACCGCGCCGCGTTCGAATTCATCGTCGCATTGCGTGAGGAGTCGTTGTACTGCGCCGGATCGCGCATGCCGCTGGTGTGGCACTGGCCGCTCGTGTGTCCGCGGTTGACGCCGCCGCTGAGCTGGCCGTTGGCCTGCTCGGTCGTGCCGTCTTCGGGATCGCTGAGCACGAGGTCGGTCGCGATCTGGCAGTAGTCGTTCGTCCACCAGTTCGTCGTGCGGAACGCGGTCGTGTAGTAGTTCACCTTGGCGCGCGACGCGGTCGGGATGCCGGCGAGCCACGCGGATGCGCCGCTGTAGCTCAGGTTGTCGTTCGTGCCGCAGCCGACGCCGAACCACGAGCCGAGCGTGGCGAGGATGCCGGCGAGGTTCGTGCCCTTGTACGGCGTGCCGACGGACTGGATCAGGCGTGCGCCGGTCGCGTTGTCGAGTCCGCTCCAGTAATAGGTATACAAGTGCAGGGATGCCGCGCCGCCCTGGCTGTGGGCGACCGTGCCGAACGAGTTCCAGGTGCTGCCGAAGGTCTGCAGCAGGCGCGCGAACGCATCGTGGCTGCGGTTCTTGTTGACGTCCAGGAAGGTCGACGCGGTCGAGAACTGCGAGGCCGGCCAGACGCCGCCGGAGCAGTAGCCGTGCACGAGGATCAGGCGCTGGCCGACGCCCTTGGTCGCCTCGTTGCCGCTCGGGCGCGGGCCCATGCGCATGGCTTCGTCGATGCCCTTGGGCGCGGCGCCGAGCAGGCGGCGCGCGGGCAGGTCGAGCGCAAGCGTGCGCGCGCCGGCCAGCGTGACGAAATGATCGGGATCCTCGATGCGCAGTTCGCGCAGCTGATACGGCGGCTGCGCATCGGCGCGCGCGACCCAGCGCGGATCGAAGCCGAGGCCGAGTACGCCGTTCTTGTCCGGCGTGACCATGCCGCTGACCCAGGCGACCGGGCGTTCGTTGCCCTTGCCGTCGGTGCCCCAGACTTCGGCGTAGGCGCGATAGTGCTGGCCGGGCTTGTTCGCGACGGTCGGCAGGTCGATCGAGAGACGGCCGTCGGCCTGCGTGCGTGCCGATACGACCGATTCGATCGGCGACAGGCGCAGCGAGGCATCGACGACGGGCAGCACGTGTTCGGCCGAGCGCACGACGCGCTGGCCGTTCGCGTTGGTGCCGTCGGCCAGGACCTGGGCGACGTAGGTGCCGCTCTGTTCGGCGATGAAGCCCGCGCCGAAGAGACCGTCGCCGGCCACGGCGTCGGCATGCAGGCCGTCGTCGAACATTGCGTAGCTGCTGACCGCGCCGTCGGGCGCCGTCACGCGCAGCGTCGCCGAGGCGATGCGTGCGCCGCTCGCACGCGCGCCGCCGAGCGTCGCGACGACGTCGAGCTGCTGGCCGACGATCTGCCGGCGGTGCGCCGGATAGGACATGAGTTCGGTCGCCGTGTCGCCTTCGAGCAGCACGTAGCCGCTCTGCGAGCGGCTCGCACCGGCGTCGATGCGCAGATTCCAGGTGCCGGTTTCCAGCGAATCGAGCGCGTAGTAGCTGGCCGGAACGCGCGCTTCTTCGAACGCGAAATCGGCCGAACGCGCGCCGGTGCTGAGTTCCTGCGCCGGAATGCGGCGGCCGGTCGGCGACTGCAGCTCGAGCAGCCAGTCGCTGTTGTTGCCCGAGAACACGAGGAAGCGG
This sequence comes from Tahibacter sp., assembly GCF_035481375.1. GTDB lineage: Bacteria > Pseudomonadota > Gammaproteobacteria > Xanthomonadales > Rhodanobacteraceae > Tahibacter. The sequence goes on from NZ_DATIGT010000309.1 coordinate 9,080, forward strand.
ACCTTGCCGTTCTCGACCGGCAGCACGTGCTGCCAGCCTGCGCCGCGTGTATCCATCTGCACCGGGATCAGCGCGCTATGGGAAAAGATCGCCGCGTCGGCCGGATCGGGGACGCGCATCTGCGTGAACTCTTCCGGAGGCCCGGACAGTTGCTTGGGAATGGGATTGGCGAGCACCGCGAGCGGTGCGGCGAGCAGCAAGGACGAAACGACGGCCAACGTCAGGGGACTTCTGGTCACGGTTTTCCCTCCCAGGAACTGTGAGCTCGTGGATTAGTGCTGGTTCTTGCGGTATTCCCCGAATGGATCGACACCCTCCGCGAGCCGGAGGGGAACCGGCACGATATCCAAACGAACGTTCGATGCACGCCGCAGCGCAGCAAGCGCGCCGCGGCAGAAGCGGCTGAGACCGCTACGAGCCGATGTCGCTGGCCGACCCCGAACCGCGTTGGTGTTGCCAGGAAGCGCATCGCGCGATGACGCGCGCAGGGCTCGCGATCCGATCGCCGCGCCGGCGTCGCGGCACTCGGCGCTGCGCTTTGACGTACTCAGTCAGGCTCATGTCGGACGTGCGACCGGGGAGGGTCACGAACATGCCGTACATCACTGCACGACAGCCGGCGGCGGGCATTGCGCTCGCGCTGCTGGCATCGGTGGGCGCGCAGGCCGCGAGCTACCGCGTGTTTCCGGTGCCTGTCGCGAGCCCGGACCACGGCGCGCGCGTGCTGGCGACCAACCCGCACCAGCTCGACGCATCGCCGTTCGGCTGGCACGACACGAACGGCGTGGCCGGGGCCGAGTTCACGACCCTTCGCGGCAACAACGTAACGGTCTACACGGACATCGACGCCAACAATGCGTCGGACGGGCCCGGGCCGGACGGCGGTGCGGGACTGCTGTTCGACTTCGCGTGGTCGCCGGCGAATCCGCCCTCGTCGTACAAGGAGGCGCTCGCGACCAACGCGTTCTACTGGGCCAACATGCTGCACGACATCTTCTGGCGCCACGGTTTCAACGAGGCGGCGAGAAACATGCAGGCGAACAACTACGGCCGCGGCGGCGTGGGCAACGACCCGCTGATCGTCGAGATCATGGACGGCAGCGGCATCAACAACGCGAACGGCTCGTCGACGGCCGACGGCGTCAGTCCGCGTATCCAGTTATACGAGTGGAACGCTACCTCGCCGCGCCGCGAGGGCAGCTTCGATGCGACGACGTTCCTGTATGCCTACGGGATGGTGCTCCACGCGCGCATCGCCGGCACCAGCTGCAACGGCAATGCGGAGCGGCCGGCCAGCGGCTACAACGACTTTTTCGGAATTCTGCTGACGACGAACTTCGCGCATGCGACGCCGACTCAGCCGCGCGGGCTCGGCACGTATGTGCTTGGCCAGCCGGTCAACGGCACCGGCATCCGCACGGCGCCGTACACGACGGATTTCGCGTTGAACCGCTACACCTACAACGACACGCGCACGCTGGCCGTGCCGCACGGCGTCGGTTTCGTCTGGGCGTCGATGCTGTGGGAGGTGACCTGGGGCATGGTCGCCCGGCACGGCGCCAGCAACGACTGGTTCAACGGCAACGGCGCGGAAAACCGCATGCTGCGCCTCGCGATCCGCGCCATGCAGCTGCAGCCCTGCCAGTCCGGCTTCGTCGATGCGCGCACGGCGTGGCTGGCCGCCGACGACGAACTCTATGCGGGCGAAAACCGCTGCATTCTCTGGCGCGGATTCGCGCGGCGCGGTCTCGGCGCATCGGCCGTGCAGGGCTCGGCCGGCAGCAACAGCGACAACACCGAAGCGTTCGATCTGCCCGCCGACTGCGCCGACCTGATTTTCGACGCCGATTTCGATCCCTGAACAGCGACGAATGCGTTCTACTGGGCCAACATGGCCCACGACATTTTTCTATCGCCACGGGTCGCGCGGCGCGGCGCCGGCGGCGACTGGTTCGACGGCAACGGCGCGGAGAACCGCCTGCTGCGCCTGGCCATTCGTGCGATGCAGCGGCAGCCCTGCGAGGCGGGCTTCATCGACGCGCGCACCGCGTCGTTCGCTGCCGACATCGAACTCCCTGGCGGCGAGAACGCTGCCTCCTCCGGAGAGGGTTCGCGCGGCGCGGTCCCGGCGTGTCGGCCGCGCAGGGTTCGACTGCGAGCAACACCGACAGCACCGGCGCGTTCGACGCGCCGGAGGACTGCAACGGTCCGATCGTCGAGGACGGCTCCGAAGTCCGAGCGGCGGCGATCCGTCGACGCGACGGACCGCCGCGCCGGTCTCACGGTTTCGGCGCGCGTTCTTCCCTGAGGCGTGCGTCGAGCCTTTCGCGCGCGGAGTCGGCATAGCGCCGGCAGGCGCTTGCGTCGATGAACGGATCGGCTTTCGCGCCCTGGGCGCGCTGCGCGAGCTTTTCGTCGAACTTCGCGAAACCCGGATGCACCGTCACGAGAATGTCGCAGGGAAGTTTCGCGACGCGGTCGATGCTCGCGCGGAAGCTTTCAGCGATGCCGCCGTTGCCGTCGGCGCCGCCGAAGCGATAGGCGTCGTCGGAGACGGCATTGAGGCTGTCGGCGTAGACGAGATTCACGCAGTCGCCGCCGCTGCAGTCCTGCCAGCTCCAGGTCGTCGCGCCGGCGGTGTGTCCCGGCGTGTAGTGGGCGGTCAGCACGAGCTTGCCCAGGCGCAGGGTTTCGCCGTCGGCGACGCGCTGCACTTTGCTCAATTTTGGAAACCCGTTCGCCTTGTCGCCGAAACCGGCCTGCGGATCGTCCTGGGGCGGAACGCCGGCGATCAATGCGTCGGCGCTGCGCGCGCTCGCGATAACCGTTGCGCCGCTCGCGCGCGCGAGCGCGGCGACGCCGCCGACGTGATCGTAGTGCGCATGCGACACCGCGATGTACCTGATCTGGTCGAGACGAAAGCCGAGCGTTTCGATGTTGGCCGCGATCAGCGGCGCGGATTCGGGCAGGGCGCCGTCGAGCAGCACGAGTCCCTCGCCCGAATCGATGAGCACCGACGACAGTCCGCGCGTGCCGACGAACCAGCTCTTGCCGTGCAGCACGAACGGTGCCTGCGGCCGGTTCCATTCCGCGCACGACGAACAGTTCTTGGGAGAATCGGGCCGCAGCGGCGCAGCGGTAGCGGTGACGCAAGCAATGGCACAGAGGCCGGACAGCAGGGGACGCAGCAGCATCGAGGCGTTTCGCACGGAAAGGGGCCGCGATTATGCGGTCGCGCCGCGGGCAGGCCGCGGCGCGAAATGTGGCGAAATTCTGCGTGCGATGCGCGTCGGCGCTCGACACGAGCGCGTTCCGTCAACTCCGCCGCCGCGATGTCGCGGCTCACTGCAATCTACGGTTTCCCGTCACGACGCGCGGTCCGCTTTCGCAGGGTGCGGTGAGCGCGGCGAACCGCAACGTCGCGGTGTACGTCATGGCGTGTATCGGTCCCGCAAGCGGGTTTCGTCCATGTCGCCATCGCGACGCTGCAGTCACGCGTTCACTGTCGCCATGTTCGCCGCGGCGTAGCGCGTGCCGGAGACGGGGTGGCTCGCGAGCACGCCGGCGATTGCCTGCAGTTCCGCGCGGCTCAGCACGATGCGCGTCGCGGCGGCGTTCTCGTCGAGGCGCGCGATGCGGCGTGTACCCGGAATCGGCACGATGTCCTCGCCCTGGTGCAGCAGCCACGCGAGCGCGAGCTGCGCCGGCGTGCAGCCGCGCTGGCGCGCCAGCGCGGTCAGCGCGTCGACGAGCAGGCGGTTCACGTCGAAGTGGCCGGCCTGGAAGCGCGGGTTGTTGCGCCGGTAGTCGTCGGCGTCCAGCGCATCGGTCGAGGCGATCGCGCCGGTCAGGAAGCCGCGGCCGAGCGGACTGTAGGCGACGAAGCCGATGCCGAGCTCGCGGCAGGCGACCAGGGCGTCGTTCTCGACGTCGCGCGTCCACAGCGAATATTCGCTCTGCAGCGCGGCAATGCGATGCACGCCGCTCGCGCGGCGCAGCGTGTTGCCGTTGGCTTCCGACAGGCCGAGGAAGCGCACCTTGCCGGCCTCGACAAGTCGCGCCATTGCGCCGACGGTCTCCTCGATCGGCACCTTCGGATCGACGCGATGCTGGTAGTAGAGGTCGATGTGATCGACGCCGAGCCGGCGCAGGCTCGCGTCGCACGACGCCGCGACATAGCCGGGGCTGCCGTCGATGCCGAGAAACGCGCCGTCGGGCGCGCGCACGTTGCCGAACTTCGTCGCGAGCACGACGTCGTTGCGGCGCACGCGCAGGACTTTGGCCAGCAGTTCCTCGTTGCGGCCGACACCGTACATGTCGGCCGTGTCGAGAAAGTTCACGCCGGCGTCCAGCGCGTGATGCAGCACGGCGAGGTTGTCGGCCTCGTCGCTGGCACCGTAGAAATCGGACATGCCCATGCAGCCGAGGCCGAGGGCGGAAACGACGAGGCCGTCGCGGCCGAGCGCGCGGCGGGCGAGAGAGTGGTTCATCGGGAGGCTCCGGGGAGGGGAAAGTGGACAGAGGAGAAGAGTGAAACGAGTCGCTGCTGCGCTCGCCCGCTTGTCGTTTCTTCGTTCTCGCTACTGCCGCCGCAGAGTAGTCCCCGCGCGTCGCCGCGGCTTAGCCCAAAGCTGCGGCAGACTTGCCCGATCCTGCAATTCGCGGTTCGTCGCGGTCGTGCGCGCGCGAGGTCGTGCGCATAATCCGCACCGTCTCCGCTACCGGGAAACGCCGTGTCCGCCGCTACATCCACACCGAGCGTCGCCCCGTTCGACGGGTTCGCACCGCAGCGCGAGCTGGCCGACCGGATTGCCCGATTGACGCACGGCGACGGCCTGCATGCGACCGCGGTCGAGCCGCTGGTCCTGATCCGCATGTCCGAGCCGACGCAGCCCATCGCGTCCGTCTACGAACCCAGCCTCTGCGTCGTCGTGCAGGGCCGCAAGCAGGCGATCCTCGGCGACGAGGTGTTCGTCTACGACCCGCTGAATTACCTCGTCGTCTCGATGACCCTGCCCGTGGTCGGGCAGATCCTGACCGCGACGCCGGCGCAGCCCTACCTGTGCCTGCGCATCACGCTCGATCTGCGCGTGCTCGGCGAACTCGTGCTGCAGTCGCCGCCGTCGACGCCGCGGCCGACCGACCGCGCGCTATTCCTCGCGCGCACCGAACTGCCGCTGCTCGACGCACTGCTGCGCCTGCTGCGGCTGCTCGACTCGCCGCAGGAGATCGACGTGATCGCGCCGCTGATCCTGCGCGAGATCAGCTATCGCGCACTTTGCGGCGATCTCGGCTATCGCCTGCGCGATCTCGTCGTCGCCGACAGCGCGGGGCATCGCGTCGGCCGCGCGATCGACCTGATCAAGTCGCGCTACGCCGACGCGCTGAGCGTCGAGGAACTCGCCGATGCCGCGCACATGAGCGTGTCGGCGCTGCATCACCGCTTCAAGGCGGCGACGAGCCTGTCGCCGCTGCAGTTCCAGAAATCGCTGCGCCTGCACGAAGCGCGGCGCCTGATGCTGGCCGAAGGCTTCGAAGCCGCCGCCGCGGCGCACCGCGTCGGCTATGAGAGCGCGTCGCAGTTCAGCCGCGAATACCGCCGCCTGTTCGGCGCGCCGCCGCGGCGGGAGATCGTGGCGCTGCGGGCGCTCGGAGGGGCGGCGAGTGACTAGGAACTAGAGGGGCTGCGGGCGGACCTCGATTTTCTGGATCGTGCTGGCTGGTTTCCGTAAACGAAGAGCAGTGGTCAGGAACCCCTAATCCCTATTTCCCAGGATCATGTAGACATCCGACCGGCTGTAATGCGAATCGGGTTTGCGCTGCGGCTGATGCTCGAAGCCCATGCGTTCGTACAGCGTCAGCGCGGGTTTGAGGCGCGAGTTCGATTCGAGGAACAGCGTCCGGCCGTTGCGTTCGCGGAACACCTCGATCGCGCGCGCGAGCAGGCGGCGACCGACGCCGAGACCCTGATGGGTTTCGTCGACCGCCATCTTCGTGAGTTCGTAGACGCCGGGCGATTCGACCTTGAGCGCGCAGGTGCCGATGACCTGGTCGTCGAGCACGGCGAACAGCACTTCGCCGCCGCCGGCGATGAGTTCGCCTTCGGGATCCGACAGCACGCGGTGGTCGATTTCCTCGAGATAGAAATACTTGCGCAGCCAGTCGGCGTTGAGGCGATAGAAGTGCTCGCGCAGCGCCGGATCGAAGCCGACCACGCGCACGCGCGCGCTGTCGGTGGCCTGGCTGCGCGCGACGATGGCGGCGGGCAGGCCCGGATCGAGCACGGTCTCGAAGCGCGCCAGGGTCGCGAGCAGATCGATGTCGGCCGCAGCGCAGCGTTCGTCGAGTTCCTGCACGATGGCCTTCCACGCCGGACGTACGTCGCGCAGCACGTCGCGCGCGCGGTCGGTCAAGGCGAGGCAACGGCGGCGGCGGTCGGTCGGGTCGTCGACGACGGCGACCCATTCCTCGGCGACGAGCTTGTCGGCGAGCTGGCTGACCGCCGAGTGGGTCTGCCCGATCTGCGCGGCGATGCTGCCGACCGACTGCGGCCCCTGGTCGTGCAACAGGCGCAGCACCGGAAACCAGCGGCCCTGCAGCGGCAGCCCGCGCAGCCGGTAGACCTCGTCGGCCAGCGTGTAGAGCTGGTCGCTGATGGCGCGCAGGCGGCTGCCGAGCGCGAGCAGACCCAGGTCGGCGAGAAAGGTCATGGTGATGTCCCGGTATTTATGTAAGCAATAACATAAATACCTGTCGTGCCGTGGCGCAAGGCCGCTGCGCGGGGCAACGGCGCGACGAACGGTGCCCGATCCGATTTACGGGCCGGGCGCGGGGGCGGGATCATGGGTGTCCTGAAATGCGTCCTGAAATGCGGTCGAAATGCGTCGCCCAGATGCGCCGGAATCTGGGTGTCCTGAAACGTCTCCTCTGAAATGACAGGCAGAAAGCTGGGTGTCCTGGAATGCCTTGCCATGAAGCGGATGTCCCGGGATGCCCCCGAACGTTCTGGGTGTCCTGGAATGACATGCGTATCGAAAAGTTGGGTGTCCTGAAATGACAGGCAGAAAGCTGGGTGTCCTGGAATGCCTTGCCGGCGCGCTGGTCCTGGCGCTGGCCGGTGCGCCGGTGCTGGCCGCGGTGCCGGTGCCGGTGCTGAAGTGGAGCTATGCCGGCTGTACGGCCGGCGATTGCCAGACCGGGTGGTATGCGTCGCCGGCGGCCGGGGACATCGACGGGGACGGGCAGGTCGAGGTGGTCTGGGGCGGCCAGAATCTCGGCGCGTACAACGGTACGACGGGCGCGAGCGAATGGCAGGCCACGGCGGCGAGCCGCATCTGGCCGGCGATCGCGCTCGCGGATCTCGACGGCGACGGCACGCCGGAGATCGTCGTCGGCCGTAACAGCAATCTGCTGACGGTCTATGCGGGCAACGGCAGCGTGAAGAACGGCTGGCCGAAGAACCCGTTCGCGAACGGCGAAGTGCGCACGCTCGCGCTGGCCGATCTCGACGGCAACGGCGATCTCGAAATCGTCGTCGGCCGTGCGAGCAGCGGCGGGGATCGCCAGGTCAGCGTCTACGAGCACGACGGCACGCTGCGCCCGGGATGGCCGGCGCGGCGCGCGGGCGAGCCGGGGACCGGCGCGGGCATGTACAACGAGAACGTCGCGATCGGCGACCTCGACGGCAACGGCGTGAACGAGATCTACGCGCCGACCGACACGCACTACATCACCGCACTCGCGCCCAATGGCGACCAGCGCCGCGCGAGCACGATCTATGGTCTGTCGAATGGTCAGGCCAAGGTCTGGGCGCAGGTCGGCGTGCATGTCGACCAGGCGGCCGACCTGCAGGGCTTCGCGAACTGCGGTGTGCAGCATCGTCCCAATTTTGCCAATGCGGCGCCGGCGATCGGCGACCTGGACGGCGACGGCACGTTCGAGCTCGTGGCCCCGGGCGATGTATACAACTGCGCCGTCGGCGACCCCGACGGCGATCTCTACTACCTGCCGTGGATCCTGCGTCATGACCGCACGCGCTGGGCCGGCTCGGGTTTCGACTGGACCGTGCTGCCGCCGCAGGGCGCGAGCGGCGCCGCGCTGACGCAGGACTTCGGCGTGATCGAAAGCTCGGTCAGCAACGCCGTGCTCGCCGACCTCGACAACGACGGCCGCAAGGAAATCCTGTTCGCGAGCTACGACGGCAAGCTGCACGCGTGGTGGCTCGACAAGACCGAAAAGCACAGTTGGCCCTACGTCGTGCCCGGCAGCGGCTTTCGTTTCGCCGCCGAACCCGTCGTCGCCGATCTCGACAACGACGGCTGCGCCGAAGTGCTGTTCACCTCGTATCCGGAAAAGCGCGACAACTTCGTCGGCCGGCTGCACGTGCTGAACTGCCGCGGCGAAAGCCTGCACATGCTCGATCTGCCGGCGCCGCGCGGCGAGGACTGGAACGGCGGGCTCGGCGCACCGACGCTCGCCAATCTCGACGCCGACGCCGATCTCGAACTCGCCGCCGGGACGGCGCAGAGCGGCCTCGTGGCCTGGGACCTGCCGGGCAGTGCGAATGCGCGCGTGCTCTGGTCGACGGGGCGCGGCAGTCCGCTGCGCAGCGGCCAGGCGCTGCGTGCGGATCGGATCTTCGACAACGGTTTCGACTGAGACGCCGCCGGCGCCGGAGCCTAGGCGTCGTAGCGGATCGAGCGGATTTCGAGGCGCAGGTCGCCGGCCGGCCGCCGCCACAGC